>NZ_JACHIU010000001.1:2790982-3105224 GCF_014207705.1 Sphaerisporangium rubeum
CTACGCGAGCGCGGCGAGGAGGTCGAGGTCCTGGTCATGTACGAGGGAGGGCACTGGGAGGCGGTGCTGCGTGAGGCCGGCGTCCCCGTCGTCCACCTCGGATTCCGCAGAGGGCCGGCGGCCCTGCCGCGCAACGTCGCGGCGTTCGCGTCGCTCGTGCGGCGGCTCCGGCGCGCGCGGCCCGACGTGCTGAACACCTTCCTCATCCGCGCCAACGTCGCCGGGGTGTGCGCGGGGCGGCTGGCCCGGGTCCCCGTCGTCGTCACCGGCGAACGCGCACTGGCCACGCTGACCGGCGCCGCCGGGGCCGCCGTGTGGCTCGCCCGCCTGGCGGACCGCCTCGCCGACCTGGTCGTGGCGAACGCCGCCGGCGTGGCCGAGCAGGTCGCGCGGCTCCGCCGCGTGCCGGCCGACAAGATCACCGTCGTCTACAACGGGCTGCCGGCGTCCGCCTATGAGCCGGCGCCGCCGGCGGACCTCGGCGTCACGGCGCCTGTGGTGCTGGTCGTCGCCAACCTGCACCCCTACAAGGGGCACCGGCACCTGCTGGAGGCGATGGCCGTCCTGCGCGCGCGGGGGGTGAAGTGCGTGACGGCGCTGGCCGGGGACGGGCCGGAACGAGCGGCCCTGGAACGCCAGGCCCGCTCGCTGGAGGTGGAGGTCCGGTTCCTCGGCTGCCGCGCGGACGTGCCCGCGCTTCTGGCACGGGCCGACGTCGTCGTCCACCCCGGCCTGGCGGACGGCCTGTGCAACGCGATCATGGAGGCCATGGCGGCGGGCAGGCCGCTGGTCGTGACGGACGCCGGCGGCAACCGCGAGCTCCTCGACGGCCGCGGCCTGCTGGTCCCGCCGGAGGATCCGGGGTCCCTGGCCGCCGCCGTCGAGACGCTGCTGACCGACCGGCCGCTCGCCGAGCGGCTCGGCGCCGCCGCGCGCGACTGGAGCCGCGCCAACCTGAGCCTCGACGCCATGGTCGGGGCGTACGCCGGTCTGTACCGCCGGCTGCTGCGGGTGCGCGGGCACGGCCCGCGACCCGCCCTTCGGACATCCGACAGATCGGAGTGACCTGGTGGCTGTGGACGAAAGGCGACGGAGCGCCGATGAGCGCTTCGCCTTCGGTGAGAACTGGCTGAGATATCTGGACGTGGTGGACGAGCGGCGCATCGCCGACGCCACCGCCTCGCTCACGGCCGCACTGGAGGCCGGCGACCTCGCCGGACGCACCTTCCTGGACGTCGGCTGCGGGAGCGGGTTGTTCTCGCTCGCCGCGCACCGGCTCGGCGCGAAGGTCCACTCCTTCGACTACGACCCCGCGTCGGTCGCCGCCTGTGAGGAACTGCGCCGCAGGTTCGCCCCGCACGGGGACTGGACGATCGAACGCGGCTCCATCCTCGACGACGACCACATGCGCCGCCTGGGGAGGTTCGACGTCGTCTACTCCTGGGGGGTGCTGCACCACACCGGCGAGATGTGGCGCGCGGTCGACGCCGCCGCCCGGCTGGTCGCACCGGGCGGCGCGCTGTACATCGCCATCTACAACGACCAGGGCCTGCCGAGCCGCCTGTGGTGGAAGGTGAAGCACCGCTACGTCCGCTCCGGGCCGCTGGCCAGAGGAGCGCTGCTGCTGTCCGGCGGTACGTACTTCGGGGCCAGGCGCCTGGTCGGGCGGCTCGCCGGCGAGGGGGACGGTGGGTCGCCGCGGGCCCGCGTCCGGCGGCGCGGGATGTCGGCGCGGCACGACCTCGTCGACTGGATCGGCGGTTTCCCGTTCGAGGTGGCGACCCCGGAGCAGGTCTTCGGCCATCTGCGCGGCCGCGGCTTCCAGCTGACCTTCCTGCGCACCTGCAAGGGCCGCCTCGGGTGCAACGAATACGTCTTCGCGGCGCCTGGAGGTGACTGAGAATGGCGATCTCCGATCCCCGGCCGGCGCCGGGCACCCGCGACTGGCACGAGGAGCTGGTGTGTCCTCGCTGCCGCGGGCCGTTGCGTACGGCCGCCGGGCTGCGCTGTGAGAGCTGCGACGTCACCTACCCGATCGACGGTCAGGTGCCGCGGTTCGTGCCGTGGGACAACTACGGCGAGTCGTTCGGCTACCAGTGGAACCAGCACCGCCTCACTCAGCTGGACTCCGTCACCGGGGTACCGATCTCACGCGAGCGGCTCGTGCGCCAGAGCGGGTGGTCGCTCGCCGAGCTGCGGGGCAGCAGCGTCCTTGAATGCGGCAGCGGCGCGGGGCGGTTCACCGAGGTGCTCTGCGAGACCGGCGCGGTCGTCACCTCGGTGGACATCTCCAGCGCCGTCCAGGCCAACGCCGCCTCCAACGGCCGGTTCCCCAACCTGCGGCTGATCCAGGCGAGCATCTACGACCTGCCGCTGCGCGCGGAGTCGTTCGACCACCTGGTGTGCCTGGGAGTGATCCAGCACACCCCCGACGTCGAGCGGGCCTTCAAGACGATGTTCCGCTACCTGCGACCAGGCGGACGGTTCTGCGTCGACGTCTACGCGGCTGTCGTCGCCTACCCGCACCTGCGGCAGCTCCTGCGTCCGGTGACCAAGCGCATCCCGCCCCACCGGCTGTACCGCCTGGTCCAGCGGACGGTTCCGTCGTTGCTGCCGATCTCCGACGCGCTCGGCTCGGTGCCGGTCGCGGGCCAGTGGCTCATGCGCCTTGTGCCGGTGGCCAACCACCGCCACCTCGGGCTTCCCGACGACGCAACCAGGCTGACCTGGTCGATCCTCGACACTTTCGACTGGCTCGCGCCGCGGCACGAGAAGCCGCAGCCGCGCCGCCGCCTCGCGCGGTGGGCGGACGACCTCGGGCTCAGCGAGGTCTCCATCGAGCGGCACCGCGGCCTGTACGTCATCCGCGGCGTCAAGTAGCGCCGCGCCGGGGGCCGCGCCGCCACGGCGCGGCCCGGAGCGGTACACCCGGCGGGGGTCAGGCGCGGTAGTTCCAGCCGGCCGATCGCCAGCGCGAGGGGGACAGCGCGTGGCGAGCGTCCACGATGGTGCGCTCGCGCACCCAGGGCTCCAGTACGGCCGGATCCATGCCTCGCCACTCGGTCCAGTCGGTGAGCAGCATGACGAGGTCGGCGTCCTTCGCCGCGCCGGCGAGCGTGCCTGCGTACCGCAGCCGGGGATGGGACCGCGCGGCACCACCCGTCGCCACCGGATCGTGCACCACCACGTCGGCGCCTTCGTCAAGCACCGCCTGCGCCACGGCCAGAGCGGGGGAGTCGCGCACGTCGTCGGTGCCGGGCTTGAAGGCCGCGCCGAGCACGCAGACCCGCCTGCCCGCGTACCGGCCACCGAGCATCTCCCGGCCGGCGTCCACCACCCGGGTCCTGCGCCGCAGGTTGATGACGTCGATCTGGTGCAGGAACGCGGCCACGTCCCCGAGCCCCAGCTCCGAGGCGCAGGCCAGCAGCGCGCGGATGTCCTTGGGCAGGCAGCCTCCGCCGAAGCCCAGCCCCGGGCCGAGGAAGGACCCGCCGATGCGCTCGTCGTGGCCGAGGGCCGCGGCCAGCGGCAGCACGTCCGCCCCGGCGGCCTCGCAGATCTCGGCGATCGCGTTGATGAAGGAGATCTTCATGGCGAGGAAGGTGTTCGCGGACACCTTGATCAGCTCGGCGGTGGCGTAGTCGGTGACCACGACCGGGCAGTGGTGCTCGATGACCGGCCGGTACACCTCGCGCAGCAGCCGTTCCCCGCGCGCGGACGCCACGCCGAAGACCAGGCGGTCCGGCCGCAGGGTGTCCTCCACGGCGTGGCCCTCACGGAGGAACTCCGGGCTCCAGGTCACCTCCACCCGGGCACCGTCGGCCGCGTGCCGCCGGACCACCTCGGCCATGCGCCGCGCCGTTCCGACCGGCACCGTGGACTTGCCCACGACCAGCGCGGGGCCGGTCAGCCGCGCCGACAGTTCCGTGAAGGCCGACTCCACCCATCGCAGGTCCGCCCCCAGCGCGCCGGGAAGCTGCGGCGTCCCGACACAGACGAAGTGGATGTCGGCGTCCGCCGCGACCTCGTCGTACGACGCGGTGAAGCGCAGGCGGCCCGCCTCGACGTTCTTGCGCAGCAACTCGGTCAGGCCCGGCTCGAAGAAGGGCACCTCGCACGCGGACAGCGCCGCGATCTTCTCGCGATCGACGTCCATGCCGATCACGGCGTGACCGAGCTCGGCCATCCCCACGGCGTGCGCGGTGCCGAGATAGCCGGTTCCGATCACGCTCACCCGCAGTGATTCCGTTCCGTATGGTCCTCGTGGCTCCTGGCGGCCCGCCGGCTCGCCGTCAAGATGAAACAGGCGCGAGAAGGCGTCCGGAGCAGGCGCCCGCGGCGTTCGGTCCGCCGGTGAGTCTCCACGCAAGGCTGTCTCCGATCGGTCGTCGTCGGGTCATCGGACGAGCCGGGTCCGGCGCCTGGTCGTCCCGCGGGGCCCGCGCCGGCCCGGAGAGGCTCCCTTCTCCGGTTGATCACTTCTACCGGAGGCGGGGCGGATTTCCCCGGCCGGTGGCGGCAAGACACGGAACGGTCCTGTTCAAATCGTGGACAGGCCCGACGGCCACCTCCGTCGTGACACGCCAGACCATCCACGTTTCCGCTGGTCGGTCCGCTGAAGATCTACAGTCGGCTCATATCTCGGAAGCAGTGACGGGGGTCACCCATGGGAGACAAGCTGGTCGTCGTGGGGCAGGGGTACGTCGGCCTGCCGCTGGCGATGCGCGCCGTGGAGGCCGGGTTCGACGTCGTGGGGATCGACGTGGACGAGTGGCGGGTCAAGCGGCTCGACGCCGCCGAGTCCTACGTCGAGGACATCGGCGACGAGGTGCTCGCCGCCGCGCTCCGATCGAGCCGCTACCGGCCGAGCACCGGCTACGCCGCCGCCGAGGGCTTCGACGTCTGTGTGATCACCGTGCCCACCCCGCTGCGCGAGGGAGTGCCCGATCTGCGGCACATCGGCTCGGCGGGGGAGTCCATCGCCCCGCTGGTCCGGCCGGGGAGCACCGTGATCCTGGAGTCCACGACCTATCCCGGCACCACCGAGGAGTACCTGCGGCCGCTGCTGGAGGACGGCTCGGGGCTGCGCACGCCGGAGGACTTCCACCTGGGCTACAGCCCCGAGCGGATCGACCCGGGCAACGTCCACTGGGACCTGGCGAACACCCCGAAGGTCGTGTCCGGCATCGACCGGCGGTCCCTGACGGCGATCGAGGCGTTCTACCGGCGGATCGTCCAGCGGGTCGTCCCCGTCTCCTCGCTCCAGGTCGCCGAGCTGTGCAAGCTCCTGGAGAACACCTTCAGGCACGTCAACATCGCCCTGGTGAACGAACTGGCGATCTTCGCGCAGCAGCTCGGCATCGACGTGTGGGAGGCCATCGACGCCGCCTCCACCAAGCCGTTCGGCTACCTGCGCTTCGTGCCGGGGCCGGGGGTCGGGGGTCACTGCCTGCCGATCGACCCCTCGTACCTGTCCTGGCGGGTCAAGCGCACCCTGGGACACAACTTCCGCTTCGTCGAACTGGCCAACGACGTCAACGACCACATGCCCGACCACGTGGTGGAGCGGCTGGCCCTCGCGCTGAACCAGCGACGCAAGCCCGTCAACGGCAGCCGGATGCTGCTGCTCGGGCTCGCCTACAAGAAGAACGCGGGGGACTGCCGCGAGTCCCCGGCGTTCGAGGTGGCCAAGGCCCTGTGCAAACTCGGCGCGGAGGTGCGGGCCGTGGACCCGCACGTGGAGGCCGCCCGGCTGCCCGCCGAGATCGAGATGGTCGACCTGACGGAGGCCGAGCTGGCCCGGGCCGACGCCGTCGTGGTCCTCACCGACCACGACTGCTTCGACTACGACCTGGTGCGCCGCGCCGGGACCTACGTCTTCGACGCGCGCAACCGCTGCCGCGGCCCCAACGTCGAGCTGCTGTGAAAGGGATGCCACCGATGCCGAGATTCGCCCGCCCCGCGGTGCTGCGCCTCCTGGCGGCGCTGTCGGTCCTGCTCGTGACCGGAGCGCCGCGCGCCTCCGGCGGCGCGCTCGCCGCGGCCCCCACCGGCGCCGGCCCGGCGGCGCGTCCGCGCATCCCGGCCGCGGACGTGCCGGCGGTCCAGCTGGGTGACGCCCTCGACCTCGCCCTGCTGGCCGGAGCGGGGGTCGTCAACGGCGGGATGACCACGGTCGCCGGGGACATCGCCGTGAGCCCGGGCACCACGGTCGACGGGTTCCCGCCGGGCCAGGTGCGCGGCATGGTCAACCGGGACGACGCCGAGGCCAGGCGGGAGAAGGCGGCCGCCATGCGCGCCTACAAGGACGCCGCCGGCCGGTCGCCGACCGCCGTCATCGCCCCGCAACTCGGCGGGACGACCATTCCCCCCGGCGTCTTCGCCACCCCCGGCCGCGTCTTCCAGATCTCCGGGACCCTCACCCTGGACGCACTGGGTGATCCGGACGCCGGTTTCGTCTTCCAGGCGGACACCCTCATCACCGACCGGGTGAGCAACATCAATCTGGTCAACGGCGCACAGCCGGACAACGTCGTCTGGCAGCTGAGAAGCACCGCCGATCTCGGCCGCTACTCGACGTTCCGGGGGAACGTCATGGCGCTCAGCAACGTGACGGTCCGGAGCGGAACGGCGCTCTACGGCCGCGCCATGGCGCTCGACGACAAGGTCGTCACCGAGGGCACCGACCGCCGGCCGACCACCCGGGCCACCCAGCCGGACAACCCGCCGACCGAGACCACGCTCACCTCGTCGGCCAACCCTTCGCATCGGAACCAGCCGGTGACCTTCACCGCCACCGTGACCGGGGACTTCCGGGGCTTCAACCCGACCAACAAGGTGCTGTTCAGGGACGGAGACCTGGTCATCGGCTCGGCGATGCTCGACCCGTCGGGCCACGCCTCCTTCACCACTTCCGGCCTCTCCGTCGGAACACACCCCATCACGGCCGTGTACGTGAACGGGGGAACCGCCTACAACGAGGGCTGGGTCGACTTCGCCCCCAGTCAGTCACCGGTGCTCAACCAGGTCGTCCTCAACTGACGACCCCGCGCGTGCCGGGGCGTCGTTCGCAGCAGGCCGGATCGGCCGATTCACCGCTCGGGGGAGACCCGTGATTTCTCGTTTCGTGACGCCGGTGGCGGCGTTGACCATCGCCTGCGGAGCCCTGGGGGCACCGGCGGCGGACGCGACACGCGGCCATGCGACCGAGTCGCCGCCCGCCGCCTGGCGCGCGCAGGCGGGGCCGCGCGAGGCGCTGCCGCGCGGCGACTGTCACCGCCGGCGCCGCGAATGCCGGCGGGGCCACCGGGTGACGACGCATCGCCATGGCGCGCGGCACCGGACGTTCGTGCTGGCGTACGAGCGCGGGCTGAGCAGGCTCGTCCTGGCGAGGCAGGGGGCCGGCCGGTCCGCCAGGCGCTGGATGCGCGAGTACGGCCCGGCCCGCGACCCGCGGCACCTCGCCGAGGTGACCGTGCCGGTGCGGGGACCCGCGGGACCGCCGGGACCACCCGGACCGCAGGGATCACCCGGTCAGACCGGTCCGGCGGGGCCGGCCGGACCGGCCGGAGCCAGCGCGAGTATCGACTCGGTGCTGCTCACGCTGCTGTTCCCGCCGTTCGCCACGAACTTCCTGGCCTACGCGGCCGGGGACGGCACGGTGTGGGTCAACGACCCCCGTACGTCCACGGGGAACTGGCACAGCCTCCGCGCGGTTCCGAACTACCCTGACGGAGTCGTCGGCGTCACCCTGACCCAGGCGGCCCTGCCGTTCAACACGTTGCTGGTCACGCTGCTGACCTCGGCCGGGACCATGTCCCAGACCACGTGCACCATCACCCCCGGCACGCCGCCGCCGGGTCCGGCCTGGGGGACGTCCTACTGCTTCCCCTTCGCCCCGCTCCCACCGCCGGCCTGACCGTGCGGTGCCGCGGAAAATATCATCCGGCAGAACGATTCTTATTACCGTGTGCGCCGCGTCCCGGGCGGCAAATATCAATAAATACTGATATGTACATCCAGGCGATATGTGTAGACCGTTTACCTATAGCGGTCGCCATCATTCAGGCGTAAAGTCTGTCCCAATCGCATATTGTTAGGGGGCCTCCTATGAGAGAACATAGGCCCATATTCGGTATCCCTCTCCAATTCTTCGGTGCTTCATTCCGCAAGTCCGATAAATCGGACATGGAGAGAGAGCCGCGCACCCGCCGGCCCGGCATTCCCGCCGTCCTCGCCGTCCTCCTCATCGCCCTGGGGACGGTCGTCGTCGCTCCGGAAGCCGCGATCGCCGACCAGGCGCCCATCGACCTCGGCGCCGCCAAGTCCTACGGCATCATCGGCGGGTCGGCGGTGACCAACACCAACAACACCTCCGTCCAGGGCGACCTCGGGGTGAGCCCCGGCAACACGGTCACCGGGTTCCCGCCCGGCACGGTGAGCGGCACGATCCACCCGGGAGACTCCGCCGCGGCGACGGCCAAGGCGGCCGTGGTCGCCGCCTACAACGACGCGGCGAGCCGCACCCCGGTCGTCACCGTCCCGGCCCAGCTCGGCGGCACCACCAAGACGCCAGGCGTCTACACCCCGCCGGGCGGCGGCGGGTTCCTTCTCTCGGGGACGCTCACGCTGGACGCGCAGGGTGATCCCGGCGCCGTCTTCCTCTTCCGGGGCTCCTCGCTGACCACGGCCAACGTCAGCAACATGAACCTGGTGAACGGCGCGCAGACCGACAACGTGTTCTTCCAGGTCACCGGCGGCGCGACCCTCGGCACCTTCTCCACCTTCCGCGGTAACGTCATCGCGCAGTCGTCGCTGACAGTGCACCCCGGCGCCGCACTGCGCGGACGGGGCTTCACCGTCAACGGCGGGGTCACCCTGCAGGGCACGACCACCGGACCGGCCACCCTGGTCATCGTGCCGAACGACCGGCCGACCGCCACCTCGGTGACCGCCTCGGCCAACCCCACGGTGCCGGGACAGGCGGTCACCTTCGCCGCCACGGTGCAGGCGACCGCCGGCACGGTGGTCCCCCAGGGCCAGCTCGTCTTCAAGGACGGCAAGTCCATCATCGACACCGAGACCCTCGACCCCTCCGGGCAGGCGTCCTTCACCACCTCGGCCCTCGCCCCCGGACAGCATTCGATCACCGCCGTCTACCTGGGTGGCGACGCATTCGACGGCGAGGCCCTCGTCCACTTCGCACCCAGCACATCCAGCCCGCTGGTCCAGGTGGTCACCATGGGCCTGTGGGACAACTCGGCGACCCCGGCCGAGCCGGACGTCAACGAGACCAGTCCGGTGGTGCTGGGAGTGAAGTTCCGGTCCGCCATCAGCGGGACGGTCACCGGCATCCGGTTCTACAAAGGCGTGAACAACACCGGCACCCACGTGGGCAGCCTGTGGAGCGCCGGCGGCACGCTGCTCGCCAGCGGCACCTTCACCGGCGAGACCGCCTCCGGCTGGCAGCGGATGAACTTCACCACGCCGGTGTCGATCAGCGCCGGCACCACCTACGTGGCCTCGTACACGACGGGTGGTCACTGGTCGCGCACCCTGAACTACTTCACCACCTCGTACACCAACGACCCGCTCACCGCGCCCTCCTCCGGCAGCTCGGGGGGGAACGGGGTGTACGTCTACGGCTCCGCCAACGCCTTCCCGTCCAGCACCTACCAGGCGAGCAACTACTGGGTCGACGTCGTGTTCGTGCCGTCGGAGTCGTTGTGGGACAGCTCGGCGACGCCGGCCGAGCCGGACGTCAACGAGACCTCCCCGGTGGTGCTGGGTGTGAAGTTCCGGTCCACCATCAGTGGCGTCATCAAAGGCATCCGGTTCTACAAGGGTCTGAACAACACCGGCTCGCACGTGGGAAGCCTGTGGAGCGCCGGCGGCGCGCTGCTCGCCGCGGGGACCTTCACGAACGAGTCCGCCTCCGGCTGGCAGCAGCTGAACTTCGCCACGCCGGTGTCGATCAACGCGAACACCACCTACATCGCCTCCTACACCACCGGCGGCCACTGGTCGCGCACCCTGCAGTACTTCACGAGCCAGTACCGCAACGGCGCGCTCTACGCGCTCGCCGACGGTGAGGACGGCGGGAACGGGGTGTACGTGTACGGCTCCGCCAACGCCTTCCCGTCCAACACCTACCAGTCGAGCAACTACTGGGTGGACGTGGCGTTCGACATCGCCTAGCGCGGCGGCCCTCACCACAGCAGGGCACCCCCCGTCGTCGCCGTCCGGACGTTCAGTGGACGGCGCACCCGGCCGAACCGGTGATGTCCCGGCGAGATGTCGGACGGGCGACGCATCCGGCCGGGGCCGTCGTGCCCCGGCCGGACGCGTGTCCCGTGGTTTCCCATCCGCTTCGCCCGCAGCGCGGCCGAGCTCTGCCCGGCGTCGAACAGCACGTCCGCCCAGTAGTTGCTGGCCCTGGCGCTGTTGGTCGGGAACGCGTTCCCCGCGCCGTAGACGTACACGCCGTTGCCGTTCACCGAGACGGTGTCCGGCGCGACGAGCGGGTTGTTCGTGTACGTGGCGGTGAAGTAGTTCAGGGTGCGCGACCAGTGGCCACCCGTCGTGTACGAGGCCACGTAGGTGGTGCCGGCGGTGATGGACACCGGGGTGGTGAAGGACATCTGCTGCCAGCCCGAGGCCGTCTCGTTCGTGAAGGTGCCGCTGGCGAGCAGGGTGCCGGTGTTGCTCCACAGGCTGCCGATGTGGGTGCCGGTGTTGTTGGCGCTCTTGTAGAAGCGCACTCCCCTGATGGTGCCGTTGGTGGTGGACCGAAACTTCACGCCGAGCACCACCGGGTTGGCCTCGTTGACGTCTGGTTCGGCGGGGAGCGTGGAGTTGTCCCACAACGAGGCGGAAGGGGCGAAGACCACGTCGACCCAGTAGTTGGTGGCCTGATAGCTGTTGGACGGGAAGGCGTTGGTGGCGCTGTACACGTACACGCCGTTGCCGTTCGCCGAGACGGTGTCCGGCGCGACGAGCGGGGGGCTGCTGTAGGGGGCGGTGAAGTACTGCAAGTTACGTGACCAGTGGCCTCCCGTGGTGTAGGAGGCCACGTAGGTGGTGCCGGCGGTGATGGACACCGGCGTGGTGAAGTTCAGCTGTTGCCAGCCGGAGGCGGTCTCACCGGCGAAGGTGCCGCTGGCGAGCAGGGTGCCGGTGTTGCTCCACAGGCTGCCGATGTGGGTGCCGGTGTTGCCGGCGCTCTTGTAGAAGCGCACACCCCTGATGGTGCCGGTGGTGGTGGCCTGGAATCTCACGCCGAGCACCACCGGGTCGGTCTCGTTGACGTCCGGCTGGGCCGGGGTCGCGGCGTTGGTCCACAGGCTGCTGTAGGGGGTGAACAGCACGTCGACCCAGTAGTTGTTGGAGGTGTGGGTGCTGGTGGGGAAGGTGCTGACCGGGCCGTAGTTGTACACCCCGTTGCCGCCGTCGAGGCCGTCCGCCAAGGCGGTGAGCGGGGGATTGACCACGCTCTGGGTGAAATAGAAGGTGTTCAGCGCGTACCCGCCGTTCGGCGCGAAGTACGAGGCGATGTAGGTGGTGTTCGGGTTCACCGGGACGGGAACCGAGAAGTCGACCTCCTGCCAGCCGGTCGCGGTCTCGCCGGTGAACGTCGCGGTCGCCAGGAGTTGCCCGGTCGAGGTCCACAGGTTGCCGGTGTGCGTGCCGGTGTTGGACGGGCCCTTGAAGAACCTGATGCCCTTGATCGTTCCGGCGGCGGCGGCCCGGAACTTCACGCCGAGCTCCACCGGCTGCGCGTCGGGGGCCGAGGCGATGGCGGGCTGCGTCGTCGGCGGCCAGATGGTGCACGGACAGCTCTGCACGACGTTCACCGTCACCGTGGCCGGCGTCGGCTGCAGCACGCCGATGTCGTCCACGGCGCGGACCTGGATGGTCACCGGGCCCGGGACGGTGGGAGTCCAGGCGTACTGCCAGGGGCCGAGACCGGTCGCCGCGCCCCAGGTGACGCCGCCGTCCGTAGAGACCTCCACGCCGGCGACCACGCCGCCGCCGGTGTCGGTCGCCGTCCCGCTGATGGTGACCGGGGTACCGGCCTGGAGGTTCGCGTTGGTGAGAGGGGTGGTGATCGTCGTCGTCGGCGGGCCGGTGTCCGTCGAGGGGATCGCCGGCACCAGGTCGGTCTGCAGGCTGGCCGGTTGGATCAGCATGTCGGCGAACAGGTTCACCGTCGCCTGCTGCATCGACTGGTTGGTAGGGGTGCCCGCACGGTCGTGCACGGCGTCAAGTCCCCACGACCACTGGACGGTCCCGGCGCCGAAGGTCATGCCGCCGCCGGAGCCCCGGTAGAGCGCCAAGGCGTGGGTGGCCGTGCCCGCGCCGTACGTGCCGCCGAAGTCGAGCAGATACTGCGTCGTGGTGCTGCGGGTCGTCCGCGAGAAGCGGGCCAGTCCGGCCGGCGCGGTCGCGTCCGCGGGGGCCTCGTCCCACTCGTAGCCGAGGACCCCCTGCGGGAAGGTGACCACCTGCCCCGGCTGCAACTGCGCCACCGCGGTGTTGCGCCACAGCCGCATGGCCGAGAAGTCCGACGGCACGGTCATCGTGTCGCTGAGCACGCCGTTCATCCGGAACAGGGTGCCGGTCACGGCGTTCTCCGGCCGGCCACCGTCGGAGGGTGGGGAGAACCGGGTGTCCCGCCAGGTGCCGGTCCACTGCGGACTCGGATCGATCTTGGCGTTGGCGAGGGTCTCCTTGTAGCAGACCAGGGTGCGGAACGGCGTGCCGCTGCCGTCGATGCTGTTCTCCCAGCGGGTTTTCCAGAACATCTCGTTCCCGGAGAAGAAGGAGAGGTTGATCCCGGCCGTCCGTGCGTTCTCCACATTGGTTCGCATCTCGTTCGACCAGTACTCGTCGTGGCCGCTGGACATGAACAGCTTGTGGTTCTGGATGAGCGCCCCCCGCGAGGCGGTGTCCACGTTCGTGGTGTAGCTCACGTCATAGCCGTTGTTCTCCAGCCACCTGATCATGGGATATTCGGCGTTGAAGAACCAGCTCTCCATGCTCCCCTGGCAGCACGAACAGCAGCGGCTCGTGTTCGGGCGGTTGTAGCTCACCTTGAAGGCACGCCCGGCCGGGTTTCCGGTGTAGAGGCTGTTGCCGCCGTAGGCGTTGTACGCGGTCCAGGTGGCGTCGGAGGTCTGCACGAGGATGTCGGAGTTCCGCGCGTCGTCGCGGACCACGAAGACGATCTGGCTGGCCCCGGCGGTGCCGTCCGTCCGCACCAGCTTGGCGATGTAGACGCCGGAGACGACGTCGGCTGGCACCGCCCAGGAGGCGGAGACCGCCCAGTTCCCGCAGTCGACCAGTCCGGTGGTGGTGTCGCTGAGACAGGCGGGCTGCGTCTGCGGCAAGGCGGCGGACGGGGTGACGGTCGCGATCCTCCGAGCGCCGTTCCCCTGGTAGTAGCCGATACGGTAGATGTCCAGCTCGTAGGACGTCGCCGGGGTGTTCACCTTGAAGGCGACGGTCTGGCCCTTGTTGACGCTGATCTGGGTGGCGTAGCCCTGGATGCCGGCGTCGCCCGCACCCACGATGTCCCACTGGCTGGGTGGGCTGCCGGGTAGCTGGTTCTCCAGGCAGATGACCGAGGAAGGCGGGCAGGCCAGCCGGCCGCCGCGCCGCTTCCTCGGCTTGCCTGCCAGCCGCGCCTGCCGCACGGCCTCCTTCATCCGGGCCGCCGGGGACATCCGCGGTCCCTGCCGCAGCGCGGCGCCGTCCGCCGGCGGCGGGGAGGGCCGTGACGCCGTCGCGACCTTCCCGAGCCCGGCCCGGCCTCCGAGCGGCGCGTTCGCATCGGCGGCGCCGAGCATGCTCAGCATGGCGACCACCCCGAGGCCGACGCCGAGCAGCGTGATCCGCAGCAGCCGCGGCCGGCGCGCGGTGCCCGCGGAATCGGGGTCCGGTCGCGAATCCGTGCGCGGGCCACCGGGAAGACGCAGGAAGATCATGCGTGGGAGTGTCGCGGCATCGCCCCCGCGGACACGGGTGAAAACCCCCGCAGGGTGAATTTCTTGCTTGGTTTTTGGCTGGCCGCGCCAGGCGCGGCGCGGGCCGGGTGATGGTCTTTCCCGGCGGCGTACGGCTTGCGCAAGGATTCGCCAAAAGGCGGGAATCAATGACCGGGTCGGAAGAGGTCGTGGTGTTCATTGTGCCTGTGCATACAAATGGCCTGACCCACATTCCCTTTCATCATCCCTATGTGGCGGAGAATCAGCTCGCCTATGTGACCGACGCCATGCGCCGGGGATGGATCTCCGGCCAGGGGCCGTACAACGACCGGGCCGCGGAACTGCTGGCGAAGGTGACCGGCGCACGCCACGTGCTGCTGTGCACCTCTGGCACCACCGCGCTTGACCTGGCGGCGCTCACCTTCGACCCCGGCCCCGGCGACGAGATCATCATGCCGTCGTTCACCTTCGTCTCGTCGGCGAACGCCTTCGTGCTGCGCGGAGCCGTCCCGGTGTTCGTCGACTGCCGGCCCGACACGCTGAACATCGACGAGGAGCGCATCGAGGCCGCGATCACCGAGCGCACCCGGGCCGTCATGGTGGTGCACTACGCGGGTGTCGCCTGCGAGATGGAGCGGATCGGCAAGATCGCGGAGCGGTACGGGCTCGCCGTGATCGAGGACAACGCGCACGGGCTCGGCGGGTCCTACCGGGGCCGTCCGCTGGGTTCGTTCGGCTCCATGGCCGCGCTGAGCTTCCACGCCACCAAGAACGTGCAGTGCGGGGAAGGCGGCGCGGTGCTGCTCGCCGACGACCGGCTGGCCGAGCGCGCGGAGATCCTGCGCGAGAAGGGCACCAACCGCCGGCAGTTCTTCCGCGGCCAGGTCGACATGTACCGCTGGGTCGACGTGGGCTCCGCCTTCCAGCCGTCGGAGATCGCGGCGGCGCACCTGGCGGCGCAGCTGGAGGCCTTCGACGAGATCCAGGGCCGGCGGCACGCCGTCTGGAACCACTACCACCAGGCCCTCGCCGGATGGGCCAAGGAGCAGGGGGTCGCCCTGCCGGCCGTGCCGGACGGCTGCGCGCACCCGGCGCACCTGTACTACCTGCTGCTCCCGGACCTGGCGAACCGGCAGGCCCTGATCGGCCATCTCAAGGAGCGGGGAGTGCAGGCGGTGTTCCACTACTCGCCGCTGCACTCCTCGCCCGCCGGCCGGCGCTACGGCCGGCCGGCACCCGGCGGCTGTCCGGTCGCCGAGAACGCGGCCGACCGGCTGCTGCGGCTCCCGCTCTACGCCGACCTCGACGAGAGCGCCTGCGCCAGGGTCGTCGACGCCGTCACCGGCTACCGGGTGAGCTGATGGCCTGGCGCCACCTGATGGCCGCGCCTACCGTGCCGGCCGCGGTCGCCGAGGCGTCCGCGCGGGAGTCGGCGCGGTTCGGGTGCTCGATCGAGCGGCTCACCGTGCCGGCGGAGGGCGGACCGGCGTTCCCGCCGGTCCGCGAGGCCGTCCTCGCCTCGGCGGCCGACGTGGTGATCCTGCGCTACCCGGCGGAGCGGGTCGACTGGTTCGCCAAGCTGCTCACGCTCGGCCGCACCGCCGTGCTCGCCGACTCGCTGGTCTACTGGCGGCTGCCGGTGGGGCGGGGCCGTGCCGCGCGGTCGCGGGCCGATCTGCGGTGGTCGCCGCTCGGCGACCCCGCGGTGGCCGAGTCGCTGGTCCTGGACATCTTCGCGGGATACGCGGGCCACTACCTGGCCAACCCGCTGTTCGACCCGGCGGCGGCGACGGCCGGCTACGCGGAGTGGGCCCGTGGGTCGGCCGCCGAGGGTGTCTGCCTGGCCCTGTACCAGACGGGGGAGGGGGAGCCCCGGGCCGTCGGTCTCGCCACCGTCGAGGACGACGGCCCGTGCACCGAGATCCTGCTCGCCGGCATCGTCTCCGCGGCTCAGGGCCGCGGGCTGTACGCCTATCTGCTCGCGGCCGTGGAGGAGCGGGCCCGCGCTCGCGGCGCCGGCGAGATCGTCATCTCCACCCAGGGTCACCACACCCGGGTGCAGCGGGCCTGGTCGCGGTACGGGTTCGAGCCGGTGCGGACCTTCCTCACCGTCCATCTCGTCCGGCCGGGCCTGTTGCCGCAGGCGTGAGGCCTCAGACGGTGACCTGCGAGCCGGTCCGCTCGCGGACCACGTACATCGGCCGTCCCATGCCGTTGGCGTGCACCCGGCCGATGTACTCGCCGAGCACGCCGACGGCGATGAGCTGGGCCGAGGAGAAAATCGTGATCATGGTGGCCAGGCTGGTGAAGCCGACGACCGTGGTGTTGCCGACGGCGAAGCTCCACAGCACCACCCCGCACAGCACCAGGCCGGCCAGACCCACCATGATCCCGAGATAGCTGGCCACCCGGAGCGGGACCGTGCTGTAGCCGAACAGCATGTTCGTCGTGTGCCGCACCAGCATGCGCAGGTCGTAGTTGGACCGTCCGTCGCGCCGCCGGTCCATGTGGACCCGCACCGACCCCACCCGGGTCGTCGCCCAGGACAGCGCGACGTCCACCGAGGCGTGCGGGCCGGACGACGCCGCGAACCCGTGCCGCAGATGCGTGCGGAAGGCCCGGAAGGCGCTGATCATCCGCGCCGTCCGGATGCCCAGCGCGCCGGACATCGCGGTCTTCACCGAGCGGGAGGCCAGGCTGCGCAGCACCCCGTGCTCCTCCTCGTGCGGCACCCCGTACACCAGGTCCAGGCGGTCGCCTTCCAGCGCGGCGAGCAGGAGCGGGATCTGCTCGGGGGGGTGCTGCAGGTCGTCGTCCATCGTGACGATCAGGTCGTGCCGAGCGTCCCTGATCCCGGCGACCAGCGCGTTGTGCTGTCCGTAGTTGCGCGACAGGTGCAAGGCGCGCACGGCGCCGAACCGGCCCGCGAGCTCCACCGCGACGTTCCAGGTGTCGTCCGGGCTTCCGTCGACCACGAGGATCACTTCGTGGTCGACCGAAAGATCGCGCAGGACGGTCGTGAGGCGGGTCACCAGTTCGGGGAGGGTACCCGCGGAGCGGAAACACGGGACGATCACCGACACCGAACCCATTTCAACCGGACCGCGTGGGCCGGCGGCTCCTGTCGGCTCGTCCCCGGGTCGAAAAAGGTTCATTGACCTCAAAGTTCCTCCGCAGTGCGACGTGGTTCGTCGTCGGCCCTCTAGAATCATCTCGATCTGATTGTCTGACCGCGCGGCTCGGGGGATCCGTATGGTCGAAACGGAAACTCCACCAAATTTCGGAGCGGAATCCCGCCGTAGCAGGCGCGACGTCATCCGGGCTTTCGGCGGTCACCTCATCACATATCTGGCGGGTGGCGCGCTCACGGCCGCGGTGTACTACGTCTTCCTTGCCGTCGGATTACTCACTTTTCGCCACCGGGTTCCCTATCTGTACATGGTCGTGGCGAGCAATTTCGTTACCGTGGTGCTCGTATATCCGTGGTACCGGCTCGTGGTGTTCCGCGGCGCCGTGGACTCCTGGCCGGTCGGCTACCTACGGTTCTACGCCGTGGGGCTCACCGGCCTGGTGACCTCCCTCGCCGGCCTGCCCGTGCTGGTCGAGCTGGCGGGCCTTCCGGTCCTGCTCGCCCAGGCGTTCCTCATCGCGGTGAGCGTGCCGGTGAACTACGTGGTCTATCGAATGTGGGCTTTTCGTCGCCGTGCCGTGCGACGGACCGGGGACGTCCCGCACACCGGCGGAAGGATCGACACGCGATGAAGGCACTCGTCCTGGCGGGAGGAAAGGGAACGCGGCTGCGGCCGCTCACCCACACCTCGGCGAAACAACTGGTCCCCGTCGCCAACAAACCGGTGCTCTTCTACGGCCTCGAGGCGCTGCGCGACGCCGGGATCACCACGGTCGGCATCGTCGTCGGCGACACCGCCGCCGAGGTCAGGGCCGCCGTCGGCGACGGCTCGCGCTTCGGCCTGCGGGTGACCTACATCCCTCAACAGGCTCCGCTGGGTCTCGCGCACTGCGTCCTGATCTCCCGGGAGTTCCTCGGCGACGATCCGTTCGTGATGTACCTGGGGGACAATTTCCTGGTCGGCGGGATATCCGGCCTGGTCGACGCCTTCCGCGAAGGCGACTGCGATGCGCGGATCCTGCTGACCAAGGTCGCCGAGCCGCAGTTCTACGGCGTCGCGGAGCTCGGGCCCGGCGGGGAGATCCGCGGCCTGCAGGAGAAGCCGGAGCATCCGCGCAGCGATTACGCCATCGTCGGGGTCTACACGTTCTCCCCGGTCGTCCACGACGCGGTGCGCGCCATCACGCCATCGGTGCGCGGCGAACTGGAGATCACCGACGCGATCCAGTGGCTGATCGACAACGGCTTCCGGGTCGACTCGCACCTGGTCGGCGGCTACTGGAAGGACACCGGCCGGCTGCAGGACATCCTGGAATGCAACCGCATCGTCCTGGAGCAGGTCGAGCGTGACATCGCGGGCACGGTGGACGGCCTCAGCGAGCTGACCGGACGCGTCGTCGTGGCACCGGGTGCGGTGGTGGAGAACTCCGTGCTCCGGGGGCCGATCGTGGTCGGCGCCGACGCCAAGATCATCTCATCCTACGTCGGGCCCTTCACCTCGATCGGCCGCAGGTGTGTCGTGCAGAACGCCGAGATCGAGTACTCCATCGTGCTTGACGGCTCCTGCGTCGACGGGGTCTCGCGCATCGCGCACTCGCTCATCGGCCGCAACGTCGAGGTCAGCCGCGCGGCCGGTGTGTCGAACACCCACGAACTGATGATCGGCGACCACAGCAGGATTCAGGTGAGGTCATGAAGATCCTCGTCACCGGTGGCGCCGGCTTCATCGGCTCCCACTACGTCCGCTCGCTCCTCGCCGGCCGCCATCCCGGTCACGAGGACACCCAGGTCACCGTCCTGGACAGCCTCACCTACGCGGGGAACCTCGCCAACCTGGCCGCGGTGGCCGGCCACCCGCGCCACACGTTCGTGCGCGGCGACATCACCGACACGGACCTGGTGGACGACGTGATGGCCGGGCACGACCTGGTGGTCAACTTCGCGGCCGAGACGCATGTCGACCGCTCCATCACCGGCGCGGCCGGGTTCGTGACGACCAACGTGCTCGGCACGCAGACGCTGCTGCAGGCCGCGCTCCGCGCCGGCGTCCGCACGTTCCTCCAGGTCTCGACGGACGAGGTGTACGGCTCGATCGACGAAGGCCACTGGACCGAGGACGAGCCACTGCTGCCGAACTCGCCGTACTCGGCGGCCAAGGCCGGCGCCGACCTGCTGTGCCGGGCCTACCACCGCACCTACGGCCTCGACGTGCGGGTCACCCGGTGCTGCAACAACTACGGCCCCTTCCAGTACCCCGAGAAGCTGATCCCCCTGTTCGTCACCACCCTGCTCGACGGCGGCGCCGTCCCGCTGTACGGGGACGGGCTGAACGTGCGCGAGTGGCTGCACGTCGACGACCACTGCCGGGGCATCCAGCTCGTGCTGGACAAGGGCTCACCCGGCGAGGTCTACCACATCGGCGGCGGCGTCGAGCTCACCAACCGCGAACTCACCGGACGGCTGCTCGCGGCGGTCGGCGCGGGATGGGACAGGGTGGAGACGGTCCCCGACCGGCCCGGTCACGACCGCCGTTACGCACTCGACGGCCGCAAGGCCCGGGCCATCGGATACCGGCCGCGGGTGGACTTCGACCAGGGGCTGGCCGAGGTCGTGCGCTGGTACCGCGACAACGAGTCCTGGTGGCGTCCGCTCAGGAAGTGACGGTGCCGCTGAGCCTGTGCGCCGGTGCGTCGCGGAGGCGGTAGACCGCGTAGTCGCCGTCCCGCAGGCGCAGCTCGGCGAACCGTCCGAGCGACGCCGAGACCGGGTGGCGCTCATCGGCGAACAGCCAGCGGACGCCGTACCGGTCCCGTAGCTCCTCGACCGCGGCGGCCGTCGGCGCCAGGAACACCTTCTCGTTCAGCCGGAACAGCCGCTGATCCCAGAACGGCCGGTATTCGGGGTGTTCTCCGGGTCGCGCGCGGTCCATGTTGGTCGGGGTGAACCCCCACGCCTCCACCAGGACCCGGCGCTCGGTCAGCGCCGACACCCAGAAATGGTGGCTGGCACAGGGGCTCTCGGCCCCCCAGCGGCAGTGCGCGTTCGTGGCGACCAGGTCGCCGGGTGCGGAGTGCGCGCGCAACCACCGTCCGGCGTCCAGCAGGCCGCGCGGCACCTGGTCGGGCCGCGGGTGGTACTCGGTGTGGACGCCGTTGGTGGAGCCGCGGGCCAGGAGGGTGAGCCGGGCCTGCCACGCCGACGGAGCGCCGGCCCCCGCCACCGCGGCGATCAGCAGGGCCCAGGCCCGGGCCCGCCCCCGCGTGACCAGGACGAGCGCGGCCACCAGGGCCACCAGGACGGCGAGGACGGCGAACGGCAGGAACAGGACCCCGTCCGTCCGGCCGGGGGACAGGGGTACCTGGACGGCGCAGACCGCGCGGATCAGGTAGGCGACGAGCACGCCTGCGGCGGCCGCCTCGGCCATCGCCGCGAACCGCACCCGTCCCGCTCTTGCGATCGTCAGGAGTCCGTAGGCGGTGAGCGTCGCCAGGTACGGGTAGGCGGCCTGGAGGAAGTAGCCCTGGTTCGGCGGGCCGACGCTGCCGAACAGGAACAGCACGCCGGCCCCGGCGGCCGCCATGGTCAGCATGAGCAGCACAGGCACGCGCGTCAGCAGCCGCGGCCTGGCGATCAGCCCGAGGACGCCGCACCAGGTCACCACCCAGCACAGCAGGTACACCAGGGTGATGCCGAGCAGTGACCCCGGAGGAGGCGAGGCCTGCGAGCCGAGGCCCGTCAGTTCTCCCCAGGTGAGGCGGAACAGCGACAGCGGAGCGACGGACACTCCCTGCCGCGCGCCACCGAACAGGACGAACTGCGCGAAGGCCATGCAGCTTAGGCCGAGCCCCAGCACGGCCAGGGTGCGCCACGGCATGCAGCGGCGCCGGACGAACTCCACAGTCGCGACCACGGCGAGCCCGGCGACGAGCAACGGCACATAGGTCGCCTTGGCCCCCATCACCGCCACCACGAAGAGCACCAGGAGCACCCACCGTCCGGCTCCGTGCGCACGGTCCTCCAGCAGGTCCATGAGCAGCACCACGACGGGGACGAACAGCAGCCCGCCGAACGTCTGGGTGGGGTGCATCCAGGGGTCGTGCACGACGCCGGTCCAGGAGAACAGCCCGTTGGCGTTGAGGTAGAGACTCGGCATCGCCACGAGCAGCGTCCCCGCGACGGCCAGCGCCCCGGCCGGCCGGGAGCCGGTGACGCGGCTCGCGAGCATCCCGACGAGCACGATGAACGCGGCCAGCATCGGCAGCACGGTGAGGCGGAACAGCAGGACGAGCGGCTCGATCCCGGTGATCCAGCTCGACGCGGCGAAATGCGCGAACACGAACCAGTGGTAGAACAGCCCCTCACCGGCCACCCACGGCGTCGACGGCGGCACGTGATGCCGCAGTTCGGCGATCAGGGCCAGGTTGAACGGCATGTCCAGGTGGGCCGTCCCGGTCGCCGGCCAGGCGAGCGCGTTGGCCCGGAAGAACGTCGCCGAGCCCCACGCGACCACATAGGTCACCATCAGCGCGAGGAACCACGGCCACCAGGCCGGGACCGGCGGCCGTCCGGCACTTCTCCTCCAGTGCGCGCGCAGCCGGGGAACCGCCAGGAACGCGGCATACGTCGCGGCGGGCCAGAGCAGGACGAGCAGCGGCCGTCCGGCGGCCCGTGCGCCGATGTAGGCGAACACCTCGATGACGTACCCCAGCGCCAGGCCGAACGCGGCCTCCTCCACCACGGTCCGCACACCGCCGTACAGCGCACGGAGCAGCAGCACGCCGGGGACGGCGAGGCAGACGACCAGGTAGACGGCGAACACGACCAGTTGCGCGACCGGAACACCGAACCGGTGCAGTACCCCCGCCACCAGGAGGACCACCGCGATTCCGGCCGGCCATCCCGACCTCCAGAACCACCGTCCCCGGCGGCCGGTGCCGTCCCGGTCGGCGACGGCGGAGGTCCCTGCGAGATCGGACGCGTTCTGCCGCGGCGGCGTGGAGTCGTCCAGGCGTGAGGTTGTGGACATGCGCGTAGTCTGACCAGCCGAAACGCCGGAGCAGGGCCGGACGCCCCGGCGCGGGGATGTCGTTGCCGGTTCTTACCCGGCCGAAGACCACGCCGCCGCCCCGGCAACCCGCGCGGGCTCGGCCGCGGTGGAGGTCAGAGACGGCCACCCGGCAGATGCGCCGGCGTTTCGGTTCAGGGACGAATTTCGTGGACGGCCGCTGTCGCGTAATGCGCGGAAAAGCGGGTTGATCGGTGCGGCACGCATCGTTACCGCCGTCGTCGGAGGTGGCATATCGGCTCGCGTGTAATCGCCATCCTTTAGGACAGTCCGCTTCCCGGTCTGGCTGACGATGTCAACCGCTCTCGTAGCCGAGCCGGCGCGGGGCATGCTCATGATCGCCGCCTGCGTCAGCTTGCTCGCCGCCGTACTCGGGATGGTCAGCATTTGGCGCGGCCGCCGTAGCATCGTCGAGATCTGATTCCGGCCGTCCATTTCCCCTCCTGAGTTCACTGTACGGAGGTCGAACGGCAGTGTCAGCACCTACTCGGCCGACGATGTCGATCGTGTCGACGCCAACTACACGCCAGGCGCGGTGGACGTGGAGATGAGCATCCGAATCGGCAGGAAGACGCATCGCACCGGCTCCGGTACTGCCAAGGAAGCAGAGCCGTTGCTCGCGGTACTCGATAAGGCCAGAGCCACCGTCACTACTTTTCATCAAGCGATCCCTGACTAGCCCACGCGCAGTACGGCGGGGGTCGTGCCTCTCTGATTGTGCGGTCCGCCTGCGTCCGGTCACCGGCGCGCGGGTCGTCGTCCGACTCTTCCGGGCTCAGCCGTGGGGGTCAGTAGAGGCATTCACACCACAGTCATGACTTGTCGCGATTTATACATCTTCCTGGTGTTCAAGAAAATAGCGAACTTCCTTTCCTTGTCGCCCGTACTGGATGAAATCTTGTGATAAGTCGGTTTTCGGACGACGACAGCCAGATCACATTCACTGATTCCGCGAACCTGCTTCCCGGCGGCGTGGAGGAGGTGGACAATAGCTCTCCAAGGATCGGATGATCAAGTATTTTAGGACAGTCATTGTCAGTAGAAACAGCCGAAAATGCGAAAAAAGGATGGCGCAAACTCCTTGCTCCGTCGGGGGTGTTGCTGGCTACGGTGTTGACGGCAATCATCTCGTGGATCGTGACCTATCTTGCGACTGGCATTGAGAGGTCGTCGACAGATGCCGACCCGGTAAGGGTGTCGGTAGAAACCGACCCGATGCGAATCGGCGCCTTCTCGGATTCCGCACAAAGCTTGATCATTCCCTCGGTCAGGAAACTGAACGACTCTCCGGGAGAGGGATGTGCCAAATTCCATGAATGGGGCTTGGCCAAGAACGCGATCGATGCTGATGCCTCGCGGATACAGATCGCTGTGCAGGGGCGAGCTGCTGGAGAGACCCTCATCTCGAACATAAGAGTGATCGTCCTTAAGCGATCCGCGCCTGTGAACGGCCTCACAGCGCTGTGCCCGACGGCAGGGCCTGTCGAGTATCGATTCCTCACCATCGATTTGGATCAGCCCGATCCGAGCGTTAAATATGCCGGTAAGAAGCCTTTTGGCTTCAAAGTGGCAAGTGGAGAGGTCGAAACGTTTATCGTAACGGCTACGGCTGCTAAGGGTCATTATCTGTGGTGCTTAGAGATTGATCTGGTGGCCGGGGACAAAAAATCGACTGTCCGGGTAGATGACGACGGAAAGCCTTTCGCAACCACGCCTGGTACCAAGAGGACGTGGACATGGAACTACAAGAACGCCTGGATGTCGCCGAACGGAAAGTGGAAGTTCGTCGGCGGCAAGCACTCGCTGAGCGAGGCCGCCTCATGAGGAACAGGAAACGAAAAGGTTCACTCGGGGCTCTGATAGCACTCCTAGGAATAACAGCACTGATCAGTTCAGGTTCTGTCGTATGGTTGCGTCTCCATCAAGATAATAGAGGTGGCCTGGCGGTCGTCACGGCACGACCCATACCGGCCTCCCGGTCGCGGTCCGTCAAGATAGGACATCCGGCGAAACTCTTTTCCTCGGTCCACGGCGAGAAGGTCACGGTGGTCCGTCCGACCCCCGGCGGCGAGTTGGCGATCGGCACGTATTCCGGGAAAGTCTATCTTGCGAGCATGTCTGAAGCGCGAATGCGAAGATTCAGGCAGGTGGCAGGGCTGTCCCTCCCGGTGCGCGACATAGCGATTTCAAGCGACGGCAAGTCGATCGCTGCCCTTTTCAATGACTGGACCACCGCTCAAGTGGCCGTGTATCGACCGGGACATGCTGTAACCGTGATACAGGTCCTTGATCCCTCCGAAGCAGATGTTATAGGTCTAGATGAGGGGGCCGGAAAGGTGGCTGTAGGAGCCTTCGACGTCACAGTTTATGACGTGGTCACTTCGCGGGTGTTGTGGACGCTGACGTTCCCGCCCTTGGAGGGCGGTTCCTCGGCGGCGTCGAGCATTGCTTTCAAATCAAACGGTGACATAGTCATGCTCGCCAGCGAAGGTGTTCAAGTAGCGCGTCCGGGGAGAACTGGGATCACGATGGGCCTCTGTGGATGTGATTCACTCGAAGAGGTACTGGACCCGTCGACAGATCACGCTATATTCAAATCAAGGTCGGGTCACCTGATAGTGATCGATGTGAACACAGGGGAGACAGTCGCCGACAAAACACTTTCCGCCGACCATGAGGACTACTTCTATATTTCAGTGGATCGGGTCGGGCGGCGCGTTCTCGCGGCCGCGTCTTCAGGTCGATTTGTTTTGTGGGATGTCAACAGGAATACTGTGATCGAACGTGGATCGTTTCCAAAAGGATTCTTTCTGGTGGACTTCATCGATGACCACCACTTGCTCCTGGAGAGGGGTGCGGAAAGTTCCGTCGGCTATTGGGTGAGCAGCATGTAGTCGATCACTGATCGCAGGCCAAGCCTATGGATCCTCCTGCTGGGCTATGGTGTCACGCCGTTTCGCGTCAGACGTCGACCGCATGATCGCCCTGGCCGATAAGGCGTATGTCGGCGCAGGTGAGCGTGTCCTGGTGCCGTGCAAGGGGCGGGGCAAGCCGGAAGCCATCCTCGCCCCTTCGAGCTACGCGAAGCAGGATGAATACGCTCGGTGACGAGGTGCTTGTGCTGCTGCGGAGGGTCTACGAGGAATCCGCCGATCGATGAACCAACCGTCCAGTGGTCCAGTCTTATTTGGGCTCAGCGTCCTACGCGGCCACGGCCCCGCCGCACCATTCCCGGGGACAGGAACCTGGCCACCGTCGCGATGGCCTTGTACCGGGGGTCCGGGATGCTCACCAGCGCACCCCGTGCGAAGTCGCGCATGGCGGTCGCGACCACGCGGTCGGCGTCGAGCCAGAGCCAGGACGGAATGCCGGAGATGTCGATGGACGCGCGCTGGTGGAACTCCGTGCGGACGAATCCGGGGCACAGGGCCATCACGCGGACCCGGGGTTCGGGGATGCTCAGCGCCATGGACTGGCTGTAGTTCACCACCCAGGCCTTGGACGCGCTGTAGGTGCCGCCGGGGAAGAACGCCGCCACGGACGCCACGTTGATCACCCCACCCCTGCCGCGGGCTCGGATGGACGGCAGTGCCGCCATGGTGAGGCGCAGCACGGCCTCGCAGTGCAGCCGCAGCATCCGCACCTCGTCGGCCACCGGCACGTCCAGCGCTTCGTATCGGCTCTCGTGTCCGAACCCGGCATTGTTCACCAGCAGGTCCACCCCGGCGTGCAGGCGCTCCTCGACCGCCGCGAGGCCGTCCTCCGTGGTGAGATCGGCCGCCAGCACCTCCGGCTCGACGCCGTACCGCCTCCGCAACCCGGCGGCGGACTCCTTCAGCCGCGCGGCGTCCCTGGCCACGAGGACCGGCGTGAGGCCGTCGGCGGCGAGCTTACGAGCGAACGCGGCCCCGATACCCGCGGTGGCTCCGGTGATCAGTGCGGTAGGCATGCGGGCAGACTAGCGGCCCGCATGCCTCTTCCCGCACCACCACGACGCGGCACGTCGGACTCAGCCGGACAAGGGCCTTGATCGGACAGCGTTCAGGAACGCCGACCACTCGGAGCGGGGAACGACCACCGCGAGGCCGACAGGGTTCTTGCTGTCTCGGACGGCGAAGATGCCAGGCAGATTCGATGCGACTTCGACACAGTTGTCGTCAGCGCTCTGGCTGCTCTTGCGCCACCGCGCGCCATGAAGGTCATGCACCATGAGCGTTCACCGCTTCCTGGATCAGCCGGATCGAATGTCTGAACGGTAAGGCCTCGGCTCTGATCGAGTCATGCCGAAGCATCAGCCGAGCGATTTCGGTGTTGTCCGCTGTGGTACGTCCGTGGGGTTGGCCCTCAGTGAAGGCGACATAGGGGGACCCGTTCCGCTCGGCGATGATGAAGCCTCCTGCGAGACCGCAGTGGAGCCCGGTCTCATAGGGAACGACTTGGAGCGTTACTGTCGGCTGCTGGGCTACTTCCAGCAGGTGACTCAGTTGCTCCTGCATCATTTCCGGCTCCCCGGCCTTCCGGTGGAGGACGGCCTCGTCCATGACGAAGTTCAACGTAGGCGGACTGTCCCGGCGCAGGATCGATTGCCGCTGCATGCGAGCTACGAGTCGTTGCTCGATCTGCTCCGCGGTGATGTTCGGCGTCTTCGAGATCATCTCGCGCGCGTAGGCCTCGGTCTGGAGAAGGCCGGGGACGATGACGGGTTCCCAGCTCCGCAGTCCGGTGGCGTCCTGTTCCTCCGCGAGCCACAGCCTGAAGTGCTCGGGGGCCTTGTGCCACGTGGTCGCGTGATAGAGCCGCGTCATCGTGCCGTCCAGGCTCATGGCCACGTCGCAGAGACGGGCGAACGCCTCGGTAGGAGGACGTCTGAGGGATTCCACCATGGCGACCAAGGAACCTGAATAGCCGATGCGGTGACCCAGTCCGTGCTGAGTCAGGCCGGCGATGCTCCGATGTCGCTTGAGCTAGTAGGCGAAGAGCGCGCGCGGAGACTCGCGGGGGTCGAGCTCGCTGGGGGACAAATGGCCGCCTTTCCTTTCGTTATCGGACTATTGCTGACATTACCTTTATCCTCACGTCGATTGTGGTAAAGGCGTGAGAGGTAAACGCTTTCGATGATAGCGAAGTACGGCCAATCTGGTGAGGTGAACTGAGCGCTCAAGGAGGGAGGGTGTCCCTTAATGTGCACAGGTAACCTATTAGGGGTAATCGAGCTTTCTGGTTCGCCTGAAGCGGTCAGAACCGCGCGTGAGTTCGTGAGGTGCCGGCTGGGAGAAGAGCACCCGGCGGTGGACGATGTGACGCTGCTGGTGTCGGAGTTGGTGACTAACTCGGTGGTGCACTCCAGGTCACGGGACGGTGGACGGGTCACGGTGGCCATGGCGGACTGTCACGACATGATCCACGTGGATGTCGTCGATGACGGAGGCGAGGCTTTTGGGCCGGTATCCGATGACATGCTCGCGGAAAACGGGAGAGGGCTCTTTCTCGTACAGCAGTTGTCCAGGGAATGGGGAACTCACGAGGATTCAGCGGGCCGCGTCGTGTGGTTTCAGGTGGCGTACAAAGCCTGAATCGCAATGAATGAGAAGGCCGTCCTACCCCGCAGGCAGGAATGCGTCCCCTCGACGCGGTCGTCCACGACCCCGAGGAGACAGGTCGTCGTCGCCGTCGGACGCTCGGTGAGCTGACGGCCGCCTGGGGGCCGGTGTCACATGGTGACGATCTGCCATTCCTGGTTGGTGCCGCCGTTGGCGGGCCACTGGATGATGCGCGCGCCGTCGGCGGTGGAGCCGCCTTCGACGTCCGCGCACAGGGTGTTGCCGGCGTTGACGAGGCGGGAGTAGCCGGTGGTCGCGGCGACCAGGCGCCACCGCTGGTTCGTGGCGTTGGTGTCGGTGGACTGGACGAGTGCGGTGCCCTGGTTGGTGTTCGGTCTGGTGAGGACCTTGCCGCTGTTGACGCTGGACAGGCGGAACGTGCCGTCGGAGTTCTGGAGCATCCGCCACTGCTGGTTCGTGCCGCCGGTCCAGGGCCACTGGACGGCGGCGGCGCCTTCGGCGGTGGAGCCGCCGTAGACGTCCAGGACCTTGCCGCTTCTGCGGTTGACCAGGCGGACGATGCCGGTGGACGGGGTGCCGGCGTTCAGCTCTACGGTGATCTGGGTCGTCGTGCCGGCGGTGAGGGACAGCTGCCGTGCGTGGCCGCCGAGCGGCGAGGTGGTGACGGCCGCGCCGGTGGTGATGGAGGCGATGCCGCGGCGGCAGATGAGCGTCACGGTCTGGGTGAGGTCGGAGATCACGGTGGCGGTGACGGTGCGGGCCGCGAGGTCCCAGGTGAGCGCATCGATCCGGATGCGGTTACGGCCGCGCACGCCGGTGATGGTGCCCTTGGCGAGCTGGTCGGGGAGCGCGGGAAGCAGTTCCAGGACGCCGGGCCTGGTGTAGATCAGGGCCTCGGCGAGGATCGCGGGGAGCGAGTTGGCGGCGTCGGCGTTGTAGATGGACAGGTTCGGGTTGTGCGAGGTCATCAGCGACCGGTAGACCATGTTGTTGCCGAGGATCTTGCGCAGGTTGCCGTACACGCCGGCGCCGTCCTTGAGCCGGGCCCGGGCCAGAGCGCGGTGGATGGCGCCGTGCGCCTCGCCTGACTCGTCTCCTCGCAGGTCCAGAGCACGGCTCGCGTAGCGGACCAGGTCCGGTTTGTCCTCGGGGTTGATCTCGTGCAGCGGCCAGACCGGGTACATGTGCTGGACGTGGCGGTGGTTGTACCGGTCGGTCAGGCTGGGCCACGACCATTCCGCGAGCGCGCCGTCGCCGTTGATCCGGTAGTCCGGCATCTTGGCCAGCAAGGCGGTCCAGCGCTGCACGCCTTGGCCTGAGCCCTGCTCGGTGCCGAGGAAGTTCGCGGCCTCTATCGCGGCCTGCAGCGCGTGTTTGCCTGCGGCGATCTCGCCGGACGCGTTGATGGACAGGTGCCTGCCGGTGTTGCCGGGGCTGTTCTCCATGGAGAAGCAGGGCACGAAGACGACCTTGCCGCTCGCGTCGGTGCGTGTGAGGAAGTCCTCGTAGAACAGCGCGAGTTCGATGAGGACCGGGGCGAGCTTGGTGCGGTAGAACGTGGTGTCGCCGGTGACCTGGTAGTACTCCAGCAGCGGATAGAGCAGCCAGTCGGCGCCGCCGACCCAGGTGTGGCCGGGGAACCCGCCGTCGAAGTGCAGCATCTTGCCGTACTCGCCGTCGGTGCGGGACGGAGCGAGCAGGCCGCGCGTGCCGTAGAGATTCCTCGCGTTGGTGCGCCAGTCGTTGAGCTGGCCGAGGATCAGGGTGAAGTAGCCGTCCATGGCCTCGGTGAGGGACAGGATGTTGCCCCCGGCGACCTGGAAGTTGACGTTGGCGTCGGTGGTGAAGTCGCCGGCCCACGCCGCGTCCCAGGCACCCGTCCACAGGCCGGTCAGGCGCGGCGGCAGGACGCCGCTGGAACTGAGGAAGAGGTAGCGGCCGGAGTCGTACATGCGCTCCAGCAACGCGAGGTCGATGACGTTGCGGTTGGCGTTCTGCCGTGCGATCAGTTCGCTGGTCGGCAACTGACGGTCGGCGGCGCCGACGCTCAGGTCGAGGCGGGAACGGTCGTACAGCGCGGTGTGCAGGGGGGTGTGCCGGGTGAGCGATGCCGCGTAGTCCGTGCCGAGCGCGGCGAGCGCCGTGTGCAGCGGTCGCGCGTCCCACGCGGTGGACGACTCGTAGCGGTCGAGCTTGGTCAGCAGCAGGACTTTGGCCGCCGCCGACACGACGATCGACGACCCGCTCACCCGTACCGAACCGCCGGACACGACCACCCGGGTGACGCCTTCGTAGCCGAACGCACCCTGTCCGGACGGGTACCGGCCCCGCAGGTTCAGGTATCCGTCACCGTTGCTCACCGTGGCCAAGGTGGTGAAGCCGACGGACCCCGGCACGCCGCTGAGCGCGGTGTTGACGCTCAGCGTGGCGTCGATCGTCCGGCCCGGCGCGGGGGTCAGCTCGTGGACGATCACCCGGTCGGCCCGGGACACGAAGGCGCGGCGCGTCCACGTACCGGAACCGTCGGTCCACGTCGAGGTGACCTCACCGGTCCTGAAGTCGGTGATCCTGGCGTAGTCGCCGACCCCCGTCATCCCCGGGGTGCCGATCTGCAGCTCGTAGCCCGGATGGAAGGTCTGGGTCCAGCGCAGCGACCAGCCGGAGGTGAAGTCCCCGGTGGCACCGTTGAAGTCACCGGCGAGCGCCTTGTCCCTGACCCCCGCGAGCCGGCCCGACAGCACCGGGGGAGTCACGTCGCGGGTGCCGTTCGGCAGGACGAACCGGTGATGGGTGAAGATCACCTTCTCCAGGGTGGGTGCGCCGTAGAGCATGGCCCCGTACTCGCCGTTGCCGGTCAGGAAGGCGTCGGTCCAGTTCCCGGCCGCCGTCGTGTCGTGGATGCCGCGTTGCGGCAGTGTGAACTGCGGCGGCACCGCGGCGTCCGCCGGACCGGCGAAGATCGTGGCGGGTAACGCGGCGGCGCCTGCGGTGGCCAAGGTGCCGGCGATGAAGTGTCGACGATTGATCGGCGTGTTCATCGAGACTCCTGATGGCGAGGGAGGTGCCGGTCGATGGTCGCCTGCGCGAGAAGGCATCCGATGTTCGCCGAAACATATGATGTGTGATGTCTACCGTCAAGGGAGCGGACCGCGAGGTCGCGAGCTCCGGCTCCGGGTTCCGGATCTGTCGGTAAACCCGCTGGCTGGTCGTGAAATTTTCATCAGCCGAGTGGCGATTCCCCCTGCGGTCATCGGGACGTGCGCGCCTCGCGGGGTCACGGCCGCCGTACGCCGTGGCGCGCGCTGTGGCAGCCGAGTCATCCCACCTATGGTCGTCATGGTGGAGGTGCTGCCGTCCCCCCTCAGTGGGGACCCGTTCCATCGTCCGGCGGCGCCGGCCGGTGAACGCCGGCGAGCCCGGTCCTTGTCCGGACCGGGCTCGAACCGCGTATGGCCGGTGAGTCTCCTACAGCCCCCGCTCGGACATCCCGTGCACGGCCGGGACGGTGCCGAGGAGGCCCTTCTGGAAGTCCTCGAAGGCCTGCTGGAGTTCTGCCTTGGTGTTCATGACGAACGGGCCGTAGTGGGCCATCGGCTCGCGGATGGGCTGTCCGCCGAGGAGGACGACCTCCAGGGACGGGGAGTTGGAGTCCTGCTTCTCGTCGGCGCGGACGGTGAGGGAGGAACCCGCGCCGAAGACGGCGGTCTGGCCGAGGTGGACGGGGCGGCGTTCGGCGCCGGCGGTGCCGTGGCCGGACAGGACGTAGGCGAGGCCGTTGAAGTCCTCGCGCCAGGGGAGGGTGACCTCGGCGCCGGGGGCCAGGGTGGCGTGGATCATGGTGATGGGGGTGTGGGTGATGCCGGGGCCCTCGTGGCCGTCGAGTTCGCCGGCGATGACGCGCAGCAGCGCGCCGCCGTCGGAGGAGGTGAGCAGCTGCACCTGGCCGCCGCGGATGTCCTGGTAGCGCGGGGCCATCATCTTGTCCTTGGCGGGGAGGTTCACCCACAGCTGGAGGCCGTGGAAGAGGCCGCCGGACATGACGAGGGACTCCGGCGGGGCCTCGATGTGGAGCAGGCCGGACCCGGCGGTCATCCACTGGGTGTCGCCGTTGGTGATGGTGCCGCCGCCGCCGTTGGAGTCCTGGTGGTCGAAGATGCCGTCGATGATGTAGGTGACGGTCTCGAAGCCGCGGTGCGGGTGCCAGGGGGTGCCCTTCGGCTCGCCGGGCTGGTAGTCCACCTCACCCATCTGGTCCATCATGATGAACGGGTCCAGGTGGCGGTAGTGGATCCCCGCGAAGGCGCGGCGCACGGGGAAGCCCTCGCCTTCGAAGCCGGTCGGCGCGGTCCTGACGCCGAGCACGGGACGGGACACGGCGTCGGCGGGTGCGGCGACGCGCGGCAGGGTCAGGGTGTTCTCGACGGTGACGGCAGGCATGGTTCGGCTCTCCTTGGAGGGAAGGTTCGCGGGTCGGCTGGTGTCAGGTGGCGGGGTGTTCTGGCGACTGGGGCGGTTTCGGCGGAGTAAGGGTGTCGGTGGCGGTGGCCGGTATGCGAACCTCCTGGTAGGCGGTGTGAGGCGTTGCGGTCGAGCTCCTCACACGCCGCACAACAGTAGTTTAGTATTCAACTATTCCCGGATGGCCGGTGCCGGAGTCGTCGCAGGTCACGGGCCGCGAGAGGTGCGGCGGGTCGCCGCATGTACGGCGAAGAGCTGTCACGTCCGGCGCCAGGGTCGCCGCCGGTCGTGACCCAAGGTGTGAGACGTGGGACGCGCCGTCCGGCGGGTCGCCACAGGTACGGCACGTGGGTTGTCGCGGCCGGCGCCAGGGTCGCCGGCGGTCACGACACTCTGTGTGTCACAAGTCGAGCTAATTTTTCGCCAAGATTTGGTCAAGATTTTTCCGGTTGTGCTCAGGGAGAGAGCCCCTTATAGGGGGCACAACAACCATGATGGCCCGCAAAGCGGAGGTAAGGCCCCTGTGGAACGGACGCGGGTGGGGTCACGGCTGATCGTTATGGTGATCGCCGCAGTGACGGTGGTGATGGTGAGCTCGGCCGGTTGTGGTGGGCCGGGCTTCACGTACGTGATGGGTGGCGACGGGCAGAGCTACTTCCGCGTGCCCGCGACCTGGCGGCAGGTCGACCAGAAAGCGCTGGACCGCAAGGTTTTCGGCGACCTGGATTCCGCCACGGCGCAGGTGCGCAAGAAGCTGTCCTGGACCGTGGGCTACGACGGGCACACCATTCCGTCGGCGGACCACCTGTTCGACGCCGCCGGCGGCTCCGACAAGCCGTTCGTCTTCGCCATGGTGACCAACCTGACCGAGAAGCAGCGCGACGCGGTCTCGCTGGACGCGCTGCGCAACGCCGCCGGGTTACCGGTGGTGGTCACCGACGAGCTGCGCGAGCAGATGGAGAAGACCCCCGGCTATCCCTTCAAGGATTTCGAACTCCTCAGCGACGAGGTGCTCCCCCCGACGGACGGCGTACGCGGCGTACACGTCGTCTTCAACTACAAGGTGCAGGGCGGCCCTGTGCAGACATTCGACGAGACCGCCTACCTCGCCGCCGACGGCACGCGCGTGTCGGTACTGCTGATCCGCTGCTCGGCCGCCTGCTACCGCTCGGAGGCGGCGGCGATCAGCGGCATCGCGCAGTCATTCAAGGTCAAGCGGCTACCCGGGTGACGCCGGCCGGCCTGGTGACCGTGAGGAGTCCCGATGACACAAACCCCCGCACCCGAGCCCGCCGGTCTGCGGGCACCTGACTCCGGCCCGGTCGCCACCGGCCGGGTCACCATGCCGATGTGGGACCGGCTGAAGTTCCTCATCGGCCTCGGCGTGGCGTTCCTCGTCCTGGTGTGGCACCAGATGGCGAGCTTCGAAGGCATCATGCCGTTCACCGACGCCGCACAGGTGGCCGCCACCGAAGGCGCGGGACGCATCGTCCTCGTGCTGTTCGTCGTCGAGGCGCTTCGACAGGTCCACTTCCGCGTCAGCGAGAAATCCCCCGGCTACCACCGGTTCTGGACGAAAAGCGTGTTCGGCGGGTTCGACCGCTGGAGCAAACGCCGGTTCAGCGACTGGAACCGCTTCCGCATCGCACGCGCGCTGAAGTGGCTGTTCTGGATCGCGCTGCTGGCCCTGGTCCTCGGCCAGATCCTCGGCACGTCCCCGCTGCTCGCGCTGTTCCAGGCCCCGGCGCTGGTGTGGCAGGTGCTGCCGTACGGGCTCCAGCTCGCTTTCGCGTTCTTCTTCGTCATCTTCCAGTTCGTCGGCCTGTTCTGGTTCATGTCCAGAGGCGGCGTGGAGACGTACTTCCCCGACGACATCAAGACCCGGTTCACCGACGTGTGGGGCCAGGACCACGTGGTCGAGCGGGTCAAGGAGAACATCGTCTTCCTGGAGAAGCCCGACGAGATCGAGGCCAAAGGCGGCTACGTGCCGAGCGGCCTGCTGCTGTGGGGGCCACCCGGCACCGGCAAGACCCTGATGGCCGAGGCCGTCGCGGGGGAGACCGGCAAGCCGTACGTGTTCGTGGACCCCGGCGCGTTCATCAACATGTTCATGGGGATCGGCATCCTCAAGGTCAAGTCGCTGTTCCGCAAGCTGCGCAAGCTCGCGCTGCGGTACGGCGGCGTGATCGTCTTCTTCGACGAGGCCGACTCGCTCGGACGGCGCGGCGCGCTCGCGCAGCAGGGCCCACCCGGCGGCCGGATCGGGTTCGGCGCCGACCACGCCTGCCACGGCTTCGGCTACCTGTCCGGCGACACGCGGTCCCTGCTGACCCGCCGGTCCCTCACCGCGCCGGCCGAGGCGCCGCCGCGGCAGAGCGAACGCTTCATGGGGATGCCGATGGGAGGTGGCGGCGGCGGCGACCAGGGGACGTTGCAGGCGCTGCTCACCGAGCTGTCCGGCCTGAAGAAGCCGCGCGGCCTGCTCAACCGGTACGTACGGCGGTTGCTCGGCATGCGGCCGAAGCCCCCGCCGAAGTACCGCATCCTCGTCATGATGGCGACCAACATGCCGAACTCCCTGGACGAGGCGCTGCTGCGGCCCGGCCGCATCGACCGCATCTACAAGGTCGGCTACCCCTCGAAGGCCGGCCGGGTGCGCACCTACCACGGGTACTTCGGCAAGGTGCGGCACGACCTGACCGCCGAGCAGATCGACAAGCTCGCCACCATCACGCCGTACGCCACCGGCGCCACCATCAAGGACCTGGTGAACGAGTCGCTGATCACCGCGATCCGCGGCGGCCGTGACGTCATCACCTGGCACGACGTGATGACGGCCAAACGGCTCAAGCAACTCGGCCCGCCGGAGGACGTCGAGTACATCGAGCGTGAACGGCACGCGGTCGCCGTGCACGAGGCGTGCCACGCCGTGGCGGCGTACCGCACCCGGCAGCACCTGGAGATCGACCTCGCCACCATCGAGAAAGGCGCCGACTACCTCGGCATGGTGTCCAGCATCAAACCCGAGGACCAGTTCACCCGGTGGCGCAGCGAGTACGAGAGCGACATCATCGTGTCGCTCGCGTCGCTGGCCGGGGAGCGCATGTTCTTCGGCGACGACAACTCCTCCGGCGTGTCGGGTGACCTGGAGAGCGCCACCATGGTCACCGGGCTGATGGAGGCGTACTGGGGCATGGGGGTCGGCATCGCCGCGCTGCCGGCGCTGCAGCAGCTCGGCATCAGGGACGGCAAGGCGGCGCCGCAGCCGGGGACCGGCGGCGGCATCGGCTACACGCAGGAGCCGGGGTCGGCACGGGACAAGAACGTGCCGGACATGCTGGCCGAACGCATCGAGTACAACCTGGCGCGGCTGTTGAGCAAGACCGAGGAACTGCTGCGGGCCAACCGGCGCGAGGTGCTCGCCGTCGCGCACGCGCTGGAGCAGCACAAGACACTGTCCGGTGACGACGTCATCGCGGTGATCGAGTGCACGCGGGGCCCCCTGGTGGACGGCACGGTCTACGGTGACGACGACTTCTGCGACGCGCTGGAGGCGTACCACACGGTGGCCGCCGAGGCGCACCGCACGCACAGCCACGTCACCACGCCGCTGCCCCGGCCGGCGATCGCGCCGGCGGCCGTACCGGTGATCGCGGGCCAGGTGGTGTCGGCGTCCGCCACGCCACCCGACCTGACCGCGCCACCTGGCATGACCGCGCCACCCGGCCTGACCACGTCCGGCCTGACGGCGGCGCCTGACCCGTTCGCCGCGCCGCCGCTGATCGGCCCGCCTGCCGGCAACGGCGGGGTGGCCGCGCCGCACGCCAACGGCGGTGGTTCGCCGGAGTTCATCCCGTGGAGCTTGGACAAGCCGCGAGAGGCCCCCCCGGCGGCGGTACCGCAACCGCCGCCGCCGGAGCCCCGGCGGTCGACGCGGCCTGTGCTGCTGGCGCTCGCGGCCATCGCGGCGCTGATGCTGTTCGTGGTGCTCGGGCTCGCCGTGTTCGGCGGCGGGGCCGACGGCGGCGCGGCGAACGTCGCGCCGGTCGGCGGGGTCGTCGCGTTCGTCGTCGTGGTGGTGCTGGTGATCGTGGCGTGCGCCATCGCGGTCATCGTCGTGCGCAACCACCAGGCGGGACGCGCGCGGGCCGAGGCGTCGCGGGACCGGGCCGTCGAACGTGCGCAGCTGCTCGCCGCGGCCATGGACCCGGAGACGGCGATGCGCCTGCTCGGGTACGACGGCCGCAACGGACAGAACGGACAGAACGGCCAGAGCGGCCAGAGCGGGTCGTGACCCTGCGAGGCCGCCGCCTGGGAGACCAGGCGGCGGCTCTCGCGGCCTTCCCCGGCGGAACCGGCGGAGGTCAGAGACGGAACTCCAGGTCAGGCACGATCTCGGCGACGTCCATCTGCGCCTTCTGCAGGCGGCCCGAGTAGTCCCAGTTCATCGCCTGCCAGCGCGTGAACTGGTCGAGCACCCACATGCCGGACTGGCGGCTGCCGTTGCCGGATCTGCCGTTGCCGCCGAACGGCAGGTGCGCCTCGGCGCCTGAGGTCGAGTTGTTCACGCTGACCATGCCGGCGCCGACCCCGGCGCGGAACCGGAAGGCCGCCTTGGGGTCGGTGGTGTAGATCGAGGACGACAGGCCGTACCCCGGCCGGTTGGCCAGCGCGATCGCCTCGTCGAGCCCGCCGAACGTCGTGACGCCGACGATCGGGCCGAACGTCTCCTCCATGAACAGCCGGTCCCCGGGCCGCACGCCGTCCACCACGACCGGGTGGTAGAACAGGCCACCCGCGCCGTCGAAGTCCCCACGCGGGTTGCCTGTGGTGATGCGGCCGGTCGCGCCGGTCACGACGGTGTGGTGCGGCTGGAGCCACCCGAGGTACTCCTCGAAGCGCTCGGCGAACCGGTGGTCCAGCATCGGGCCGTACAGCACGTCGCCGCGCGGGTCGCCGACCTTCGCCGCCGCGACCGCGCGCACGTACCGCTCCACGAACGCGTCGTGCGCCGACTCGTGCACGATCACGGTGCCGAGCGACGTGCAGCGCTGGCCCGCGGTGCCGAAACCGGAGAACAAGGCGCCTTCCACGGCGAGGTCCAGGTCGGCGTCCGGCATGACGACCATGGGGTTCTTGCCGCCGAGCTCCAGGCACGGCGATTGCAGGTGACGTCCGCACAGCTCACCGATGACGCGGCCCACGGCGGTGGATCCGGTGAACCCGACCTTCTGCACCGTGCCCTCCTCGAGCGCCGCCTCAAGGCCGGTGGAGGTGGCCGGGCCGTCGGCGAACACGATGTTCAGCACGCCGTCCGGCAGGCCCGCCGCCGCGAACAGCCGGTACAGCGCGTGCGCCGACGCGGCGGCGTACTCGGCGGGCTTCCACACCACCGCGTTGCCGCACAACAGGGCCGGGACGATGTACCAGCTCGGCACCGCCACCGGGAAGTTCCCCGCCGTGATCACTGCGGCGACCCCGACCGGCACGCGGAACGTGAAGAGGCTCTTGTCCGGCATCTCCGACGGCACCGTCTGGCCGTACAGCCTGCGTCCCTCGCCGAGGAAGAAGTCGCAGGTGTCGACGATCTCACGCACCTCGCCGAGCGCCTCGGCGTACGGCTTGCCGATCTCGTCGGTGACCAGGCGTGCCAGCTCCTCGGCGTTGGCCTCCACCAGCCGTCCCATGGACGCGATCACCCGGCCGCGCACCGGCGCCGGCACTTTCTCCCATTCGCGTTGCGCCGCCGACGCCACGCTGCAGGCCCACGCGAACGTCGCGCCGTCCGCGAGTCGCACCTTCGCCACGATGTCCGCGGTCCGCGCCGGATTGACCGAGTCGTAGGCCGCGGCACTGGTGTCCTCGGCGGCCTTGCCGCCGACGACGGAAACGATCCGCATGCTCAACGTCGCCCTCCTCGAATCGCCCTGTCCCCGCCTGTCCCCGCACTGTGCCGATACCACAACCGCCTGCCCCTGAACCTGTCCCTTTCGCGGCGGCAGGGGATCACAGCGCCGTGAAGTCCGCGAAGTCGAACCCCGGCGACACCACGCAGCTCACCAGCACGGCCTCCGCGCCGGTCGGCCGCGCCGCCTGCCACGTCCCCGCCGGCACGATGACCTGCGGAAGCTCTCCGTCCTCCACGCGTGGCCCGAGGGTGACGGCGGCCGGCTCACCGGGCTCGCGGCCCGTGCCGCCGAGCGTCAGCGTCAGCGGCCCGCCGCGGTGCCAGAACCACACCTCGTCGGAACGGACGGCGTGCCACACCGACTCCTCGCCTGGAGCGAGCAGGAAGTAGATGCCGGTGGCGCTCTGCCGGGGGCCGTCGTACCCGGCTGGCACGAACTCGGCGGACGTGCGCCACGTCTCGCGGAACCAGCCCCCTTCGGGGTGGGGGAGCAGGCCGAGTTCCTCGGCCACGGGGGGCCGCCTCCGCAGGCCGGTGAACGCGCCGGTCACGTCCCTGCGCAGGAACAACACCGTGCCGTCCTCGACGGCGACCACCGTGCTGTCACCGGGGAACTCACGGGCCGCGACCCGCAGGGCCTCCTGTTCGCCCGCGACCGCGATGGAGGGACCGTCGGGGTAGGCGTCGTACGTCATCAGCAGCATCCGGCCGATCGTAGGCGACCGTCGCCGGGGTGTCGCCCGACTGGGGTCTCTGGGATGAAATATCCCCTCTGACCAGGTACAAGAAGCCGCCGGGAATTGTCGGAGGGGGTCGATAGTGTTCCTGTGTGATCGAACGTTGGAGCCGTGATCAGGTCCTGGCGCTCGCCCCCGACGCGTCGTCCAAGAAAGGCGCGCAGAGCGTCAGCGGCCCTGCCAAGTGGCCGGTCGCCGGGGTCATGCCTGATGTCCTCTGGGGAGAGTGCAAAGGCAGCGGCGCCACGCCGTACCGCGCGTGCGTCGACCTCGCCGACACCGCCTACCGGTGCAGCTGTCCAAGCCGGAAGTTCCCCTGCAAACACGCACTCGGCCTCCTCTTACTATGGTCCGCCGACGGCGTGACCCCGGCCGACGAGCCCCCCACCTGGGTCGGCGAGTGGCTGGAGCAACGCCGCGCACGCGCCGGCCGCAAGGAGGGCGCCGGTCCGCCTGGCGCGGACGGTGCGGCTTCTCCGGGTCCGGACGGCACCGGTTCACCTGGGGTGGACGCACTCCGTCCACCCGGTGCCGGCGGTGCCGGTCCGCCTGGTGCCGGCGGTGCCGGTCCGCCTGGTGCGGACGGTTCCGCGTCCCGTTCCGCGGCGGGGGAGGCCGCGGTGACGGACGACGGGGCCGCTCTGCTCGGCGCGGCGGGTGCCGGGCCGGCCGGTGCGGTCGCCGGGTCTTCGGCCGACGCGGCGGCGCGGCGTGCGGCGCAGCGCGAGGAGAGGGTCATGGCCGGGCTGGCCGAGCTGGAGCGGTGGCTCGCCGACCAGATCGGCCAGGGGCTGGCCGGGGCCCGGCGTGACGCCACCGCGCGCTGGCAGGAGCTGGCGCGGCGGCTGGTGGACGCGCAGGCGCCTGGTGTCGCGGGGGTCGTGTCGCGGCTGCCACGCGTGCTCGCCGACGAGGACTGGCCGTCCCGGCTTCTCGGGGAGTACGGCCTGCTCCACCTGCTCGCCGTCGGCCACCGCCACGCGTCCGGCCTGCCGGGGCCGTTACGCGACACGATCCGGTCGCGCGTCGGCTTCCCCGTCTCACGGGACGACGTGCTGGCCGGTGAGCTCGTTCGCGACGTCTGGGACGTCCTCGGCCGGCGGGACGACGAGCAGGACAATCTGACGTCCCGCCGCGTCTGGCTGCGCGGCCGCCACACCGGCAGGTTCGCGCTGGTCCTGTCCTTCGCGCCGCCACGCCAGCCCCTGGACGTCTCACTGGTCACCGGCACCGCCGTGGACGCCGACCTCGCGTTCTATCCCGGCGCGTCTCCCTTGCGCGCACTGGTCGCCACCCGCCGCGGCCCCGTCCCCGCCGCACCCCCCGACGGCACCACCGTGAGCGGCGCACTCACCGAGATCGCCACCGCCGTCGCCGGCGACCCCTGGACCGACTCCTGGCCGATCGTCCTGCGACCCGCCACCCCCGCCAGGTCCGCCGGCCGCTGGCTCCTGACCGACCCTCCCTCGTCCACTCCTCGCGAGGACGGCGGCGAGTCCCCCGGCATGCCGGTCCATCCGGTGGCCGGCCACCCGTGGCGCCTGCTCGCGGTCTCCGGCGGCCGGCCGGTGACCGTGGCGGCCGAGTGGACCCCTCTAGGGCTCAGACCCTTCACCGCGTGGGACGAGGAAGGACGGCTGGTGGTCCTGTGAACACCCCGGACGAAAGCGGCCCGGACCTGAGCGCCGTCACCGGCGACAGGGCTCCCCGTCAGCGAGGCAGCGGCGAGGACGCCGCACGAGCCGCAGGTGAGCAGACAGGTGACAGCAGTCCAGGAATCACCGGCGAAGACGCCGCCGGTGAGCGGACGAGTGACAGCGGTCCAGGAGCCACCGGCGAAGACGCCGCTGGTGAGCGGACGAGTGACGGCGGTCCGGGAGGTGGTGTGAGCACGGTCGTGGAGTGGGAGCGGCTGGTGTCGGCGGCGCTTGTGGGGGTGGAGCGGCGGCCGGAAGGCGATGTGCTCGGACGCGCGGCGGCGCATGTCGTCGGCATGCGGGCCGGTCAGCCGCCGCGCCATGGGGAGCCGCTGCCTGCGGCACCCGGTGAGGAGCAGGCGATGGTGCCGCGTGCCGCGGGTGACCGGCTGGCGCGCATCCTGGACGGCGAGCAGCCGCGGCTGCTCCCCGAGTGGCTGGAGGCCGCCGCCGCGCGCGGCTACCGCCTGCCTCCCGAGCTGCTGCCGCAGGTGCTCGACCACGGTGCGCGCGACCGTTCGCTGCGCGCTCCCATCGGGGTGCTCGCCGGGGCCCGCGGCCGGTGGCTGGCCGGCCTCAACCCCGCCTGGGCCTACGTCCAGGACGAGGCCACCCCGGTCACCGTGCCGGAGCCGGTCGTCACGACGGGAACGGCCGCGCCGGGGCCGCCGATGGACCTCTGGGAGTACGGCACACGCGGCGACCGCCTCGCGTACCTGCGGACGCTGCGGCGCGCCGACCCGGCGCAGGCACGCGAGCTGCTCCTCCAGGGCTGGGCCAAGGAAGGCCCCGAGGACCGCGCCGCGTTCGTCAACGCGCTCGCCGATGGCCTGTCCATGGACGACGAGCCGTTCCTTGAGGACGCGCTGGACGACCGCAGGCGCGAGGTCCGCGGCCAGGCCGCCGACCTGCTCACCAGGCTCCCCGGGTCGAGGCTCGGCCGCCGTATGGCCGCGCGGGCCGAGAGGTGCCTGACGCTGTCCGGCGACCGCCTCGTCGCCGAGCCTCCCGCCGAGTGCGACGCCGCCATGGAGCGCGACGGCATCCGTTCACGAGCCCCCGCAGGCACCGGCCAGGGAAGCTGGTGGCTCCAACAGGTCGTCGCACGCACCCCTCTCACCTTCTGGACCGGCCGGTTCGGCCTTCCGCCGAAGCAGATCGTCCGGTTGAAGGTCGAGGAGTGGCCGCGCGAGGTCAGGCTCGGCTGGGAACGCGCCGTGGTGCTCCAGAACGACCCCGAGTGGGCTCGCGCGCTGTTCGCCGTGGAGCCCCTCACCGACCTGCTCGCCGTCCTGCCACCGGCCGAGCGCGCGGGCCAGGCCGCCGAGCTGGTGCGAGGCCAGCCCGTGGACGGCCAGCTGATCATGATGCTCGGCGGCATCCCCGGCCCCTGGGGCCCGGCCCTCACCGATGCCGTCCTCGACAAGATCGTCGAAACCGTCGGCCACCAGCCCTGGAACCTCGGCGAACTCACCCGCCTCGCCGGCGAGCGCGCCGACCCCTCCGGCCACGCGACCGCGGCCTCCCGTTCCCCCGAACCCGCCGTCCAGGACGTCGCCGACGTCCTCCGCTTCCGCCACGCCATGCTCACCGAGCTGGGACCACCGTGACGACCGCCGACCGCCGGCTGACCGATTCCGGGCCGCCGCACGACCGCGCGGTCCCTGCCGCGCCACGTCCGCCGGGCTCCGGCCGCCGCGACGACCGCGACCCTTTCGCCGGACGAGGCCGGCCCGACCACCACGGCCCTTTCGCCGGACAAGGCCGGCCGCGAGGACCGTGGCCTTTCGCCGGACGAGGCCGGCCATGAGGACCACGGCCCTATCGCCGGACAAGGCCGGCCGCGAGGACCATGGCCTTTCGCCGGACGAGACCGGCCGCCGCGACGACCTCGAACCTCCCCATTCCGTGTCACCCCTACGTGAGAGCGAGCTGACAACACCGATGACAGTCCTGCGTCCGCACGCGGAAGATCAATATGCCGAGGAGCTGGCGGTTCTCGCCAAGACCGACGACCGGTCGCGGCCGCCGGGGTGGCGGCTGTCGCCGTGGGCCGTGACGACCTACATCCTCGGGGACGGGGATCAGATCAGCCCCAAGTACATCGGGCCGCGGCGGGTCGTCGAGGTGGCGGTCGCGACGCTCGCCACCGATCGGGCCCTGCTGCTGCTCGGTGTGCCGGGCACGGCGAAGACGTGGCTGTCGGAGCACCTCGCGGCGGCGATCAGCGGGGACTCGACGTTGCTGGTGCAGGGGACGGCGGGGACGGCCGAGGAGGCGGTCAGGTACGGGTGGAACTACGCGCGGCTGCTCGCGGAGGGGCCGTCCCGTGAGGCGCTCACCCCGAGCCCGGTGATGCGGGCCATGGCCGAGGGCCGGCTGGCGCGGATCGAGGAGCTCACCCGCATGCCGTCCGACGTGCAGGACGCGCTGATCACCGTCCTGTCGGAGAAGACCATGCCGGTGCCGGAGCTCGCGACGGAGGTGCAGGCCACCCGCGGCTTCAACGTGATCGCCACCGCCAACGACCGCGACCGCGGGGTCAACGAGCTGTCCAGCGCGCTGCGGCGCCGCTTCAACACCGTCGTGCTTCCCGTCCCCGCCACCGAGGACGAGGAGGTCGACATCGTGTCCCGCCGCGTCACCCAGCTCGGCCGCGCTCTTGAGCTGCCGGAGACCACCACCGCGATGGAGGAGATCCGCCGCGTCGTCACCGTCTTCCGCGAGCTCCGCTCCGGCGCCACCACCGACGGCCGCGCCACCGTCAAGTCCCCGAGCGGCACCCTCAGCACCGCCGAGGCCATCTCCGTCCTCACGAGCGGCATCGCCCTGGCCGCGCACTTCGGCGACGGCGTCCTGCGTCCCGCCGACGTCGCCGCCGGTATCGTCGGCGCCGTCATCCAGGACCCCGTCTCCGACCGCGTCATCTGGAACGAGTACCTCGAAACCGTCGTCCGCGAGCGTCCGGAGTGGCGCGACTTCTACCGGGCCTGCCGCGATGCCTGACCCCACCACCACGACCCCTGCCGCCGGCACGTCTCCCGGTATGTCCTCCTCCCTGACAGGCGGGGAGCAGGTGGAGGTGCCGTCCGGTTCTTCGGCTGTCGGTATGTCCGCCTCTCTCGCAGGTGGGGAGTCGGCCGGGGTACCGTCCGGTTCTGCCGATGCCGGCGTATCCCACTCCCTCCCAGGTGGAGGGCCGATCGGCGTACTCTCCGATTCCGCCGCCGTCGGGTCGGCACAGGGGACGGATGGCGCGGCGGTCCATGTGGTGCTCGGGGTGCGGCATCACGGGCCGGGGTCGGCGCGGGCCCTTGTGGCGGAGCTGCGGCGGGTCCGGCCGGACATCGTGCTCATCGAGGGGCCGCCTGAGGCGGACGCGCTCGTCGGGCTGGCCGGGGAACCGGACATGGAGCCGCCGGTCGCACTGCTGGCGCACGTTCCCAGCGAGCCGTCGCGGGCTGGTTTCTGGCCGTTCGCGGCGTTCTCACCGGAATGGCAGGCCATGCGCTATGCGCTCGCGGCCGGCGTCCCGGTCCGCTTCTGCGACCTCCCCGCCGCGTACAGCCTGGCACCTTCTTCGCGCGACGCCGCCGGACGGGACGCCTCGAAGGGCCCGGACGCCGCGCAGCCGCCGAGTGCCTCGCGGGACCTGGATGCCGCTCGGGAACCGGAGGGGTCGCGCGATCACGAGGTCGCCGAGGACGGGGTCGAGGACTTCGGGCCCGCGGGGAGGGATCCGATCGGGAGGCTGGCGGAGGCGGCCGGGTATGACGACGCGGAGCGGTGGTGGGAGGACGTCGTCGAGCATCGGGGGGACGCGCCGTTCGAGGTGATCGCCGAGGCGATGGCGGCGGTGCGGGAAGGGTACGTGCCGGACGAGCGTGAGGCTCGGCGTGAGGCGTACATGCGCAAGGTCGTCCGGGGAGCGTTCAAGGACGGGTACCGGCGGGTGGCGGTCGTCTGCGGGGCCTGGCATGTGCCGGCGTTGCGGGAGATCGGGCCGGCCGCGCCGGACGAGCGGCTGCTGCGGGGGCTGCCGAGGGTCAAGGTCGAGATGACCTGGGTGCCGTGGACGTACGGACGGCTCGCGTCCTGGAGCGGGTACGGGGCCGGGGTCCGGTCGCCGGGGTGGTACGACCACCTGTTCGCCTGTCCGGAACGGCCGATCGAGCGGTGGATGGCGCGGGCCGCGGCGGTGCTCAGGGAGGAGGACCTGCCGGTCTCCTCGGCGCACGTCATCGAAGGGGTACGGCTGGCCGAAGGGCTCGCGGCGATCCGGGGACGGCCGCTCGCCGGGTTGAGCGAGGTCACCGAAGCGGTCAGGTCCGTGTTGTGCGAGGGGGCCGACCTGCCGGTGGAGCTGATCCAGCGGCGCATGGTCGTGGGGGAGCGGCTCGGCCACGTCCCGGACGGCACCCCCATGGTGCCGTTGCAGCGGGACCTGCGCGAACGCATGACGCGGCTCCGGCTGCGTGCCGAGGCCCTGGAGCGCGACCTCGACCTCGACCTGCGCAAACCGCTCGACCTCGACCGCAGCCGCCTGCTGCACCGGCTCGGGCTGCTCGGCGTGGCCTGGGGGGTGCCGCGAGAGGCGAGAGGCAAGGGGACGTTCCGGGAGTCGTGGCGGCTCGAGTGGCGTCCGGAGTTCGACATCGAGCTGATCGAGGCCGGCGGGTACGGCACCACCGTCCCCGCCGCCGCGTCGGCACGGGTACGGGAGTTCGCCGCGCGGGACCGGCCGCTCGCCGAGCTCACCGACGCCGCCGAGCGGTGCCTGCTCGCGGACCTGCCGGACGCGCTGACGTCGGTGCTGTCGGCCGTGTCGGCGCGCGCCGCGCTCGACAGCGACGTCACCCACCTGATGGCCGCGCTGCCGTCCCTGGTGCGCGCCGAGCGGTACGGCGACGTGCGCGGCACCTCCGCCGAAGGGCTGAGTGCCATCGCCGAGTCGCTGCTCGCGCGCATCCGAGCCGGCCTGCCGGCGGCCGTCACCGGCCTCGACGACGACTCGGCCCGCGAGCTGCTGCGCCACGTGGACGCCGTGCACACCGCCGTGGGCCTGCGCGAGGACCGGCGCGACGGCTGGCTGGCCGTCCTGTCCGGCATCGCCGCGCGCGACGACCTGCACGGCCTCATCGGCGGCCGGCTCACCCGCATCCTGCTCGACGCCGGCACCGTCCCCGCCGAGGAGGTGTCACGCCGCATGTCCCGCGCCATGTCGGCAGGCACGCCACCGGCCCGCGCCGCCGCCTGGGTCGAGGGCTTCCTGGCCGGCAGCGGCCTGCTCCTGGTGCACGACTCGACCCTGTTCACCCTGGTCGACACCTGGCTGACCACCCTCACCCCCGAGGCCTTCATCGACGTCCTCCCCCTGCTCCGCCGCACCTTCGGCGCCTTCCCGGTCCCGGAACGCCGCACCATAGCCACCCGCGTCACCACCACCCACACAGCCCGAGCCGCCACCCCGGAGGCCGACGCACGGCGCGCGGCCCCGGCCGTCCGCACCGTCCTGCAGATCTTGGGGGCCGGCGGGCCGTCGATGTCGACCAGGAGGAACTGATGGACGAGCGAGCGCGTAGATGGCGGATGGTGCTCGGCGGGGAGGCCGGTGGGGCCGCCGGGGAGTTGTCGGGGGACGACGCGCGGATGGACGCGGCGCTCGCGGCGCTGTACGACAGCGGGGGATCGGGGGAGGGGTCCGGTGGCGGCGCGGCGGGGGACGCGCGGCGGGGGGCCGGGCTCGGGGGGTCGGCGCCTCGGGTGGCCCGGTGGCTGGGGGACATCCGGTCGTACTTCCCCTCCACCGTGGTGCAGGTCATGCAGAAGGACGCCATCGATCGGCTCAACCTCACCCGGCTGCTGCTCGAGCCCGAGATGCTGGAGGCGGTCGAGCCGGACGTCCATCTGGTCGGCACGCTGATCTCGTTGAACCGCGTCATGCCGGAGACCGCGCGCAGGTCGGCGCGCGCGGTCGTGGCGAAGGTCGTGGCGGACCTGGAGCGCCGGCTCGCGCGGCGCACCATGACGGCGGTGTCGGGTGCGCTGGACCGCTCGGCGCGCACGTCACGGCCGCGGCGGGTCGCCGACATCGATTGGGACCGCACCATCAGGGCCAACCTCAAGAACTACCTGCCGGAGCGGCGCACCGTCGTGCCGTCGCGGATGGTCGGGTACGCGCGCCGGCAACGGGCCGTGCTGCGCGACGTCACCCTGTGTGTGGACCAGAGCGGGTCGATGGCGGCGTCGGTGGTGTACTCCAGCGTGTTCGGCGCGGTCCTCGCGTCGATGCGTTCGCTCAGGACGTCCCTGGTGGTGTTCGACACCAGCGTCGTCGACCTCACCGACCAGCTCCACGACCCGGTGGAGCTGCTGTTCGGCACCCAGCTCGGTGGCGGCACCGACATCAACCGCGCCATCGCCTACTGCCAGGGCCTGATCACCCGGCCCGCCGACTCCATCTTCATCCTGATCAGCGACCTGTACGAAGGCGGTGTCCGCGAGGAGATGCTCCGCCGGGTCGCCGCCATGACCGCCTCAGGCATCCAGGTGATCGTCCTGCTGGCCCTCTCCGACGAGGGCCAGCCCCACTACGACCACGAGAACGCGCAGGCCCTCGCCGCCTTAGGCGTCCCGGCGTTCGCCTGCACCCCGGACGCCTTCCCCGAGCTCATGGCCGCCGCCATCGAACGCAGGGACATCACCCAGTGGGCCGAACGCACCCTTTCCGTCCGCGGCCGCCACTGACCCGGTGTCCGTGCTCCGCCACTCGGACAGGGGGCTGTTCCGGCCGGGGACCCGTGTCGTACCCCGGCTTTTCGGTTCTCCGGTTTGGACGGGGTGGCGGGAGAAGGCACCATGGAGAGGCAGGGTCGAGGGAGGAGACGCATGCCGCGCGTACGGGAGCTTGAGGTCTTCCGGCTTGTGCTGCCGTACGGCAGGCGGCCGGAGAGCATCCTTGTGAAGCTCACGGACTACGGCGGCATGACCGGCTGGGGGGAGGCCGTGCACTCCGCGGTGCGGGGGGACGCCGGCGGGGGGCCGTCGCGGGAGGCGGACGCGACGCTCGCCAAGACCTGGGGGACGATGGAGGAGTCGCTCGCGCCGGCGCTGCTCGGGGTCGACTGGGAGCATCCGGACGAGCTCGGTGACGTGCCGGGTGGCTCGGCGGTCGACCTCGCGTGCTGGGATCTGTGGACCCGCATGCGGGGGGTGCCGCTCGCGCACGCTCTCGGCGGCACCAGGACCTCGCTGATCGCCACGGTGCGCCTGGCCGCGGAGCGGTCCCTTGAGGCCATGGTCGCGCGGGTCAACCGGCACGTCTGCGCCGGGTACGCGCACGTCACGCTGGACATCCACCCGGGCTGGGACGTCGAGCCGGTGCGCGCGGTCCGGCAGGCCTACCCGGCGCTGGCCCTCGCCGTGGACGGCAGAGGCGCCTACACCGACCTCGGGGACCTGCCGTCCCTGGAGGCGTACGACGTGACCGCGATCGAGCGTCCGTTCGGCGGGCCGGCCGGTGACGCCGACCTCGACATGCACGCGCGTCTGCAGGAGCGGGTGAACTCCACGGTCGCCGTCGAGGTGCACTCGGTCGCGGCCGTCGAGGAGGCCGTCGCGGCACGGGCCGGCACGGCGCTGCTGCTGCGTCCGTCCCGTTTCGGTTCCCTGCGTGCCGCGCGCCGCGCGCACGACCGCGCCGCCGAGGCCGCGTGGGACGTCACCGCGGCCGGCGGTCGCGGCACGGGCCTCGCGCGCGCCGCCACGGTGGCGGTCGCCAGCCTCCCCGGCTGCACCCTGCCGAGCGACGTCACCGAGCCGCCGCGCAGCGCGCAGATCGTCACCCCGCCGGTCGGCGCGTCCGGCGGCGTGGTGGCCGTGCCGCTGACCCAGCCGGGCCTCGGCCACCTGGTCGACGAGGACCGCGTACGCCGCCTCGCGTCCGAGTCGTTCCGCTTCTGATCCCGGCCGGCGCGGTCCGCCGGGAGACGCGCACGGCGGCGCCGCGCCACACCGGCCTCGGCGCGGGTCGTACGGTCAGGCGCAGCCGTCGGCGAGGCGGCGGGGGGCTCCCGGTGTGCCGGTGGGTCGTCTCGGGGTCTTGGTCACCTCAGGCGACGGGGTGGCGGTCACGCCGCCGGTCGTGGACGGGGCCGGTGCGGGGGTCGCCGGGGGACGCAGAGCGCGCGCGGCGGTGCGGCGGATGAGGGCCCAGTCCGGGGAGCCGGTGTGGATCAGCGGGGGGACGAACTGGACGCCGGCGAGCCTCGCGCCGCGGACCTTCAGGGCCAGAGGCACCAGGTGTTCCAGCATGGCCCGGGGGATGTCCGTGCGGAACATGCCTTTGGACGCGCGGGCCAGCTCGTTGAACCGCAGCAGCACGGTCGCCGGGTCGGCCTGGTGCACCAGCGCGTTCAGCACGCACCGCTGCCGGCCCATCCGCGTGTAGTCGTCGCTGTTGGTGCGGGACCTCGCGAACCACATGGCGTCCGCGCCGCGCAGCTTGCGGGTGCCGGCCTTGACCAGGCCCTCGTTGTACTTGCCGAACACGATGTCCACCGGCACGGTGAGCGTCAGCCCGCCGAGCGCGTCGATGATCCGCGCGAGCCCCCACATGTTGGCGAGCGCGTACCAGTCGACCCGCAGCCCGAGGGTGTACCCGACGGTCTCCTTCAGCGTCCGCGGCCCCATGCCTTTCCGGCCGCCGAAGAGCTCGGGGTGGTTCTCGGCGTACTGCCACACCGAGAACAGCAGGTCCTCCCTCGACCCGTCGGGGTTGGCAGGCAGCCGGAACCCATCGGGGAACGCGCGGTGCATCGGGGTCCCCGGCGGGAAGCGGACGTTCTCCAGGTTGCGCGGCAGGCTGAACAGCACGGTGTCGCCGGTGCGCACGTCCACGCTGGCCAGGTTGATGCTGTCGGTGCGCACCCCCACCCGGTCCGGCTGCCAGTCGCCGCCGAGGATCAGGATGTTGACCCGGTCGCGGCCGTCCCACGGGTCCTCCGGCCTGACCGGCGGGGTGGTCGCCGCCGCCTCGGCCGACGGCGCGTCGAACACCGCGTCGAGCGTGGCACCCGACACCAGCGCGTACTGCGCGACGACGGCGAACGGCATCGCGAACGCGACCGCGAGCGTGCCGGTGAGCACCCCGGAGATGATCTGCCCCACCTGGGACAGCTCACCGGGCCGCAGGATGACGTACGACCGCACGAGCAGCGCGAACCAGCACACCCCGGCCACGCAGGCCACGACGATGACGACGCGCAGCCACACCGGGTCGAGCAGCCGTCCCGCGAGCCCGGCACCCCCGGTGAGCACGGTCACGACCAGCGCGGCAAGGACGAGGAGATAGCCCCCGAGCAGCAGGAATCCCGTTCGCCGCCGGCCGGCCCGCAGGTGCGCCGCACCCGGCGCGATGGCGGACAACGCCGTCCAGCCGATGACTCCGGCCGTCCCCGGTGGCTTGTTCGCGTGGCCCAAGGTTGCTTGTACCTCCCCGTTTCCAGAGGCGGCACGATATCCGGCGAGTCCGACGCGAACATGAACACTTCACCAACGGCCGCATGCGGCCACACGTCGAACGGTCACCCGGCCATGTGCCGTACGGCGACCGGCCGCGCGTTCACCGGTGAACCGGCGGCGTCCGCATCGGCGGAACCGATCCCGCGTTCACCAGGGGAAGCTGAACAACCCGTAGTAGGCCGCGATGAGCAGCAGCCCGCCGGTGCCGCCGAGCACCGCCGCGATGGTGAACCGCTGCCACCGGCCCGGCTCCCAGCCGTCCTGCACCGCCGTGTACACCGCGGCCGCCGCCGTGACCTCCTGCACGAGCATGAGCAGCGCGAGGACCCGCACCACGAGCCACCCCGACAGCACGGCGGGCCACGCGCCTGCCTGGTTCACCGAGAACAGCACGATCAGCATGATGAACGCGATCACCGCCGCGAACAGCCCCACGCCGGTCCACGCCATGCGCCGCAGCCGCCGCCGGACGGCGGGCCACTGCGGCGACCGGGCCGGTGACACGATCTGCCGGTCGCGCAGCCGCACCACGAACTCGGTGACCGGCGCCGCGACGTACGCCACCGTGGCGAGGGTCAGCATCAGCGTGAGGATGGCGCCGCCGGCGTACCACGGCGCCTGCGGCACGTCCGCCGTCTCGTACCGCTGCACGGGGGTGGCGCCGGCGATCTGCAGGCCAGGCGGCGGCAGCGCCGTGCGCGGCAGGTCGAGTACCCAGTTGGCGAGCGTTTCGAGGTACCCCTTGGTGAACGGCCCGCCGTTGACCCGCATCGCGTGGTCGGCCCCGCCGATGAACCTGATCGTGTACGCGGGGTTGCCGGCCGCCTTGAGCGCCGCGGTGAGTTTCTGTGTGCTCTCCACGAACGGGATCGACGGGTCCATCGTGCCGTACAGCGCCAGCACCGGCTGTGTGATCTGCCGCAGCGCCGGCTCGGGGTCGTACCGCAGGAAGTCGAAACCGGCGACCCCCATCGCCTTGGTGAGCAGGTCGCGCACCCCGGCCGGCGCGTGCAGCCGTTCGAGCTGCTCGTTGAGGGCCCAGGCCACCTGGCGCAGCGGCGTGACGTTGGGGGAGGACACCATGACGGTGAACCCCACGTCGGCGCTGCGCGCCGCGATGGGGGTGACCCAGCTTCCCTCGCTGACCCCCCACAGACCGGTCCGCGCGGGGTCGACGTCGGGACGTCTCCGCAGCACGTCGATCATGCGCAGCGCGTCGTCGGCGAGCAGCGAGAAGTCGCGGTGCCGGAAGTCGTACCCGACGGTGCGCTTGTCGTAGGTGAGGGTCACCACCCCGGCCTTGGCGAGCCACGTGGCCTGCGTGGTGAACTCGCCGCGGTAACCGGGCCCCGAGCCTTGGACGAACACCATCGCGGGGTGACGGCCGGGGGTGGCCGGCGCGCGTACGGTGGCGGCGAGCGCGGTGTCGCCGGCGGGGACGACGATCTCCTGCGTGACGATGGGCCCGTCGTGCCGCACGGGCCGCACCTCGGCGGCCGGTTGCGGCGGGAGGTGCTGGAAGCTCACGTCCTCACGCAGCGGTGGCGGGTCGAACGCCGGCGGGGACAGCAGGTATCCCGTCGCGGTGAGCGCGGCAAGCAGCGCTGCGACGGCCACGCTCAGACGGCCCCGCTCGCTCACGCCACCTCCTCAAGGTCGGGGCGGCTCGTCGCGGCGAGGGCTTTTTCCGCCCGATTATGACCTTCGATCAGTAGGTTAAGTCACACCGGTCGAACGATGGTGCGCGAGGGGCCGCATTTGTCAGCGGGACCTGTTAGCTTCCTGCGACATGCGTCTCCTGCACACCTCCGACTGGCACCTGGGCCGGGCATTTCATCGTGAAAGCCTCATCGCCGCGCAGGGTGCCTTCGTGGACCATCTGGTCGCCACCGTGCGGTCAGAGCGTGTCGACGCCGTGCTCGTCGCGGGAGACGTGTACGACCGCGCGCTGCCGCCGGTGGACGCCGTCGAGCTGTGCGGCGAGGCCCTGCGCCGCCTCACCGACGCCGGAGCGCGGGTCGTGCTCATCAGCGGCAACCACGACTCGCCGCGCAGGCTCGGCTTCGGCGCCGGCCTCATCGACGCCTCCGGTGTCCACCTGCGCACCGACCCGGCCGGGGTGGGCCGTCCCGTGCTGATCGAGGGGGTCGCGGTGTACGGAATCCCCTACCTGGAGCCCGACATGGTGCGGGTCCCGTGGGGCCTCACCGAGCGCGGCCACCACGCGGCCGTCGCGCACGCCATGTCCCTCGTCCGCGCCGACGCCGCCACCCGCGCCGCGCCGTCGGTGGTGCTGGCCCACGCGTTCGTCACCGGCGGCGAGTCCAGCGACAGCGAGCGCGACATCAGTGTCGGCGGCGTCCCCCACGTCCCCGTCTCGACGTTCGCCGGCACCGATTACGTGGCGCTCGGCCACCTGCACGGCCGCCAGCGCATGACCGACGCCGTCCGCTACTCCGGCTCGCCGATCGCCTACTCCTTCTCCGAGGCCGACCACCTCAAAGGTTCGTGGCTCGCCGACATCGGCCCCGAGGGCCTGACGTCCGCCACGTTCGTCCCCGCGCCGGTGCCGCGGCCGCTGGCGCGCCTGCGCGGCCACCTGGACGACCTGGTCACCTCGCCGGCCTGGTCGGCGTACGAGGACCACTGGCTCCAGGTCACCCTCACCGACCCCGTGCGTCCCAAAGCGGCCATGGAGCGCCTCAGGCAGCGCTTCCCCCATACCCTCAACCTCGTGTTCGCCCCCGAGAACGCCCCCGAGCCCGCGCGGGCCCCGCGGCTCGCCGGCCGGCCCGAGATCGACGTCGCCATGGACTTCGTCCGCGATGTGCGCGGCGAGCCCGCCGACGCCGCCGAGCGTGCCTTGCTGCGCCGGGCCTTCGAGTCGTGCCGCGCCAAGGAGGCCCTGGTTTGAGGCTGCACCGGCTGGCGCTCACCGCGTTCGGCTCGTTCCCCGCGCGAGAGGAGGTCGACTTCGACGCGCTCGGCGACGCCGGCCTGTTCCTCGTGCACGGCCCCACCGGCGCCGGCAAGACCACCGTCCTCGACGCCGTGTGCTACGCCTTGTACGGCAGGGTGCCGGGCCAGCGCGACAGCGCGCGGCGCCTGCGCTGCGACCACGCGCCACCGGGCCGCGCTCCGGAGGTGGTCCTGGAGACCACGCTGCGCGGCAGACGCCTGCGCGTCACCCGTTCCCCCGCGTGGGAACGTCCCAAGCTGCGCGGCGACGGCACCGTCGAGCAGAAACCCAAGATCCTGCTGGAGGAGCTTCTCCCGACCGGCGAGTGGACGTTCCGTTCCAGCCGCCTCGACGAGGCCGGCGACCTGATCGGCGGCCTCCTCGGCATGAACGCCGACCAGTTCTGGCAGGTCGCCATGCTCCCCCAAGGCGACTTCGCACGCTTCCTGCGCGCCGACGGCGACGACCGCCGCAGACTCCTGGAGAAACTCTTCTCCGTCCGCCTCTACACCGCCGTGGAGCAGTGGCTCGCCGACCACCGCACCCGCGCCGGCCAGAACCGCCAGACCCTCCGCCAACAGGTCGACTCCACCCTCGACCACATGCGCGGCGCCGCCGGCCCGCTGCTCGACCGGCCGGCCGGCACCAGCGACGCGTTCGCTCTTCCTGCCGAGCCGCAGCCCGGCGCCGGCGAACCGGCCGGTCCTCTACCGGCACGGCAGCCCGGCACGGACGACCCGGCTGATCCTCTTCCCGCTCCTCAGGCCGACTCCGACCCCGCCGGCTGGGCCGCCGCTCTGGTGGCGTGTGCCGCGCGTGTACGCGACGACGCGGGGGCCGCCGCCAAGGAGACCGCCGGCACGCTGCGTGCCGCGCGCGACGCGCTGGAAAGCGCGCGCGACCTCGCCAAGCTCCAGCGCACCCACGCCGAGGCCCTGGCCCGCCGCGACGACCTCGACCGTACCGCCGACGAACGCGCCGACCTGGAGACGATCCTCGCGGAGGCCGCGCGAGCCGGCCGGGTCCTCCCCCTGATCCAGCAGGCCGAGCACCGCGAGGAGACCGCCGGCAAGGCCGCCGACCTGGCCGCCGACGCACTCACCCGCGCCGTCGCGGTGGCCGGCGGTGAGGCCGGGGTGGAGGAACTGGCCCTGCTTGAACGCGACCGGCGCGACGAGGTGGCACGGCTCGAACAGCTCACGGCGGAGGAGAACCGGCTGGCCGAGCTGAGAGAGGAACTCGGTCGCACCGGCGAGCGGCTCGACCGGCTCGCCGAGGAGGAGAAGGACGTGGCGACGCTCCTCGCCGAGCTGCCGTCCGCACGGCGACAGGCGGGGGAGAAGCTCGCCGCGGCACGGCTCGCGGCGTCCCGGCTGTCGGCGGCACGGGCCGAGGTGGAGGCCGCGCACGCCGACGTGGAGACCGTCCGCCGCAGGGACACCCTCGCCGTCGAGGCCCGGGCCGCACTGGAGGAGCTGGACCGCGTGCTGGAACCGGTCGCCGAACGGCTCTCAGAGGAGTACGCCGAGCTGGTGAACCGATCGGCCAAGGCCACTGGGCCGGCCCATGACGAGCCGGCGAGCGTGGGGAGGCTCGCGGCCACCGGACCCGACCGCATCGACCCGGTGGTCGTGGGGGAGTGGCTGGCCGAGGTCGCCAGGTCGGTTCAGGACGAGGTGGTGGTGCTTGAGGCGCGGCTGGGGGATGAGGAACGGCTGGCCGAGGTGGAGCGGGGGCTGGCCGAGGTCGAGGTGCGGCTGCGGGAGGTCGCGGCGCGCGAGCCGGGGCTCGCGGACGCACGGGACGGATTGCCGGCGCGGGTCGCGGCGGCCGAGGAGCGGCTCGCGGTGGTGCGGGCCGACGCGGCGGCGGTGCCTGCGGCGCTGGCGGCCAGGGACGCGGCGGTGCTTCAGGCGGAGCAGGCCGAGCGGCGTGACGCGCTGGAAGGTGAGCTGGCCGAGGCCGAGGAGGCGCGAAGAGCGGCCACCGACGAGGCGCAGGAGGCACGGGACCTGGTGCAGGCCGTCCGGCAGGCGCGCCTGGACGGCATGGCGGCCGAGCTGGCGCAGGGCCTGCACCCCGGCGAGCCGTGCGCGGTGTGCGGTTCGGACGAGCATCCAGCTCCGGCCGCGCCGGACGAGGCGGCCCCCACGTCCCATGACGAGCAGGAGGCCGAGGCGCGCGACGAGGCCGCGTGGGAGGCGCGGCAGGCCGCCGAGGAACGGGTGGCGGTGCTGGCCGCGCACCTGGAGGAGGCCGCCGCTCAGGCCGGCGGCCTGGGGGTCGCCGAGGCGCTCGCGGCCTGCCAGGAGGCCGAGGCCGAGCTGGCCCGGCTGGAGCAGTCCGCCGCCGGCGAGCCGGCCCTGGCCGAGGAGGCCGTCCGCCTGCGCGCCGAGCTTGAGGTCGCCGAGGCCGGTGCGCGCGAGCTCGCCGTCGAGGCCGCCGAGGCCCGCACGGCACGGGCCGCCTTGCGCGAGGAGTTCGACCGTCTCACCCGCACCCTGGACGCCGCACGCGGCGACGACCCGAGCGTGACGTCCCGCCGCGACCGCCGCACCGAGGATTCCCGCCTCCTCCAGACCGCCATCGAGGCCGCGACCCGCGCCGTGGAGACGTCCACCGCCGGTGAAGCGGCACGTGCGGCCGGTCTCCGAACCCGCCTGCGACCTCGTCCCACCGCGGGGTGGGTCCTGCCGTGGGCTGTCGCGACCGCGTCCCGAGAGGAGCCGGCGCAGGACAGCGACGACCCGGCCGTGCCGGCCGAGGTGCGGGAGGAGGCCGTGTGCCAGGAGAAGCCGCTCGGGGACACCCTCCACGAGGAGGAGCCGGCCGAGGCCGACGAGCCCGTGGAGGACGAGGTCCTGGCGGTCCTGGCCGAGGCGGAGCGGGTGCTGGCCTGGGTGGGGGAGGAGGCCGCGCGTGAGGAGGAGCTGCGTGCGGAGAGTGTCCGGGTGGAGGAGGAGTTGGCCGAGGCGGGGGAGCGGAGCGCGCGGGTCGGGGTGGAGATCGCCGGTGTGAACGCGCGGCGGGACGGCGTGCTGGTGGATGTGGAGCGGCTGGGGTCGCTCCTTGAGGAGGCCAGGGGGGAGGACGCTTCGCTGAGTGCGCGGCTGGAGCGGCTCACGCATGAGGCGGAGCTGCTTCGGGACGCGGCGGAGGCGCGGCGGGCCGCCGGCACGGCGGAGGCCGAGGCGGTGACGGCGTGGGAGCGGGCCGAGCGGGCCGCTCGGGAGGCGGGGTTCCCGGGGGTCGAGGACGTCGGGGCCGCGGCTCGGGACGCCGCGACCGTCGAGGAGATGAGCGAGCGGCTGCGCACGCTGGACGCCGAGCGGGCCGCGGTGGGCAGGACGCTCGCGGACCCGGCGCTGCTCGCGGCGGCGGCGTTGCCGGCACCGGACCTCTCGGTGCTCGAAGCCGTGCACGACGAGGCCGAGCGGGAACACGCCGCGCGGCTGTCGGCGCGGGACCAGGCCGTGGCGCGGCACGACCAGCTCGCCGGGTTCGCCGTGACCCTGGACGAGACGCTCGCCGAGTGGCGGCCCGCCGAGGAGGCGTACGTGCTGGCGAAACGGCTCGCCGAGCTGACCGGCGGCACGTCGGCCGACAACGCCGAGCACATCCGCCTGTCGTCGTACGTGCTCGGGGAACGCCTGCGTCAGGTCGTGGACGCCGCCAACGAACGCCTCGACCACATGTCCGGCGGCCGTTACCTGCTGCTGTACGACACCGCGAGGACCGCGGCCGACCGCAGGCGCTCCGGCGGCGGCCTCGGCCTGAAGGTCCTGGACGGCTGGACCGGTACCGACCGCGACCCCGCCACCCTGTCCGGCGGCGAGGCGTTCATGACGTCCCTGGCGCTCGCACTGGCCCTGGCCGACGTCGTGACCGCCGAGGCCGGCGGCGTCGAGCTCGGCACGCTCTTCATCGACGAGGGCTTCGGCACCCTCGACGAGGACACCCTGGACGCCGTCCTCGACATCCTGGACGACCTGCGCGACGGCGGCCGCGCCGTCGGCATCGTCAGCCACGTCGCCGAGCTGCGTTCCCGGGTCCCCGCACAGCTCAAGGTCCGCAAGAACCGCGACGGCTCCACCCTGACGGTCGCCGTCCCCGGCTGAGGGCTCAGCGCGCGACACGACCGGCCCGGGACCCGCGGACGAGACCGAGTGCTCAGAGCGGGGGAAGCGTGATGGGGGCCAGCAGGTACGCTCCGGCGACCAGGGCCGCGGTGGAGATCAGAAGGAACATGAAGATGTGGAAGCCGGGAGGGAACGGCGTCAGCCTGGCGAGCTGGTCGGCGTCGGAGTCGACGGCGCGGCCCCTGCGGCGTTTGCGGCGCAGTTCCAGAATGGGCCTGATGCCGCCGAACAGCAGGAACCAGCAGGCGGCGTAGGCGACCCAGCCCTGGACATCGGGTGGGGTGAACATCGACAGGGTGAAGACGGCCCCGCCGACGGTGATCAGCGCGATCGCGCCGTAGATGTTGCGGATCATCAGCAGCATGCCGGCGAGCAGCAGCAGCACCGTCCACAGGAAGACCGTGATGTACCCGGCGGCGGTGAGCCAGGCCGCGCCGAGCCCGATGAGGGACGGCGCGACGTACCCGGCGGCGGCGGTGAGGATCATGCCGGGACCGGTGGGCCGGCCCCGGGTCAGGGTGACCCCGCTGGTGTCGGAGTGCAGGCGGATACCCTGGAGCTTGCGCCGGGTGAGCAGCGCGACGACGGCGTGGCCGCCTTCGTGCGCGACCGTGATGAGACCGCGCGACAGGTGCCACGCGTTGGGGTGCAGGACGACGGCCAGCGCGACGAGCGCGGCGAGCAGGATGATCCATAAGGGTGGCGCGGGCTGGGTCGTGATCAGGCGCGTCCAGAGAGCGTCGAGCGTCTCCAGGGTGCCACCTCCGTCGATCGGGCCACCGTGCGGCGCGACCTAGCATCCCATGATCGGAAGGAGATCGTGTACGCGGCGAACAGGTCGGTGACCGGTAGGAGATCGGCGACCGGAGGATCAGGAAGGGCCGGGTACGCGGTGCGATTCCCGGCCGGTGGGGAGCCGGTGTCTCTCCGGGAAGCCGCGTGATCGGGAAAAGATCGTGGACGCGGTGAGCGCGCCGGTGACGGGTATGGGCCCGGAGGTTCATCAGGAGTTTGGAATGTCCGGTTAAGGTCGGACTCGGCCGGTGGTGGGATGCCGGTGGTGGGATGAAGGAGGGTCACGTGGCGGAGCGGCGGACTCGGGGGCTGCGGGGCCTCGTGCGTGGGGCCGCGCGGAACGGGGAGCGTGGGGAGGTCGCGCCTGAGCGGTCCATGGATCCGAGGTCCAGGGACGACGGCGGCCCGGCCCAGCCGAGTGTGATCGACAACGCGGTCTACGTGGACGGCAAGCGGGTGGCGTCGCCGCCGTCGCTGCCTGAGGCGGTGGCGGCGCTGCGGTCCAACCCCGGCGGCATGGCGTGGATCGGGCTGTACCGGCCGCCGGAGCGCGAGATGCTGCACATCGCCGAGGAGTTCGCGCTGCACGAGCTGGCCGTCGAGGACGCCATCGTGGCCCACCAGCGGCCGAAGGCCGACCGGTACGGCGAGACGCTGTTCCTGGTGCTGCGCGCCGCGCGGTACCTCGACTCGCAGGAGAAGGTCGAGTTCGGCGAGCTGCACGTGTTCGTCGGCGCCGACTTCGTGCTGACGGTGCGCCACAGCGAGGCCCCCGACCTGTCCAAGGTGCGCCGCCGCATGGAGGAGGACCCCGACCTGCTGCGCCAGGGCCCGCAGGCCGTGCTGTACGCCATCCTCGACGCCGTCGTCGACGGGTACGCGCCGGTGGTCGCCGGGGTGCAGAAGGACATCGACGAGATCGAGGTGCAGGTCTTCGGCGGCGACCCGGCCGCGCCGCGCCGCATCTACGCGCTGTCGCGTGAGGTGATCGAGTTCCAGCGCGCCACCCGGCCGCTGCTCGCCATGCTGGAGGGCCTGATCGCGGGTTCGGCCAAGTACGGCGTGGACGGCGAGCTGCAGCGGTACCTGCGGGACGTCGCCGACCACGCGATCACGGTGGTGGAGCGGGTGGACAACTTCCGGCAGATGCTCCAGGACATCCTGATCGTCAACTCGACGCTGGTCAGCCAGGCGCAGAACGAGGAGATGAAGAACGTCACGCAGGCCAGCTACGCGCAGAGCGAGGAGGTCAAGAAGATCTCCTCCTGGGCCGCCATCCTGTTCGCGCCGACCCTGGTCGGCACGATCTACGGCATGAACTTCACCCACATGCCGGAGCTCGGCTGGGTCTTCGGCTACCCGTTCGCCGTGGCGCTGATGGGGATCGTCTGCCTGACCTTGTATCTGGTGTTCAAGCGCCGCGACTGGCTGTAGGCCGGCGGGGTAGGTCGGCCGGTATGGAAGACCGTGAGCTTGAACTGCACGCCATCGCGATGGACGAGTTCGGCCTGCGCGCCGGCATGGTCCGCGCCGACCAGTGGGACGACCCGACGCCGTGCTCGGACTGGACGGTGCGCGACCTGGTGAACCACCTGGTGGTGGAGCAGCTCTGGGTGCCTCCACTGGTCGCAGGCGCGACTCCGGCCGAGGTCGGCGACCGGTTCGACGGTGACCGGCTCGGCGACGACCCGGTGGCGAGCTGGACCCGGGCCGCCGCCGACGCGCAGGCCGCGTTCGCGGCCCCCGGCGCGCTGGACGGCGAGGTCCACCTGTCGTACGGCACGGTCCCCTGCCGCACGTACTGCCGTGAGATGGCCGCCGACCTCGCCGTGCACGCCTGGGACCTCGCGCGGGCCCTCGGTGTGGACGAGCGGATCGACCCGGCGCTGATGGCCGCCGCGTACGACCACCTGGCCTCGCTGGGACAGGACCTCGCCGCCACCGGCCTGTTCGCCGGCCCCGTGCCGGTGCCGGCGGACGCCGACATCCAGACCCGCACCCTGGCCCTGACCGGCCGCCGGCCCTAGGAGAGCATCTTGCGCGCGGCGTCCTCGATCTCGGCCTCCGACAGCAGCACGTGGGCCGCGGCGTCGCCGAGCGGGACGAACGAGTCCTTGGACGTCACGCGCGACACCTGACCGCTGAAACCGGCGTCGGCGAGCGCCGCGAGCACGGACTCCGACACGCCGCCGGACCCGCGGGTCTCGTCGGCGACCAGGACCTTGCCGGTGAGGGTGGCGGCGTGCAGCAGGTCCTCGACCGGCAGCGGGGACAGCCACCGCAGGTCGAGCACCCGGCACCCGTGACCTTCCGCGGTGAGGCGTATCGCGGCACGCAGGCTCATGCGCAGGCCGTTGCCGAAGGTCACGATGGTGAGGTCGCGGCCGTCGCCGTACGACCTGGCCCGGCCGATCGGCACGTGCGTCTCGGCCCACCGCGACGGCGGCGCGTACGGCGCGAGCCACCCGTCGTCCCCGTCGTCCATGAGGTCACGCGTGTGGTACAGCGCGATCGGCTCGAGGAACACGCACACCTCGCCGTCGGCCTTGGCGGCGGCCACGCAGGTGCGCAGCATCGCGGCGGCGTCGTCGGGCCGCGCGGGGGACGCGACGACCAGGCCGGGGATGTCGCGCAGCGCCGCCACGGAGTTGTCGTTGTGGAAGTGGCCGCCGAATCCCTTCTGGTAGGCGTAGGCGGCGACCCGCACCACCATGGGGTTGCGGTAGGCGCCTTGGGAGAAGAACCGCAAGGACGCCGCCTCGCCGCGGATCTGGTCGAGCGCGTTGTGCAGGTAGGCCAGGTACTGGATCTCCGGTATCGGCAGCAGCCCCGACACCCCCGCGCCGAGCGCCAGCCCGAGCACGGCCTGCTCGTCGAGCACCGTGTCGAACACCCGCGCCGCGCCGAACCGCTTGAGCAGGCCCCGCGTGACCCCGTACACCCCGCCTTTGCGCGCGACGTCCTCACCGAAGACCATCGCCTCGGGGTGCGCGGCGAGCAGGTCGGTGAGCGTGCGGTTGATCGCCTGGGACAGGGTGAGCGGACCCTCGCGCTCGGGTGACGTGGCGCCGGTCAGCGCCGCACGGCCGGGTGCCGCGCGGGCCGCGAGCGTGGCGACCCGCGCCGGGTGCCGCGGCGCGAGCGGCCGCATGACCTCGGCGGCCGAGCGCAGCCGTGGCCGCCGCGTCAGGTCGAGCGCCAGCTTGAGCACGTGCTCACGGATCGTCTCGTACCGGCCGAGCAGCTCGCCGGGGTCGGCGAGACCCGCGTGGACCAGCAGCCGCGCGGTGGCGACCAGCGGGTCGCGCTCCAGGTCGGCGGCGATCTCGCGCGGCGTGCGGTAGGCCGACTCGACGTCGGACCCGGCGTGGCCCATCAGCCGCACGGTGCGCAGGTGCAGCAACGCGGGGGAACGGCGGCCGCGCACGTGGTCGGCGGCGCGGCACGCCACGTCGTACGCCTCGGCCAGGTCGCAGCCGTCGGCCTCGAACCGGGGGATCAGGGGGTGCGCGGCGGACTCGACCCACCGGCGGGGGGTGCGCACGCTGACGCCGAGGCCGTTGTCCTCGCAGACGAACAGCACCGGCAGCGGCAGCCCCTGGTAGGCGCAGTACGCGGCGGTGTTGAGCCCGGTCAGCGCGCTCGCGTGGTTGATCGACGCGTCACCGAAGCTCGTGACCGCGATCGAGCCCTCCGGCCACGGGGTGTCGGTGACGCCGAGTTTGCGCGCGCGCTCGATGGCGAACGCCACCCCGACGGCGCGGGGGAGGTGGCTCGCGATGGTGGAGGTCTGCGGGATGACCGCGAGGCCGGGGTGGCCGAACACCTTGTGCCTGCCGCCGGCGATGGGCTCCTCGGCCGCGGCGGCGAGGCCGAGCAGCACGTCGCGCAGCCCTTCCTCGGCGAGCCGGCCGGCCTGCGCGGACCGCGCGAGGTAGAACGCGCCGGACCGGTAATGCAGCAGCGCCGGGTCGGTGGCGCGCACGGCGGCGGCGACCGCGGCGTTTCCCTCGTGGCCGGCCGACCCGATGGTGTAGAACCCCTCGCCTTGCTCGCGCAGCCACCGGGCCGCGATGTCGAGCAGCCGGCTGGCGACCTGTGTCTCGAACAGGTCGCGGCACAGCCCTCCGGTCAGTGTGGTGCCGGGCCGGACGGGGAGCGCGGGATCGCGGCGCTCACCCGGCGTCAGCGCGGCGACCGACTCGGTGAAGTGCGTCTCGGCAGTGTCGCGGGCCACACCACCGATTATGTCGCCGGTCGTCACGCCACGTCCGGTGGCTTGCCGATACGGCCAGACCCGGAAAGCCCCGCCGCGACGTGCGGCGAGGCTTTCACGAGTTTTGCTGGTATTTGTCCGCGTCAGTCGCGGCGGAACTGCGCGATGGCGACCCCGAGCAGGGCCAGCCCCATCGCCGCGATGATGAGCAGCTCGATCCCGACCGGGACCTGCCAGCCGAACCAGTGCACCCCCGGGTTGAGGATCCGCACGACCTCCGGCGTCACGTCCAGGTGGCTGAACACCGCGTGCCGCATCGGGTCCACCGCGTACGTCAGCGGGTTGATCTTCGTCAGGAACGACAGCCACCCCGGAAGGTTCGCCAGGGGGAACAGCGCTCCGGACAGGAAGATCATCGGCATGATCGCCATCTGCATGACGCCGAAGAAGGACTGCATGTTCTTCATCCGCGCCGCCAGGCTCACCCCGAACGCGGTGATCGTGAACGACGCCAGGAACATCTCCGCGAGCAGCGTGAGGATCAGCCCCGGCGAGTACGGCACGCTCACCAGCCCCGCCATGGCGAGGATGATGGCCCCCTGGACGGTGGCCATGAGCGCGCCGCCGATGCACTTGCCGACCACGATCGAGCCCCGGCTGACCGGCGCGACCAGCATCTCGCGCAGGAACCCGAACTCGCGGTCCCACACGATCGACCCCGCCGAGAACATCGCCGTCGTGATCACCGTCATGGCGATCACGCCGGGGTAGATGAAGGTGCGGAAGTCCACCCCTTCGGCCGGCCCCCGCGACACCAGCGTGCCGAGGCCGGTCCCCATCACGAACAGCCACAGCACCGGCTGGACGAACGTGGAGATCATGCGGGTGCGGTCGCTGACGAACCGCAGCAGCTCGCGGTGCAGCACGATCTTGACGGCACGCAGGTCGTGCGCGACGCTGCGCCGGGGGACGTGCACCCGGACCACGCCGGGAGCGGTGACGCCTGTGCTCATCGCCTACCTCCTCGCCATGGCCCGCATCCACGTCGCCGCGCCGTTCTCGGCCTCGGCGTCGCGGATGGTGGAGCCGGTGTAGTTCATGAAGACGTCGTCCAGCGAAGGACGCGACACGCTGACCGAGCGGATCGGCACGCCGAGCTCGGCGAACAGGCGCGGCACGAACTCCTCGCCGGACGCCACCGCGAACGTCACCTGACCCTCGCGCACCGCCGCCTCGATGCCGAACCGCTCCTGGAGAGCGGTGATGGCCCCCGCGTCGTCACCGGTCTGGATCTGCACCCGGTCCTTGCCGATACTCGCCTTGAGCGCCTCGGGGGAGTCGATCACCACGATCTCGCCGTGGTCGATGATCGCGATGCGGTCGCAGTACTCGGCCTCCTCCATGTAGTGCGTCGTCATGAAGATCGTGATGTCCTCGGTGTGCCGGAGCTTGTTGATGTACCCCCAGATGGCCGACCGGGTCTGCGGGTCCAGGCCCACCGTCGGCTCGTCGAGGAACAGCACACGCGGCGAGTGCAGCAGGCCGCGCGCGATCTCCAGGCGCCGCTTCATGCCGCCGGAGAACGTCATCACCTTGGCGTCCTTGCGGTCCCACAGGGCCACCATCTCCATGACCTGCCGGATGCGCTCGCCGACCACCTCGCGCGGCACGCCGTACAGCTCGGCGTGGAACCGCAGGTTCTGCTCGGCCGACAGGTAGCCGTCCAGCGTCGGGTCCTGGAACACCAGCCCGATGTTGCGCCGGACCTCGTCCCGCTCGCGCACCACGTCGTGGCCGGCGACCCGCGCCGTGCCGCCGGTGGGCCGCGCGAGAGTGCACAGCATGCTGATCGTGGTGGTCTTGCCGGCGCCGTTCGGCCCGAGGAACCCGAACACCTCGCCGGGCCGCACCTCGAAGTCGATGCCCTTGACCGCGTCCACCTTGCCGAAAGTCTTCCTCAGGCCCCGCACCTCGACCGCAGGTGTCTCGTCCTTGGTCGTCACGTGTCCCCCTTGCCGTGGTCACAGTCCACGGTGTCCTCGTCGTCGGCGAGGATCGCGAAGATCGAGCGTCTGGTCTTCTTGAGCAGGGTCCGCGCCGCGGCGGCCTGCGAAGGATTGGCGTGCCGGATGAGCTGGCCGAACGCGTCGTCGAGCTGCGTCCACAACATGCGCAGCTCCATGATCTCCTCAGGCAGCGTGTTCGCCACGTCGGCCCAGGGGGTGTCGGTGAGCTCCCCGCGCCTCGCGACGAGGTCGTGTCCCTTGGTGGTGAGCCGGTAGATCCGGCTGCCGCCGGCCTCCTCGCCGGACACGATCCCCTCGTCCTCAAGTTGCTGGAGCGCCGGGTACACCGACCCGGGGCTCGGCCGCCAGATGCCGGCGCTGCGGCTGTGGATCTCCTGGATCATCTGGTAGCCGTTGCGCGCCTGCTCCTGCAGGAGCGTCAGCAGCGCCGCGCGGACGTCGCCGCGCCGCACGCGGGGAGCGAAGTGCGGCCCTGGTCCCGGTGGCGCAGGCGGGCCCCATTCGCGATATCTGTCCTCGGGAGGCGGGGGACCGTGCGGGCCTGGGGGACCAGGGGGGACGACGGGAGGCAGCCACTCACGGGGGTCTCTCATGTGATCACCCTTCCAACTATCGAGATACGCGAACGATATATCTAGATAGTTGGCACGAACAACCCATTTCTGACCAACGTCGGGAAAGTTAACCCTCGTTAACGAACGTGTGCAGCGCCACCCGCGCCATCCGGTGCAGCAGCTCCGCCATCTCGGCGCGCGGCAGCTCACCCGCGCTGTGCGGCGTCGAGTTGAGCAGGCCGAACACCGCGTGGGTCGCCGCGCGCAGCCGCGCCGGCCGCGCCGAGGGGTACAGCTCGCTGAGCACCGTGACCCACTCCTCGACGTACAGCCGCTGGAGCCGCCGCACCCGCCGCCGCTCCGCCTCGGGAACGTTCCCCAGTTCCCTGTCGTGCACGGTGATCAGCGCCGGGTGGTCGAGCGCGAAGTCGATCTGTCCGCAGATCAGCGCGTCCAGTGCCTCGGCGCCGTCCGCGGCCCGCGTCACCCGCTCCACCGCCGCGCCGCGCAGCCGCTCGCTGATGTCGAGCAGCATCTCGGCCAGCAGGGATTCCTTGCCGTCGAAGTGCCGGTACAGCGCGGGCCCCGAGATGCCGACCGCCGCGCCGATCTCCTCGGTGGACACCCCGTGGAAGCCGCGCGCGGCGAACAGCGTGGCCGCGGCGGCGAGGATCTCTCCGCGCCTGCGGCCAGGAACTCGGGTAGGACTCCGCACAACGGTCACGAGCCGCAATGGTAGACGAACAACGTTATCGCTGACTAACATCCAGAAGCGGTGTTAGCGCTCGTTAACCGGGGCCGAGTAGGAGGAGGTACGCCACATGGCGCCTGTGCTGCGGACGGCCGCCGTCCCCGACGCCGAGGAGTTCAAGCGCAACGCGGAGGCCAACGAACGCCTCACGGCCGAGCTGCGCGAACGGCTCGCCACCGCCGCGCTCGGCGGCCCCGAGCGCGCGCGCCGCCGCCACCTGGAGCGCGGCAAGCTCCTGCCACGCGACCGCGTCACCACCCTGCTCGACCCCGGCTCCCGCTTCCTTGAGCTCTCGCCGCTCGCCGCCACCGGCCTGTACGGCGACGAGGCCCCGGCGGCCGGCATCATCACCGGCGTCGGCCGGGTCAGCGGCCGCGAATGCGTGGTCGTCGCCAACGACGCCACCGTCAAAGGCGGCACGTACTACCCGGTCACCGTGAAGAAGCACCTGCGCGCGCAGGAGGTGGCGCTGCACAACCGCCTGCCGTGCGTCTACCTCGTCGACTCCGGCGGCGCGTTCCTCCCGTTGCAGGACGAGGTGTTCCCCGACCGCGAGCACTTCGGCCGCATCTTCTACAACCAGGCCACCATGTCCCGCGAAGGCATCCCGCAGATCGCCGCCGTCCTCGGCTCCTGCACCGCCGGCGGCGCCTACGTCCCCGCGATGAGCGACGAGGCCGTGATCGTCCGCAACCAGGGGACGATCTTCCTCGGCGGGCCGCCGCTGGTGAAGGCCGCCACCGGTGAGGAGGTCAGCGCCGAGGACCTCGGCGGCGGCGACGTGCACGCGCGGATCAGCGGCGTCACCGACCACCTGGCGCGCGACGACACGCACGCGCTGTCCATCGTCCGCGACATCGTCGCCACCCTCGCGCCGCGCGCCGCCTCCCCCTGGGAACGCGCGCGGCCCGAGGAGCCGCTGCACGACCCGCGCGACCTGTACGGCATCGTCCCCGCCGACACCCGCGTGCCGTACGACGTGCGCGAGGTGATCGGCCGGCTGGTCGACGGCAGCCGGTTCCTGGAGTTCAAGGCCGAGTACGGCCCGACGCTCGTCACCGGCTTCGCGCACCTGCACGGCCATCCCGTCGGGATCGTCGCCAACAACGGCATCCTGTTCGGCGAGTCGGCACTCAAGGGGGCCCACTTCATCGAGCTGTGCGACCGGCGCGCCGTGCCGCTGGTGTTCCTGCAGAACATCAGCGGCTTCATGGTGGGCCGCGCCTACGAGGCCGGCGGCATCGCCAAGCACGGCGCCAAGATGGTCACCGCCGTGTCCTGCGCGCGTGTGCCGAAGCTCACCGTCGTCATCGGCGGCTCGTTCGGCGCCGGCAACTACGCGATGTCCGGCCGCGCCTACTCGCCGCGCTTCCTGTGGATGTGGCCGAACGCTCGCATCTCGGTCATGGGGGGAGAGCAGGCCGCGAACGTGCTGGCCACGGTGCGTCCCTCCGGATCGGGGGACGAGGAGGAGTTCAAACGGCGCATCCGCGAGCAGTACGAGGAGCAGGGCAACCCGTACCACTCCACCGCTCGCCTGTGGGACGACGGCGTGATCGACCCGGTCGACACCCGCACCGTCCTCGGGCTGGCCCTGTCGGCCGCGGCCAACGCGCCGCTCGACCCTGTCGGCTACGGCGTCTTCCGGATGTGAGGCATGTTCGACACCGTTCTCGTCGCCAACCGGGGTGAGATCGCCCTCCGGATCCTGCGCACCCTGCGCCGCCTCGGCGTCCGCTCCGTCGCCGTGTACGCCGACGCCGACCAAGGCGCCAGGCACGCCGCCGAGGCCGACGTCGCCGTGCGCCTGCCAGGTGGTTACCTCGACGTCGACGGCGTCGTCGCGGCGGCCCTCGCCACCGGAGCGCGGGCCGTGCACCCCGGCTACGGCTTCCTCGCCGAGAACGCCGCCTTTGCGCGGCGCTGCGCCGAGGCGGGCCTGGTGTTCGCCGGGCCGCCGCCGGCCGCGATGGAGGCCATGGCCGACAAGATCCGTGCCAAGGCCACCGTGGCGGGGGCCGGCGTTCCCGTGGTGCCGGGTGCCGCCGAGCCGGAGGACGACCTCGCGGCGGTCGCCGCGTCCGTCGGCTACCCCGTGCTGATCAAGCCGTCGGCCGGCGGCGGCGGCAAAGGCATGCTGGTCGTCCGTTCCCCCGAGGAGCTGCCTGCGGCGCTTGAGTCGGCCCGCCGTACCGCCGTCGCCGCGTTCGGGGACGGCACGCTGCTGCTGGAACGGTTCGTCTCCAACCCCCGGCACATCGAGATCCAGGTCATGGCCGACGCGCACGGCGGCGTCGTCCACCTCGGCGAGCGCGAGTGCAGCCTCCAGCGCCGGCACCAGAAGATCATCGAAGAGGCCCCGTCGCCGCTGCTCGACGACGCCACCCGCGCCGCGATGGGGGCCGCCGCCGTCCGGGCCGCCGCGGCCGTCGGGTACGTCGGCGCCGGCACCGTCGAGTTCATCGTGCCGGGGGACGAGCCGGGACACCCCGGCTACTTCATCGAGATGAACACCCGGCTCCAGGTGGAGCACCCGGTGACCGAACTCGTCACCGGCCTCGACCTGGTGGAGCTCCAGCTCCGGGTCGCCGCGGGGGAGCCGCTGCCGTTCACGCAGGACGAGATCCGCAGCCGCGGCCACGCCATCGAGGCCCGCGTGTACGCCGAGGACCCCGCGCACGGCTTCCTGCCGACCGGCGGCCGGGTGCTCGCGCTCACCGAGCCCGCCGGCGTGCGGGTCGACTCCGGCATCCAGGCCGGCGGCGTCGTCGGCAGCGACTACGACCCCATGCTGTCCAAGGTCATCGCCTGGGGCCGGGACCGGCCGGCCGCGCTGCGGCGGCTCGACGCCGCGTTGCGCGCCACCACCGTCCTCGGCGTGACCACCAACATCGCGTTCCTGCGCGCACTGCTCGCCGACCCCGCCGTGGCCGCCGGCGACCTCGGCACCGGTCTCATCGACGAGCGCCTCGACACGCTGCTCGCCGCCGCGTACGGCGACGGCGCGCCGCCACGCGACGTGCGGGCCGCCGCCGCGCTGGTCTTCCAGGACGACCTCGCCGAGGCCGCCGGCGACGACCCGTGGGACGTCCCGGACGGCTGGCGGCTCGGCGAACTCGCCTGGACCACCTGGCTCCTGGAGACCCGGGGGAACACCACGCGCGTCCAGGTGCGGGGGACGCCGGGACACGGCGCGGAGGTGGTCCTCGACGACGGGGAACCGGCCGCCGAGGCACGGCTGACCCGTGGCGACGGCGAGGTGCTCGTCACCCTCGACGGGGTGACCCGCCGGTACGCCTGCGCGTCCGACGGCCGCGCCGTGTGGCTCGGCCGGGACGGCCACGCCTGGGCCGTCACCCCGCACGTCCCCGGCGACCCCGGCGACGCCGCCGCGGGCCGGACCGGTGACGGCGTGGTGCGCAGCCCGATGCCGGGCACCGTCCTGCTGGTCAAGGTGGTCCCCGGCGAACGGGTCACCGAGGGCCAGCCGCTGATGATCGTCGAGGCGATGAAGATGGAGCACACCGTGACCTCCCCCATGGACGGCGTCGTCGCCGACCTGCCGGTCCGCGCCGGCCGTCCGGTCGACATGGACGCCGTGCTCGCCGTCGTCCGCGAGGAGGAGTCGTGACGGGCCTGCCGATGGAGTTCCGGGCCGAGGGCCTGCCGGACCGCGTCACGATCTACGAGGTCGGCCCGAGGGACGGCCTGCAGAACGAGAAGACCGTCGTGCCGGTGGAGACCAAGGCACTGCTGGTGAGCCGGCTCGCCGCCGCCGGGCTGACCGCCGTCGAGAGCACGAGCTTCGTCCACCCCACGTGGGTGCCGCAGCTCGCCGACGCCGAGGACCTGCTCACCCGCCTCGACCGGGCCCCCGGCGTGCGGTACCCGGTGCTCGTCCCCAACGAGCGCGGCCTGGACCGGGCCATGGCGCACGGCGTCACCGAGATCGCGATCTTCGGCAGCGCCACCGAGACGTTCGCCAGGCGCAACCTCAACCGGAGCCTCGACGCCTCCATCGAGATGTTCACCCCCGTGGTGACCCGCGCCACCGAGGCCGGCATCCGCGTCCGCGCCTACCTGTCGATGTGCTTCGGCGACCCCTGGGAGGGCCCGGTGCCGGTCGAGCAGGTCGTCCGCACCGGCGTACGGCTGCTCGACCTCGGCTGCGCCGAACTGTCCCTCGGCGACACCATCGGCGCCGGCACCCCCGGCCACGTCACCACGCTGCTCACCGGCTTCGCCGCCGCCGGCGTCGGCCCCGAGCGGCTGGCGGTGCACTTCCACGACACCTACGGCCAGGCCCTGGTCAACACCCTCGCCGCGCTGCGCGCCGGGGTGACCGTCGTCGACGCCTCCGCCGGAGGCATCGGCGGCTGTCCCTACGCGCGCAGCGCCACCGGCAACCTCGCCACCGAGGACCTCGTGTGGATGCTGAACGGCCTCGGCATCGCCACCGGGGTCGACCTCGGCGCGCTGGTCACGACCAGCGTGTGGCTGGCCGGTGAGCTCGGCCGTCCTAGTCCCTCCCGCGTCGTCCAGGCGCTGTCCAAGGAACAGGAGCCCGACCATGCACAGGCTTGACGACGAGTACGAGGCCCTGCGCGCCACCGTCGAGGAGTTCGCACGCGACGTCGTCGCACCGGTCATCGGCGACTACTACGAGCGCTGCGAGTTCCCCTACGACATCGTCCGCCGGATGGGCCGCATGGGGCTGTTCGGGCTGCCGATCCCCGAGGAGCACGGCGGCATGGGAGGCGACTACTTCGCGCTGTGCCTGGCCCTCGAGGAACTGGCCCGCGTGGACTCCTCGGTCGCGATCACCCTGGAGGCCGCGGTGTCGCTCGGCGCGATGCCGCTGCACCGGTACGGCACCCCCGAGCAGAAGGCCGAATGGCTGCCGCGCCTGGCGTCCGGCGAGGTGCTCGGCGCGTTCGGCCTCACCGAACCCGGCGGCGGCTCCGACGTGCCGGGTGGCATGCGCACCATGGCCGTGCTCGACGGGGACGAATGGGTGATCAACGGCTCCAAGGCGTTCATCACCAACTCCGGCACCGACCTCACCGGCTTCGTCGCGGTCGCCGCCATCACCGGCCGCAGGGAACGCGAGGACGGCACGACCGCGCCGGAGATCAGCACCATCATCGTGCCGTCCGGCACCCCCGGCTTCACCGTCTCCAAGAAGTACTCCAAGGTCGGCTGGTCGGCCTCCGACACCCGTGAGCTGTCGTTCTCCGACTGCCGCGTGCCGGCCGCCAACCTGCTCGGCGAGCGGGGCCGCGGCTACGCGCAGTTCCTGCGGACCCTGGACGAGGGCCGGGTCGCCATCGCGGCCCTGTCGGTCGGCCTCGCGCAGGGATGCGTGGACGAGAGCCTGCGGTACGCCAAGGAACGGCACGCGTTCGGCGTCCCCATCGCGCGCTACCAGGCCATCCAGTTCAAGATCGCCGACATGGAGACCCGCGCGCACACCGCGCGGCTCGCCTACTACCACGCGGCCGAGAAGATGCTGGCGGGGGAGCCGTTCAAGAAGGAGGCCGCCATCGCCAAGCTGGTCGCCTCCGACGCCGCCATGGACAACGCGCGCGACGCCACCCAGGTCTTCGGCGGCTACGGCTTCATGAACGAGTTCCCCGTGGGCCGTTTCTACCGCGACGCCAAGATCCTGGAGATCGGCGAAGGTACCAGCGAGGTGCAGCGCATCCTCATCGCGCGCCAGCTCGGCCTGCCGGCCTGACCGCCACCCGGAGGTCGAGTTTCGTCCAGTGGACGGCAAAGAACCCGGCCCCAGGGTTCACCGGAGGGCAGGTCACGGCCGAGGCTTGGTGATATGCGCCGGGACAACGATCTGGGGGACTTCCTCAGGGCCCGTCGTCACCTGACGGCCCCCGAGCAGGTCGGCCTGCCGCCGCTGTCCGACCGCCGCCGCACCCCCGGCCTGCGCCGCGAGGAGGTCGCGACCCTCGCCGGGGTCAGCACCGACTACTACATACGGCTGGAGCAAGGCAGGGAGCGCCACCCGTCCGACCAGGTGCTCGACTCCCTCGCACGGGTCCTCCAGCTCGGCCCCGAGGCCGCCGAGTACCTGCACGGTCTCGCACGGCCCCGCGCCGGACCCTGCACCGACAGCGCGTCCGGCCGGGTCGACCCCAACGTGGTGCGGCTCATGGAGCGCTGGGACCGGGTCGCGGCGTACGTGGTGAACCAGCGGCTCGACGTGCTGGCACGCAACGCGGTCGCCGAAGGCCTGTACGGCGGACTGGAGCACAACGGCAACCTGCTGCGTCTCGCTCTGCTCAACCCCCGCGCGCGGGAGTTCTACCGGGACTGGGAGAAGGACACCTGCTGCAAGGTCGCGCACCTGCGCGCCGCGGTCGGGATCGGGCCCGACGACCCCGAACGGGCCGCGCTGGTCCAGGAGCTGTCCGAACGCAGCGCCGACTTCCGGCGCATGTGGGCCAGGCACGACGTGCGCAGCCGGGGCCGCGACCCCGTGCGTTTCCACCACCACACGGCCGGCGACCTGTTCACCACCATGGAGGTGATGACCATCGACGAGACCTCCTGCCAGAAGCTGGTCACCTTTCAGGCCGAGCCCGGCAGCCCCTCGGAACACGCACTGGCCTGCCTCGGCGCCACGGCCGCGGCGCGGCGGCCGTCGTACTGCTGCTGACATGCGGCGACCCGCGGACACACGGCGCGGGAAGGGAAGCGGCACGGCGGCCGTCGAACACGGCTGACATGCGGTGACCCGGCAGGCACGCGGCGCGGGGAAGGGACGCGGCGCGATTGGACGGACGACGGGTCTACTCCCTAAAGTCCTTTTCATGACTTCTGATGATCTTCTGGTGCGCAGGGCCGTCCACGACGACGCCGAGGAGATCTTCGCACTGACCCGCGAGTTCGCCATGTCGGTGCGTCCCCGGCGCGAACCGTTCGACCAGCACCTGCCGGCCCTGCTGGACAACCCCGACGCGCTGCTCCTGGTCGCGGTCGTGAACGGCCACGTCCGCGGCTACCTGCTCGGCTTCGTCCACCTCACGCTCTTCGCCAACGGCCACGTGGCGTGGATCGAGGAAGCCGTGTCGCAGCACGGTTTCCGCCGCCGCGGACTCGGCCGGGCCCTGCTGGAGGAGTTCGAGACCTGGGCCCGCGGCAGGGACGCGCGCTACATCGCGCTCGCCACCCGCAGAGCCCAGGAGTTCTACCAGGCCCTGCGCTACGAGTCCGCCGGCACCTACTACCGCAAGACCCTGATGTCGCTGGAGGACCAGGCCTGACCGCCGCGCCTACGAGGTGAGCTGCGCGTCCAGCCGGTAACCGTCCACCGTCACGTACACCGAGTCTCCCGGCCGCGCGTTCAGGCGCATCAGCACCGGCTGCAACGAGTCGAACACCGGCTGCCGGTCCCGCCACACCAGCACGACCGCGTTGTCCCCCGGCCCCGTCACCGACAGCAGTGTGCCGGGACGCATGCCGAGCTGCGTGGCGTACCCCTCCGGCACCGGCACCGGCTCGCCGCGCAGATGCTCGCTCGTCACGTCGATCCGCTGCCACCTGCGCGGATCGGACGCCGGACCCGGCAGGGGACGCTGAGCCGTACGGGGTTCCGGCACCAGGTGGGGCCGCGGCGGGTTCGCCGACAGGGCCGTCAGCGCCGCGAGCGCGCTCTGCGCCGTCTGCGCGTCCGGCAGGCTCCCCGACACCGACGGAACGGGGGTGCCGCCGCGGATCTGATGGCCGTTGGCCCCCGGCGTGCGGCGGGGGAGGGGAGCGGGGAAACCACCGGTGGTCGTCGGGGACAGCGGCTCCTGCGGCGCGGCGGCCGTCTTCGGCAGGGACTCGATCCACGCCTCCGCCGAGTGCGCGCGGATGCCGAGCTGGCCGAGCAGCTCGACGGCGTCCTCACCGCTGGTCTTCCCGCCGAGCACCTGCACACTGCGCTCACGCAGCCGCGTCAGATCGCCGACCACCAGCCAGCCGTCCTGCAGGCGGCGGTCCGGCATCAGCGCCACCAGGACCCGCCACAGCGGCGTGCCGAGCGACGGCACGTCGATGGGGTGCGCCGGGTCGGCCGCGATCAGCTGCTCCTCCGTCGCCGCCGTGCCGAGCCACTCGGTCAGCCGGAACAAGTGCCCCGTCACCGCGGTCGACTCCGGCGACCGCAGCCAGTGCAGCACCCGCTCCTCGGCGGCCCGCTGCGCCTGCGACAGCACATCACGGTCCACGTGCAGCTCGTGCGCGAGCGTGCGCAGGCTCACCGGCTCCGCCGCGAACAGCCGCTCGATCGCCACGGCCCGCTCCATCGGCGTCCACTCACGGAACACCGTGTCCACCAGCCGTACCAGCGGATTGTCCGACACCGGGGGCTTCGGCGGCGGCGCAGGCGCGGCTCTGGTCGGCGGCACCGGCCGTACCGGCGGCGACGAGGCCACCACCGGCGGCTGCGCCGGGACGGCAGGCGCGGGGGAGGACACCGGGTTCGACACCACAGGGCTCGACACCACAGGGCTCGACACGGGGCTCGACACGGCCGGTACGCGTCCCAGGATCTCCCGGAACACGGTCGTGATGACGACCTCGGCCGACGCGGGCCCGGCCGGAGCACGCAGGTCGGCCGCCGTCAGCCGCCGCAGCCGGTCCCACCCCCCCATGCCGTTGATCGCCGTACGGGCCGGCTCCGGCCAGCCGGTGAGCGCGGGATCCACCGTGTGCACCTGAAGCGCCGGCAGCACGTCCATGAGCGCAAGGTGGTCCCAGCGAAGCACCGCGAGCCGGGACAAACGATCGCACACCCAGTCGACACCGGTCGTGCCGAGCGCGCGACCCAGAGCGACCGACCCCCACCAGCCCCCCGGCAGCCGTGGATCGGCGAGGACCTCGGCGACCTGCTGAGGCCGGCTCCAGCGCAGGGCCGGGACGAGATCACTCAGGCAGATCATTGAATCGGCGTCCATCGGCTGACCGCATCCTCCCGAGTGTGACGCATGTTGCTAATGGTGCAGCTTACGCCGGACGCTGGCAATTAGCGTCATCAAGGAGAACATAGTGCGAGGACCACTCATCTGGCGCCTGACCGCACACTTTCCCCTGGACCGCTCCGACCTTGAAGATCAGCACATCCACACATCACCATGACGCAAAGTGATGGTGAGGGCCGATCCCGTGGCCTGCGGCCTGAGCACGGACCGACACGGCGGGCTGTCCGGACGGTCACCGCGGTTCTCACGGACGGCCGTCCAGAGGTCTACGGCCCGGAGACGGGCCGTCCGCCGACGCGGGTCACCGCCGTCGCGCCGGCACGGCACCCCGCCTCGACGGCGGCGCCTGCGTCCGCGCCGCCGAGGAGGGCCGTCAGCACCCCGGCGGCGAACGCGTCCCCCGCACCGGTGGAGTCCAGCGGCCCGGCTCCCGGTGTCCCCGCGGCGTGCCGGGTGACGGTGCCTCCGGTCGCGAGCAGAGCGCCGTCCTCGCCGAGCTTCACGATCGCCGTGCCGTACCGCGCGCTCAACGCCTCGGCGGCGGTGACGGCGTCCCCGGCCCCGGTCAGCAGCAGCGCCTCGTCCAGGTTGGGGATCACCAGACCTGCCGAGGACGTCTCCCGCAGGAACCGCTCCGACCCGAACTCCCGCAGGAACCCCGCGGAGGCCGGATCCACGCTGACCGCGGCCCCACGCTCCAGCGCCGCTCGCGTCGCCAGCCGCACCAGCTCCAGCCCCGGCGCCGCGAACAACGTGTACCCGGACACGTGCACACGTCCGACGCCGTCCAGCAACCCGTCGTCCCAGTCCTGCGGCCCGATACGCCGTCCGGCCCCGCGCGTGGTGAGCATGGTCCGCTCACCGGCGCCGTCCACCATGGCGATCACCACCGCGGTGGGGTGCGCCGGGTCGATCCGCACGTGCGGCCGCACCCCGGCCCGGGTGAGCTCACCGACGTGCCAGGCCCCGGTGTCGTACCCCGCACGCGCCAGCAGCCGCGCGTCCGCACCGAGATACGCGGCCCACGCGGCCGTGTTGGCCCCCGACCCGCCGGGCCGCAGCACGATGTCCGCCTCGGTGTCCGTCCCCGGCGCGACCGGCGACCGATGCCGCGCCACCACATCGGTGACGACGTCCCCGATGACGAGCAACCCCGCCACTCAGCCCTCCGCGACGGCCCAGGCGACCGCGATCCGCGCCGCCAGGCCGACATTGCCGCGCACCGCCGCGAGGTTGGCCTCCAGGGACGCGCCATCGGTGCCACGCACCAGATAGTCCAGCAGGAACGGCGTGATCGCCTGACCGGTCACCCCTTGCCGCTCCGCCTCGGTCAGCGCCTCCGCCAGCACACGATCGTGCAACCCGGGATCGAGCTGGCTCTCCTCCGGCACCGGATTGGCCACGATCAGCGCCGCCTCCGGCCCTCCGAGCCGGTCCTGCGCACGCATGACCCCCGCCGCCTGCGCCGGCTCGTCCAGCCGCCAGTCCACCGGCAGTCCAGTGGTGTGCAGATAGAACCCCGGAAAGGTGTCGGTGCGGTACCCCGCGACGGTGACCCCCCGGGTCTCCAGCCGCTGGAGCGTAGCCGGCACATCAAGAATGGACTTCACCCCCGCACACACCACCGTGATCCGCGTCGCGGCGAGTGTCCCGATGTCCGCGGACTCGTCCTGGTCCGACGTCCACCCCCGGTGCACCCCGCCGAGCCCTCCGGTCGCGAACACCCGGATCCCGGCCCGCGCCGCGAGGAACGCCGTGGCCGACACCGTGGTGGCCCCGCTCGCGCCGAGCGCCGCCGCCGGCGCCAGATCCCGGAACCCGAGCTTGCGCAGCCCCGCCTCCTTGGCGATCCGCTCCAGCCCGTCCCGGCCCAGCCCGACCCACGGCACCCCGTCCAGCACCGCGATCGTCGCAGGCACCGCACCCGAGTCCCGTACCAGGCCCTCCAGCTCGACGGCCACCTCGAGATTGCGCGGCTGAGGAAGACCGTGCGAGATGATCGTGCTCTCCAGCGCCACCACAGGAACACCACCGGCCAGGGCCTCGGCGACCTCAGGTGATGTCCGGATGATCGTCTCGCCGGGACCACTAGTGTGCATGCTCGCTCCGTGCCCTTCCCGTAGGTACGCTCCAGGGAGATTTGCCCCCCTGACACCGTACTGTCCGAGTTAGGAGACCTGGTCATGCGCCACTCGCGGTACGACGTGGTCATCGCCGGAGCCGGACACAACGGCCTGGTGGCCGCCGCGTACCTCGCACGCGCCGGCCGCCGCGTGCTGCTCCTGGAACGCCGGCCGTGCACCGGCGGCCTCGCCGTCTCCACCCAGGCCTTCCCCGGCGTAGGCGCACGAGTCTCCCGCTACTCCTACCTGGTCAGCCTCCTCCCCACCAAGATCATCACCGACCTGGGCCTGACCCTCGACCTGCGCCGCCGCCGCTACGCCTCCTACACCCCCGTAGGAGACGGCGGCCTCCTGGTGGACAACGCCGACGACCACCGCACCGCCGCGTCCTTCACGGCCGTCACCGGCGGCGCCACCGACCACGAGGCCTGGCGCCGCTTCTACGCGGCCACCGCGCACCTGGCCGAACGCCTGGCCCCCACCCTCCTGGAGCCCTTGCGCGACCGCACCACCGTCCGCGAACACGTGGTGGCCGACGAGTCCCTGTGGCGCGACACCTTCGAACGACCCATCGGTGAAGTCGTGGACGAGACCTTCACCGACGACACCGTACGCGGCGTAGTACTCACCGACGCACTGATCGGCACCTTCGCCGACCCCTCGACCGACCTCCTCGCCAACCGCTGCTTCCTCTACCACGTGATCGGCAACGGCACCGGGGACTGGAACGTCCCCGTCGGCGGCATGGGAGCCGTGACCACGGCCCTGACCACCGCCGCCACGAAGGCCGGCGCCGAGATCCACACCAACACCGAAGTCCTCGCCGTGGACCCGGTGACCGGCGAAGTCTGCTTCCGGTCCCCCGAAGGCGCCGAACACACCGTCACCGCCGGCCACATCCTCGCCAACACCCCACCGACGACCCTCTCCCGCCTCCTCGGAGAGGACCCGGAGCACACCCCTGAAGGCGCTCAACTGAAAATCAACATGGTCCTGTCCCGCCTGCCCCGCCTCAAGGACCCCGGCGTCACCCCGGCCGAGGCCTTCAGCGGCACCTTCCACATCAACGAGTCCCGCGACCAGCTGGCCCGCGCCTACACCGAAGCCGCCGCAGGCGAGATCCCCACCCTTCCCCCCGCCGAGGTCTACTGCCACTCCCTGACAGACCCCTCCATCCTCACCCCCGGCCTCGCGGCGACCGGCGCGCACACCCTGACCCTCTTCGGCCTCCACATGCCGTCCCGCCTCTTCCGCGCCGACCCGGACAAGTCCCGCGCCGAAGCCCTCGCCGCCACCCTGGCCTCCGTCAACACCGTCCTGGCCGAACCCCTGGAGGACTGCCTGCTGCGCACCCCCTCCGGAACCCTCTGCCTCGAAGCGAAAACCCCCGCCGACCTGGAAAGCGAGGCGGCCCTCCCCGGCGGCCACATCTTCCACCGCGACCTCACCTGGCCCTACGCGGAAACCCCGGAGGAAAACGGCCGCTGGGGAGTGGAAACCCACCACGACCGCGTCCTGCTGTGCGGCGCCGCCGCACGCCGAGGCGGCGGCGTCAGCGGCATCCCCGGTCACAACGCCGCCATGGCGGTTCTCGGCGGCTGAGCCGTCCCGCCTCACTCCGCGACCGCGCCATGGGACCGCGTGTGCGGGTTCTCGTGAGGGGTGGTCGTGGCGCGGATGTGGGTGCGTTCGCCTTGGCGGCCGATGAGGCTGAGGTATTCGACGGGGCCCGCGCCGGTGGCGCCGAACCAGTGGGGGGTGCGGGTGTCGAACTCCACCGCTTCGCCGGCGTGGAGGAGGAGATCGTGGTCGCCGAGGACCAGGCGCAGGGTGCCGTTGAGCACGTAGGCCCAGTCGTGGCCTTCGTGGGAGCGGAGGTCGGGGACGGCGTCGTCGCGGCCGGTGGGGAGGACGAACTTGTACGCCTGGACTCCGCCGGGACGGCGGGTGAGCGGGATGATGATCGATCCGTCGCTGCATGACAGGGGACGCAGGTCGACCCGCGGGTCCGCGGTGCGGGGAGCGTCGACGAGGGAGTCGATGGTGACGCCGTAGTAGCGGGCCAGCGGCAGGAGTTGTTCGAGGGTGGGGCGTCGCAGTCCGGCTTCCAGGCGGGACAGGGTGCTGGTGGAGATGCCGGTCTCCGCGGCGAGCCGGGTCAGCGTGACGTCGCGGCGCAGCCGTAGGTGTTTGAGGCGAGGGCCCACGGCGTCGAGGGTCGCGTCGGTGGTTCGGTCCATGTCCCTTAGTTTGCCATTTGGCAAGGATGTTTGCGTCCTGGCGTGATGGAGGTGAGTCTGGGGGCCGCACGTCGAAGCAGGGGGGAGAACGCGATGAACGCGGAACCCCTTCGCGTCGCGGTGAGCGCGCCGGACGCGGGCTCTCGTGCCCGGTTGTTCTTCTGCGGCCGGCCTGTTCGTTGAAAGGACCTTCCCATCATGTCTTCCACTGCCATGTCCGGTGCGGACACGACCGCGCCGGTGATCGACGATCCGCGGCGCCGCCGCGCGATCCTGTGGGCCGTGTGCGTCGCGCTGATGGCCGTCGTCGCGTCCGTCTCCGGGCTGAACGTCGCGCAGCCGCAACTGGCCGTCACGTTCGACGCGTCCCAGGGACAGGTGTTGTGGATCATCAACACCTACACCCTGACCCTCGCGGCACTCCTGCTGCCGCTCGGCGCGGCGGGGGACCGCTGGGGACGCAAGCCCGTTCTGGTCGCCGGCCTCGCCGTCTTCGGGGTCGCGAACGTCGCCGCGGCGCTCGCGCCGGTCGCGGGGGTGATGCTCGGCGCGCGCCTGCTCAGCGGTATCGGCGCGGCGATGATCATGCCGGTCACCCTCTCGGTCATCACCTCGTCCTTCCCCGGCACCGAACGCTCGAAGGCGATCGGCATGTGGACCGCGGTCGCCGGTGGCGGAGGCATCCTCGGCATGTACCTGTCCGCGCTCCTGGTGGACGTCGCGTCCTGGCGCTGGCTGTTCGCTCTGCCGGTCGTCCTCACCCTCGCCGCGGTCCTGATCGGTGTCCGTGCCGTCCCGAACTCGCGTGAGGCCGCTCGGGGCCGGTTCGATCTTCCCGGCGCGCTGGCCTCGGTCGTCGCCGCCGTCGGGTTCACCTACGCGCTGCACGAGGCACCCGCGCGGGGCTGGGGAGACCCCGCCGTCGTCCTCACGCTCGTCGTGGCCGTGGTCGCGACAGCCGTGTTCGTCGCGTGGGAACTGCGCACGCCGTCCCCGCTGCTGGACATCAGGAACTTCCGGACCCGCGGCCTTTCCTCCGGCACCACGCTGCTGCTGGTCCTGTTCGGCGTCCAGGGTGGGGTCTCTCTCGTCCTGTACCCGTTCTTCCAGGTCGTGCTCGGCTGGAGCGGTCTGCTCGCCACCCTCGGGCTGATGCCGATGGCACTGCTGATGATGGCCGCCTCCGGCGTCGCGCCACGCCTGGCCGCACGCATCGGCGTCCGCGGGTCGATGGTCACGGGACTGGGCCTCGCCGGTGCCGGGCTGGCGCTGATGGCGTCACTCGTGTCGGTCTCCGGCGGATACCTCGGCGTGTTGCCGGGACTGATCGCCATGGGACTCGGAGCGGGGCTGGCGATGACACCCTCGACCGAGGCGATCACCTCCGCTCTGCCGCGTGAGCAGCAAGGCGTGGCGTCCGCGCTCAACGACCTCACCCGGGAACTCGGCGCGGCCCTCGGCATCGCCCTGCTGGGAGGCCTGCTGGTCGCCGGCTACCGGAACGCGCTCCGCGGCCGCCTCGACGGTGTGCCGGCCGACCTCGCCGCGACCGCGAGGGAAGGTGTCGCCAACGCCGCGGCCGTCAGTCAGCACGCGGACGGCCACGCCGAGCGGATCATGACCGCCGCACAGGAGGCCTTCGTCGCAGGCTGGCAGCAGGCCATGTGGGTCGGCGTGGCGGTCATGGCCGCGCTCGCACTGTTCGTCGCCTTCCGGGGACCCACGCGCGCGCCGGCATCCGTCACGGAGTCCGCCGACGGGACCACCCACTGACCGAGAGTCGATCGCGCACCGCGACCGTTCCCGGCCTCGCGCGCAGGGCTGGTCCGGCATCACCTGGTACAGCCGGGCCCGCATCCGGCCGTAACTCCACTCGCGAAACAATCGATCTCCAAATGAGTCACGGTATAAGCAGGGAATTGGATGGATGTCCTTGGCTAGGCTCATGGATCGGCTGATACCGATGGACGTGGTCGTGGGGGACGATCGCGACTTTTCATGATATTTGCCGGTTTTCCGGAGCGGCGAGGAAAGCGCGGAGATTTTGCGGATGAGCGGTCTCAAAACGGCCTTAAGAGTCGTGACCGGCGCGGCGGGACTGGTGGCGGTCTCCGTCGCCGCCAACCAGGTGCTGAGCGGCGGTGAACTGCGCTGGAGCTGGATGTACGTCTCCATCGGCGTGGCCGTCCTGAGCCTGTGGTTCGGCGAGGTGCTGGCCCCCGGCGGAACGGACATCCCGAGTGCGGTCCCCGATACCGGGCCGGGGATACCTCGGGGCCGGCGCCGCGCTTATGTGCGGCAACTCCGCCACAGCGTCCGCCGTATCGACACCATCGGCATCGCGACCACCCCGCTCTACGCGCTGAACCTGCGCGACGTGTACGTGGACGTGAGCCTGGTGCTCACGTCCTCCCAGGACACCGAGCACACCCCGTACATCGGCGTGACCCCCGACGACCCGCAGGAGGAGCGGCGCACCCTCGACTCGTTCCTCCACGGCGACGGCAGCCATGTGCTCGCCGTCATCGGCGGCCCCGGCTCAGGCAAGACCACCCTGGTCCGCCACACCGCACTCGACCTGTGCCGGCACGCCTGGCTGCCATGGCCGGGCCGCGAGCTGCCGGTCCTGCTCTACCTGCGCGACCACGCCGCCGCCGTCCTCGCCGACGACCCGCCGTCCCTCGGCGCCGTGGCGGTCTCCGCCGGCTGGCTCCACGGCAGCGTCCCCGCGTCCTTCGTCGAACGCCGCCTGGACAAAGGCGGCTGCGTCGTCATGCTGGACGGCCTCGACGAGGTCGCCGACGAACAGGACCGCGGCCGGGTCGTCGCCTGGGTGAGACACCAGATCGAACGCTACCCCCGCAACCGTTTCGTCCTGACCTCACGACCCCACGGCTACCTGTCCAACCCCCTCCCCGGCGCCGAGACCCTCCAGGTGCGCCGCCTCACCGACGACCAGATCACCCGCTTCCTGCACGGCTGGTACCACGCCGTCGAGTGCCGCGCCACCAACTCCACCGGCAAACAGGTCCGCGCCGAAGCCGAAGCAAAGGCCGCCGACCTCGACACCCGCCTGCGTACGAACCGCGCGCTCAACGACCTCGCGGCCAACCCCCTGCTCCTCACAATGATCGCCAACGTCCACATGTACCGCGACAAACTCCCCGGCAGCCGCGCCGAGCTGTACGCCGAGATGTGCGACGTGCTCCTGCACCGCCGCCAGGAGGCCAAGGCCCTCACCGACGTCACCGGCCTGCGCGGTCCTCAGAAGGAACGGGTGGTGCGCCACCTGGCCCTCACCATGACCCGCGACCGCGTCGAGCATGTCCCCACCGCGAACGCCGAACTCCTGATCGCGAGGGTACTGCGCCAGGTCTCCCGCGACGTCTCCCCACGCACATTCCTCGAAGAGGTACGCAAAAGCGGCCTGCTCGTCGAACGCGAAAACGGTGTCTATTCTTTCGCACACCTCACGCTGCAGGAGTACCTCACCGCCGCGCAGATCCGCGAACACCCCGAACACGTGGCCTGGCTCACCCGCAGCGTGGACGACCCCTGGTGGCGTGAGACCACCCTCCTGTGGGCCGCCGCCTCCGACGCCACCCCCGTCATCGCCGCCTGTCTGGCCTCCGGCACCGTAAGGGCCCTCGCCATGGCCTTCGACTGCGCGGAAGAGGCACTCGCCGTGGACCCCGGCACCCGCGCAGAACTCGACACCGTTCTGTCGGCCCTGGACCCGCACAGCAGCGACGAGGCCCGCCGCCGCCTGATCACCGCCGTCCAGGCGTCCCGGAGCCTCCGCGACGTCATCACGCTCGGCGACGGCGCCACTGTCTGCGCACGACCCGTGAACCGCGAACTGTGGACGCTGTACGCACGGAGCGAACGCGCCGCCGGCCGCCATCCTCAGCGCGACGACCCCGACTGGACCGATCACGGCAAACCGGCCACCGGCATGAGCCACGTCGACGCCGCGCGTTTCGTCATCTGGCTCAACTCACACTTCGACGACGGCACCGCGTACCGCCTCCCCACCCCCGACGAGCTCGCCGACCCCGCCGTCGGCCGCTCGGCCGACCTGTCCGGTCACATCTTCTGGGCCCACGGAGACGACCGGCCCCGCCTGTACCGGCCCGGCGGCGTCCCACCGCCGAGCCTCGGCGCGGCGACCTTGCGCGGATACCAGGCCGCGGACCGGCGAGCCGTACGACCATACTTACGGCTCGCCTTGCCGCCGTACCCCAAGCGGCCGGCGGACCGCAAGAAACTCACGGACGTGAGCCGCGTCTTCGTCCTCGCCGCCACCACGCCGCGCCGGGTACCCCATCCACGGTGCAGCATTCTCAAGCTCATCCTGGTCCTGGCGTTCACCCGCGACCTCACCCGTGCCATCTCCGTCCCGGGTACTCCCCTTCTCACCCGTACGCACTGGCTCGGTGAACTCCTCGGCATCCCCCTCGGGGACGATCCGCGTCATGTGGCACCTCTGCTTCACCGTTTGCTGGAACGCAGCCTGAGCTCATTCACCTTGATCCGGAGTGTGAGCACGAACCTGCACCGGCAATTCGACAGGGCCACGACGCTCGCGCACGCTCTCGCGATCGCGCACGTCCGCGCCGAGGCGGTCGCTCCGGTACAGGAGGGCCATGTCTACGACCCGGCACACACGGCGCTCATCGACGATGTCGACATCGCACTCGCGGCGGCGTTCGGTGCGGCCGGCGGGACCGGGGACGACCCCGATCCAGGCCCGGCCGTCGAACACGGGTTGATCGTCGATGGCAAGGCAATGGAAGACCTCACGATCCTCCCCTACGAAGCGCCGGATCCCTCCTCGCCGGCCTTCGAGCCGGCCGCCGTGGCTCGCGAGCTGGCCGGATGCCTTGGCCGGGCTCTGGCTGTCCTCGTGGAACTGACCATCACGCGCGACGTGGTCGAGCCCTACGCGCGTCTCCTCGGTTCCGACCACGAAGAACTTGTGCTGGAGCGCGTCGGCCGGCTGACGCGACTCGTCGACCGGAAAAAGGGCTCAGTGTATTCCGGCCTGGAGCACGACAACGAGCACGGCCGGAGGGCCGATCTCGCGCGCGAAGTGGAACGCGAGCTCGCGCTGGACCCGGATCTCGATACCCACCGCTCAGAGGCACCGCATGCGGTCCTGCGCCGCCTGGACCTCGCACTGGACCTCGCTCACCTGCCGGAACCGCAGTCGCGATTCGTGTCGGCCTGCGCGACGCTGGTCCGGCGATGGGGAACGCAGAAGAGCAGACGGCTCAAGGCCGGTGAGGCGCTGAGGGACTTCGACTCGTTCCTTCACGATGTCCTGGCCCAGGCACTGACGTCGAGAGACACGGTCGAGACGCCGCCGGACGCGGTGGTGCGAGAGGTGTGCCGCAGGCTGGAACCCGGATGGGGTCCCTCTGAGGCCCCATCCTGGACGCTGCTGGTGCGTTCTCTGTGCTTGCTTGCCTTGCGCACCATCATGCCGATCATGGAGCGGACCGCGCCGTACGACGCGGCGGCACTGGCACACGCGCGTGTCGCGCTGCTCGCCGCGATGGCCGAACTCGGGCCGCCGTCGAAGCCCCGGTACCCGGGTCTGACCTGGGTCGCGCCGTCACTGGCCGAAGCGTACTGCGGTTTGGTTCTCCTACAGGAACAGGCCGCAAGCCGAATCCGGCAGAACGAGGTCATCCTCCTGGTCCGCCGGAAGAACGACGACCGGGCCTCCTGAATCGCCGTTCACCGGCTCCACTCACCCGGCTCGCCGTTCACCGGCCCCACTCACCCGGCTCGCCGTTGACCGGCCGCACTCACCCGGCTCGTCATTGACCGGCGACGCTCATCTCCGTCACGCGCCGACCCGAGCGACCACCGCGTCCACGGCCGTCGTGCCGCCGGGCCCCACGATGACCGGATTGAACTCCAGCAGCGCCAGGTCCTCCTCACGAGCGAGCGCGGCGGCGCGGGTCGCGAGCGCCGCGAAGGCAGCGAGCGGTACCGGCGGCCGGCCCCGTCCACCGTTGAGCAGCGCGGCCCCCCGCAGCCGCCTTACCGCTGCCACGACCTGTTCCGGTGTGACGGGTAGCGGAAGCAGCACCGTGTCGTCCAGCACCTCCACCCAGGTGCCACCCATCGCCACCACCAGCACTGGCACGACCCCGTCCCGCCGCACGGCCACCATCATCTCCACCCCCGGCGGCGCCATCTCCTCCACGAGCAGCATCCCTTCCACCGGAAGGCCGAGCAGGCGGTCGGCGGCGGCCCGTACGTCCTCAGGACGGCGGACGTCGAGCACGACGGCCCCGATGTCGGCCTTGTGACCGATGTCCGGGCCGCTGAGCTTGACCGCCACCGGCACACCGAGGGCCGCCGCGACCGCCACGGCCTCGTCCGGCGTGCGCGCCGTACGTCCGGCCGGCACAGGAATGCCGTACGACCTGGCCAGCGCCTTCGCCTCATGCTCGGCCGGCCGCGACCCCGCGGCGGACCCCGCACGGGTGGCCGCCGCGGCGATCTCCCGCAGCCGTTCACCGCCGGCGGTACGGCGCAGCAGCGCTCCGGCGCAGCGGACCCCCTCGGTGAGCCCGGCGACCGGCGCGGCACCGTGACCGGTCAGGCGTTCCGCGACCTCCTCCGGCATGAGCTCGGGGAGGGTGGACGCGACCACAAGCCGTCCAGGCAGTGCTTCCGCCGCCGAGATGATCCCTTCCAAGGCCCCGTCCCACTCGGCGGCGGCCCCCTCCGGCACACTGGCCGGCCGGTCGTGACAGACCAGGACCGGCCCCACGGACGGGTCGCCGGCGGCGACCGTGATGAGCGCCGCCGTCCGCGCCGCGTCCCCGAAGATCACAGCCGTGTAGTCCAGCGGATTCCCCGGCGTCGCGGTCTCCGGCAACAAGTTCTGGAGCGCCACCCTGGTCGCCTCACTCAACGTCGCCAATGGCACCCCATGCCGCGCCGCCTCGTCTGCCGCCACCGCCGCGTCCCCGCCGGAACACGTGACGACAAGCACCCCCACCTCCGGCCCCCGCCGTTCACTCACCGCCACCCCGCGCTCGGCCCCCGGCACCTGTCCGGTGACCCGCACCCCGTGCTCGGCCTCCGGTACCTGATCGACGACTGGTGCCTCCCGTTCGGACTCAGGCGGCCGGCCCCACGCCGGCGTTCCGGACCCCGCGATCCCCGTCGGTCCAGGAGGCGCGGCGCAGGCAAGGGTCTTGGCGAGTTCGAGCAGCTCATGAGGATTGTGAGCCCACGCACCCCCCGCCTCCTCGACCAGAGCGCGCAGCACCCGCGCGTCCCCCGCCACCGCACCGGTATGAGCCGCCGCCGAAGCGGCCCCGAGCGCACTGCTGCCGCCTTGGAGGACAGCGACCCCGACCCCCCGATCGGCACACGCGGCCAGCGCCTCCGCCAGCCGCCTCCCGTCCCCGGCGTCCTCCAGGTACAGCCCCACGGCCCGTACCCCGTCACTGGCGGCGAGCGCCGCCAGATAGTCCGCGGCGCCGGCCACCGCCTGGTTCCCGCACGACACGACAGTGTGCAGCCGCAACCCACGAGCACTGAGCAGCGCGTTCACCGCGACGTTCCCGCTCTGCGACACCAGGGCCACCCCACCTGGCCGCCGCGTCACGTACGCGTCCCCCCACAGCGGCGCACGCGCCGCGACCGCCACGATCCCGTTCCCGTTCGGCCCGCACACCGGCATGTCGTACCGCGCCGCCGCCGCGACCAGCTCCTCCTGCAGCCGGACCCCTCCCGGGGTGGACGTCTCGGCGAAGCCGGCCGCGAACACCACCGCGCCGCCGCACCCACGCGCACCGGCCTCCGCCACCAGCCCCGGCACGGTGGCGGCGGGTGTGGCGATGACGGCGGCGTCCGGTGCGAGAGGCAGGTCCGCGATCCGCGGCACGCACGGCACCCCGTGCACCTCGGCCGCGGTGGGATGCACCCCGAACACCGGCCCGGGGAACCCGGCCGTCACCAGGTTGGCCACCGCGAGGTTCCCGTACGACCCGGGCCGTGTGGAGGCCCCGACCACCGCCACCGACCGCGGCCGAAGCAGACGTGCGAGATTCACATCCGCCAACCCTGACTGAGCATCCAGTCAGCGTCAAGCCTCCACCGCCTGCGACGGCGGCGCACAGGGAAACCTGCCGTCACGTCCGCCGTGACCTGCGGCGACTCCGGCGGCCGTACCGGAAACCCCTATTGTCGGCGAGAAAGTTTACGTTTAAATCCGTCCCCGAATGATCGGTCAGTTGCCTCCGCCAACCGATAGCGATTCGACTTTCCGGCGACGGACCGCGCATGTTCATGGTAATTTCCGGCGTCAAACAGAAAACTGGAAATCCAGACGGGGCGAGGGAACACGGGATGGTCCGGTGAGCGGCCTCAGGACAGGCCTGCGAATCATGACTGGCGCGGCGGGGATGGTGGCGGGTTCCGTGACGACCAACCAGGTGTTCGGCGACGGGGGGCTGAGCTGGGGATGGGCCTACGCCTCGGTCGCCGTGGCGGCGCTGAGCCTGTGGTCAGGCGAGATACTGGCGGGGGAGCGCAGGGAGGCGCCGCTGGTGCCGCAGGGCCGGCGCGGCACGTACGTGCGGCAGTTGCGGGACAACGTCCGCGCGATCGAGACAATTGGTGTGGCCACTAATCCCCCTTACGCGCTGCAATTACGGCAGGTATATGTAGACGTGAGCCTCGCTCTGAAACCGCCGCATGACAACGGACAATCTCCGCAGAACGCTCCGCCTGGCGAGCGCAGATCGCTGGAATCGTTCCTGCGCGGCGACACCAGCCCCGTCCTCGTCGTCAAAGGCGACCCCGGCTCGGGAAAGACCACCCTCGTCCGTCACACCGCGCAACGACTGAGCGGCCCCACCCGGCCCGGCATCCGCCGTCCGCTGCCGGTCCTGCTGTACCTGCGCGACCACGCCGCCGCCGTCACCGGCGACCAGCCCCCCACTCTCGGCGCCGCCGCCGTCGCCGCGGGCTGGCTCCACGGCAAGGTCCCCGCCTCCTGGGTGGAACGCCGCCTCGACCGCGGCGGCTGCGTCGTCATGCTCGACGGCCTCGACGAGGTCCCGGACGGCGTCGTGGCCTGGGTGCGGCGCCAGATCGAGCGCTACCCCCGCAACCGTTTCATCATCACGACCCGCTCCCACGGCTTCCACCCCGACGACCTGCCAGGCGCCGAGGTCCTCCAGGTCCGCAGGTTCACCGGCGAGCAGATCTCCCGCTTCCTGCACGGCTGGTACTACGCCATCGAATGCCGGGACACCGAAGCCACCGGCAGACAGGTCCGCGCCGCGGCCCGCGCCAAGGCCGACGATCTGATCGCACGCCTGCGCGCCACCCCGGCCCTGTACGAGCTGGCCGCCAACCCGCTGCTCCTCACCATGATCGCCAACGTGCACGCGTACCGGAACCAGCTCCCCGGCAGCCGCGCCGACCTGTACGCCGAGATGTGCGAGGTCCTGCTGCACCGCCGCCAGGAGGCCAAACGCCTGGCCGGCGCCACCGGCCTGCGCGGCCCGCAGAAAGAGAACGTCATGCGCCGCCTGGCCCTCGTCATGACCCGCGACCACGTCAACGACATCCCCGCGGCCGCCGCCGTCGGCGTCATCGAGGAGGCCCTGCGCCAGGTCTCCCCAGACGTACGGCCACGCGTCTTCCTGGCGGAGGTCGTCAGAAGCGGCCTGCTGGTCGAACGAGGCCCCGACCTGTACGCGTTCGTCCACCCCACGCTGCAGGAGTACCTCACCGCGGAGCAGATCCGCCGCCACCCCGAGCTCCTCGGCCTGCTCACCGGCAACGTCGACGACCCCTGGTGGCGCGAGACGACCCGACTGTGGGCCGCCGGCGCCGACGACGCCACCCCCGTCATCGCCGCCTGCATCGCCTCGGGAACCGTCCGCGCACTGGCCCTCGCGCTCGACTGCGCCGAGGAGGCCGTCGCCGTCGACCCCCGCACCAGGGCCGAGCTGGAAACCCTCCCCGCCGACACCGACCCCGGCGGCGAGGACGACGCGCGCCGCCGCCTCATCACCGGCGTCAAGGCCTCCCGCGCACTGCGCGACGTCATCGTCCTCGGCGAAGGCACCGCCGTCTGCGCGCACCCCGTGACCCGCGAGCTATGGGCCCTGTTCACCAAGGACCGCAAGGCGTCCGGCAGGCACATCCCCCGGGACGACGATCCCGCGCCTGGCCAGGAGACCGACCCCGCCACCGGCATGTGGGCCGTGGACGTGACCCGTTTCGTCACCTGGCTCAACACCCACTTCGACGACGGCACCGTCTACCGCCTCCCCACCACCGCCGAACTGTCCGACCCCGCCGCCGGCCTCGTCACCGGCGTGGCGGGCCACACCATCTGGGCCCACGGCGAGACCCGACCCCGCCTGCACCGGCCCGACGGAGTCCCCTGGCCGTACGACGTCCCCCCACGACCCCTGCGCCGCCGGCCCGCCGCCGACCGCGCCGCCACCACCCCGTACCTGCGCATCGTGGTCCGCAGCCGCGCTCTGGACGGCGGCGTCGGCTCCGCCGGCCTCCTCGACCTCGGCCGGGACGGCCGCCTCACCCCCGACCGCGTGGAACGATTACCCCGCATGATCTCCTGGGCCGACGCCATGCAGGTACGCGAACTGGCCCGCGACCTCGCACGCGAACTCCACGTCCGCGTCGACGGCCCCACCAGGGACCTCCACACCGACTCGGCCCTCGACCACGCCGGCCTCACCGGCTTCCGTCCCACCACCCTCGACGCCTTCCAGCTCCTCGTGGCCTGCCGCGCCATGACCCGGCCCCGCAGATCACGCACCGGCGAGGAACTGGCCGACTTCGACACCTACCTCAGAGACCTGGTCTGCGGCCCCCTGAAGTCCCGCGACACCACGCGCAGACCCCCCGACGTCCTGACCCGCCGCGCACTCGACCTGCTGCACGACATCCCCGGCGACCACGACGAACCCATGGCCACAGCGGTCGGCCTGGCCGGCACCGTCCACACGACCGTCACCCCGATCCTGGACCGCTCGTCCCCCTACGACAAGACGACCCTGACCTGCGCACGCGTCGAACTCCTCGCCGTACTGGCCGTCCTCGCCACCCCGGCCGTGTCCGCACAGGTCACCAAGGCAGGCGTACCCGCCGTCGTCCCGAGGGTCGCCGTGACCCTGGCCGAGGCGTACCGCGGCCTGGTGGCCCTCCAAGAACGAGCCGCAGGCCGCCTCCCGGCGAACGAGGTCCTCCTCCTCGTCCGCCAGTGACGGCCACTGTAGGTCACCAAAAGCGATTGAAGACACACGCATAGTCACCATAGGCTCAACCGCGCGGACCGTCCGCTCCTCGCGGCGGCAACGGGGCCGGTGGCCGGCCGATCATGGTCCCGTCCGGCCACCGGCGGGTCCACCCCGCCACCAGCCCTCAACGTCGGACCGCCTCCCGCGCGCCACCGCTCAGCGCCGCCGGCCGGCGACCATGTCAGGCCGCTTCCAGCGCGGCACCGTCCGTCCCGATCCAGCGTCGACGGCCGGCCACGTCAGGTGGCCTCCTGTGCGGCGACCGACGCACCGGCATCCGGCGCATCCGTCTCCGGCCCGCCGGCCACCACCTCCTCAGGCGGATCGCTGAGCTGGTCACGCAGGTAGTTCCACACCACAGCGATCAACGCCGCCACCGGCACGGCCAGCAGGCTCCCCACGATCCCCGCGAGATTCCCCCCGAGCGTCACCGCCAGCAACACCACCGCCGCGTGCAGCCCGAGCCCCCGGCTCTGCACCATCGGCTGGAACACGTTCCCCTCAAGCTGCTGCACGGCCACGATGATGGCCAGCACGATCAGCGCATCCGTCCACCCGTTCGACACCAGCGCGATGAGAACAGCGACGAACCCCGCGAACAGCGCACCGACAATAGGAATGAACGCCGACACAAAGGTCAGCACCGCCAGCGGAAGCACCAACGGCACCCCCACGATCCACAACCCCAGCCCGATGAACACCGCGTCGAGCAACCCCACAAAGGCCTGCGACCGCACGAACGACCCGAGCGTGTCCCAGCTCCGCTCACCCACGACCAGCACGTCCGTCGCCAGCCGTCCAGGAAGCTGACGCGCCAGCCACGGCAGGAACCGCGGCCCGTCCTTGAGGAAGAAGAACATCAGGAACAAGGCCAGAACCGTCGTCACCAGCCCGTTGACCACCGTCCCCACCCCGGTGAGCGTGGCCGTGACAATGCTCCCCACACTGTCCTGAATCCGCTTCACCGCCGCGTCGAGCGCCGTACTGACCTGATCAGCCCCGATGTTGAACGGCGGCCCCGCAGCCCAGTTCCGCAGTTGCTGAATACCGTTCCCCACCCCCGTGGCCAACTCCCCGGCCTGCGACGCCACCGGAACCGCGATCAGCACCACCGTGCCGGCCATCAGCAGCAGAAACAGAACAGTCACCACCGAAGCCGCCAACGCAGGCGGCCACCCGAGCCCCCGCAAAAACCGGGTCACCGGCCAGGTGAGCGTGGTGAGAAGCAGAGCGATCACCAGCGGCCAGAGAACCGACCACATCTGCCCCAGAACCCACAACGTCACCACCGTCATCACGACGACAAGCAACATCTCCAACGAGATCCGCGCCGACGTCCGCAACGCACCACGAGTCTTACTCGCACTAATAGCACCAGCCACAAGCACACCCTAGGGGCACCGCACCGCAACCCCTACAGCCCTCCCGGCCGGTCGCCGCCACACCAGATACTCACCGGCCCCCGACTCTGCGGGTCAAGCGGTCAGTGTCTGCGGGATCGGGTTCTGTCGTGGTGTGTAGCCGGCGATCGGCCGGAGCCACCGTCCTGATCGCTGCGATCAACGAATAGCTCTGACCGACTTCGATACAGGGTTCAGGAGACCTGGTAGACCCACAGGCCCCAGTAGTACCTCTGATCGACGGTGTCCCACACATTCTGGACGCAGTAGTACGACGAGAACTGAGGGGTCTGGGTCAGGCTGTTGCCGAAATAGTGGCAGGCGTCCGAGGTGTAATACACGCCGAACCGCCACCAGCCGGGGCTCGCGGTTTTGGTGGCGGAGGAGCGGTCCGCAGGCGCGGCGGCCTGGGCCGGGGTCCCGAGGCCCATCAGCAGTCCGGTGGCGATGCCGGCAAGTGCAACAGCCGTGCGAAGTCGACGCATCATGTCCCCTCGGTCGAGGCCTACCACCTGCCGAGCATGACCCCAGGAAGAACGCCGGCGCGATGGCGATGATCGCCGATCGGGACGGCGGCACTTCCTCACGGAACTCGGCCACATCCGCCGTCCTTATTTCACGCGCTCCCCCGTGCGTCAACGTCAGCGGACAGTCCAAAAGGGAACCCCCACGACAGCCGTGAAAACTTCAGCACAGCCCCCTGGGTGCGTTTGTCCATGCGGCAATCCAGGGTCACCTGGGAAGAAAAGACCAGCCGCCTTAGAGGGGCAGGCGGCCGGTGTGTTCGGCGTCAGACCGGAATCTTCGTCCAGGAAGACGCGGGTGGAGCCGTCGAGGGAGCGGATCTGGGCCTCGATGGTGAAGGTCGAGGTGTCGGGATGTCGAGGCACATTTCGTACGTGTACGCCGTTGGGCCGGAGATGTTGTAGATGCGGCCGTCTATCGTCCCTCGTTGGAGGTTGGTGGGGATGTAGGTGGCCAGGACTCGGGTGTAGCCGCCGGTGGAGCAGTCGATGGGGGAGGTGGCTGCGGAGGCGGGAGCAATGCCGGTGAGTGTGGTGCCGAGGAGGCCGACAGACTCGCGAACGAGAGCCGTTCAGCAAGTCCCCCCATGCCGGACCAGTCCGCGAGCGCCTCGCGCCACGACCCGCCTACAGAGCAGCCTGAAACCAGACCGTCCTGCCTGCCTCGTCGTCGCAGTGGGACCCCCACGCCGTAGCGATCATGTTGACCAGCCACAACCCCCGGCCACCCTCGCTGTCGGCCTCCACCACCCGAGCCACAGGCGCGCTCGTGGCCGACCCGGCATCGGTCACCTCCACATGCACCAGCCGCGAGGAGACGGCCACCCGCACCGTCACCCGTCCTCCCTCCGTGCTGCCGGAGGCCGAGTACGCCACCGCGTTCGTGACGACCTCGCTCAACAGCAGCAGAACATCGTCCAGCGCCGGCCCCCCGACCCGCGTGACCAGCACCCCCCGCACCCACGACCGCGCCACCGGCACCGACGAGATCTCCCCGGGAAACTCCCCACTCCACACATCGGCCCCCGGCATCTCCCCACCGTGCCGCAGCACCTGCTCTCCCGACCTCACACGACCACCTCCGCCACGACCACGCGCACCGTATGCCTCGCGCTCGTCGTCGCCGGGCCGCCGTTCGCACATCCCCAGTGCGGACAAATGAGACCCGTAAGGACATAGTTCCGATCCCGCATACCTCGTCCCCTTGCTGATTCACGAGTGATGAGATTGCTTTCCTTTGTCCTGCAGAACAAAGAATCCGTGTGCTTAGATTGCTCCCGTGACCAGCGAAATCGGGGGCGAATCAGTACCCCAGAAAATGACCTGCGATGTCGAGGTGCCGGTTTAGATAAACCATCTATCCGGTATTACCCGCAACCCAGAAAGTCCGTTTTTAACCTCATTTCTGGAGGAACGCGATGAGCGTCGAGCCTTTCCCAGGCCCCGAATCCCCCCGCGCGCGTTTCGGTGCCGAGATGCGCCGCCTTCGAGAGGCCGCTCAACTGTCCCAGGCAGCCGTGGCCGCACGCCTCGGTTGCACTCAGACCCAGGTGAGCCGCCTGGAGGCCGCCACCCGCACCCCATCGGTCTCCGACGCCGAGAGGCTGGACAAACTCTTCGGCCCCAGTGACAGCACCTTCTTCGCAGACCTACGCAGGCGCGTCGTAGCCCGACCCAATAGCCCAGACTGGTTCACCGACTGGGCCGAGGAGATCGAGCCGGCAGCCCGCGTCCTCTGGTCCTGGGACCCCCTGCTGATCCCCGGCCTTCTCCAGACCCCGACCTATGCGCGTCACATCTTCAACCAGGAGCCCCAGATCGCCGCCGAGGAGGTAGAAGCACGCGTCGAGTCCCGCGCACAGCGCCAAGGCATCCTCGACCGAGACGACCCTCCCCTCTTCGTGGCCCTCATCGACGAAGGCGTACTGCGCCGCCAGGTCGGTGGGCCGGAGGTGATGCGAGAGCAGCTCGACTACCTGATTGAGATCACCGAGAAGCCCAACGTCTCCGTACAGATCGTGGACCCGAACTGTCTTATCGGCCTGCTCGGAGCGTTCATGATCGCTGAACTCAGAGATGGACAGCCACACGCCATTCACGCAGAATCCTCCGCCGAAGGTCAGTTCACCAGCGACCACAGGATGGTGACGACCATCCGCAACCGATATGAGGCGATACGTCTCTGGGCTTATCCTGAGCGTGTGTCTCTCAAAGTGATCGAGGAAGCGAGGCGGGAATGGACCTAAGTCACGCTGTCTGGCGAAAATCGTCCTACTCTGGAGGTACTGGCGGTCAGTGCGTCGAGGTCGCCGGCAACCTGCCGAGTGTGGTCGCGATACGCGACAGCAAGTTTCCGGATGGCCCCATACTCACGTGTGGTCCGTCCGAGTGGAGCTCCTTCGTCGTCGGTGTCAAGGCGAGCGCGTATCCATCCAAATGATCGAGAAAGTAGACAGGAATGGATCTCAGCATTGCTGTTTGGCGTAAATCGTCTTTCTCCGGCGGTAACGGAGGTCAGTGCGTCGAGGTCGCCGGCAACCTGCCGAGTGTGGTCGCGATACGCGACAGCAAGTTTCCGGATGGCCCCACGCTGGTCTTCAGTCCTTCCGAATGGCGATCCTTCGTCGCCAGCCTCAAGTAGGCCGCATCGCCTGGCGGCGGCACCGCGCCGCCTCCGGACAGCCTGATCCGCAAGGCCCCACGAACAAGGGGGAGGAACAGCGGGAGATACCTCAAGACGCTGAGGAAGGCCGACCTGCCTCATCGATCGCGGCCTCGTGGAACGCGTCGGCGAGAGCTGCGATGACCCCCTTGAGTGCGGGCCCCTCGTTGAAGAAGTAGTCAGCCATGGTGTTGTGCGCCACCTGGTTGTCGGCAACGGCCTCGTTGACAGCGGAATGGAAGTCTGCGACTCCATGAACTGCTTCTTCGAGTTCACCCGGGTCTGGGTGGACCAGGCCCGGGTCGGCGAGCAGTCGCTGCAGCAGCCCCTGCACGAACTTGCGGATCTGGGACTCGACGAACGACTCGGCGTCGAAGAGGTCGTTCAACCCAGGCTCGCCGCACCACAGCGGAGGAGGCCGACGCAAACCCGAGCGCGAGATCAGCGGCCTCGGCGGACTCCACCTCGCACATGCCGCACGGGATCGGGCCCCACCGGTCACAAGCCCTTGGCTCGACTCGGAACAGGTGCCGTCGCACCTGGACAAGCTGGTGTGCGTTGAGGGGCCGACGTGCGCTGGCAGGCAAATGACGTGCACGTAAAGGCAAGAATCTCTGTTGTCGGCACGTTGTGATGAGCACGTCATTGCCTACCACGAAAGGATTGGCGTGAAGCCGGTCAGTATTTCAGTGAATCCGCTCCGCGGTATACGCCGGTTCCGCCGGTCGTTGACCGTGATCGCCGTCATGGCGATGATGACCATCGGTTTCATCGGTCCTGCCAGCGCGCAGACGGTGACCTGCAACGTCGGTACGTACAGTTGCAACACCGATATCATCCCGGCCAACGGCAGTGGCCACTGGGTCAAGTGGAGCGTGGAGAACGCCGCCTGGGACGACTCCAACTACGCTGTCTACGACGCGGACAACGGTGCCATTGTGGGACAGGGATACATCGGAACCGGAAACAGTCGCAGCGGAAGGATCGACGGGCTCTACGGTCGTTACTACCTGAAGGTGTACAACAGCTCCTGGGACACGATCGGAATTCTCTGGAATTCGTAGCCGGGGAAAAGGCCGGCCGCCTCGCCGAGCGAGGCGGCCGGGTCGTCTCCGGTCAGGCGGCGATCTGTTTCTCGTTCCAGGTGTATCAGGGGTAGGTGCTGCCGGGGCCGGTCATGGTGCCGTTGAGCTGCCAGAAAGCGTTGGCATCTGCATTGAGTGGAAGGTTGGGGGTCAGTACGGCCAGCCGGGGACGTTCAGGCGGATGCGGTAGAGGCCGAAGTTGCCGGTGTTGCCGCCTCGGGAGGGGGTGCCTGAGGTGATGTAGAGGGTTTTGCCGTCGGGGCCGCCGAAGGCGACGTTGGTGGTGTTCTGGCCGGCGAAGATGGTGCCGATCTGGGTGCCTGAGGGGGAGAAGACGCGGACTCGGCCGTCGTTGAAGGAGGCCTGGTAGAGGTTGCCGGCGCAGTCGATGGTGGCGCCGTCCGAGCCGTTCACTGAGGCGAAGTCGGAGCGCTGGCCCACGGAGCCGTCGGAGTTGACCGGCCACTTGTAGACGCGGCCGGTGCCGTTGCCGCCTACGTAGAGGGTCTTGCCGTCGGGGGAGAGGACGATGCCGTTGGGCTCGCGGATGGTGTCGTCGATGAGGCTGACGACGCCGTTCTTGACCCGGTACACGCCGGTGCGGCCGGACATCTGGTCGGGGCGGTTGGCGCGCTGGAAGTCGGGGTCGGTGAAGTAGACGGTGCCGTCGGCGGCGACGGTCAGGTCGTTGGGGGAGTTGAAGGCGCGGCCCTGGTAGGTGGAGGCCACTACGCCGCGTGCGCGGTCGGACAGGCGGAAGGAGGAGACGCTGCGCTGGTCGTGGGTGGCGGCCAGGAGGGTGCTGCCGTCGCGGCTGATGGCCAGGCCGTTGCTGCCGGTGTTGGGGATGAAGGTCTCGAAGGTGTTCGGCTCGGTGAAGCGGAGGACGTCGGCGGGCTGGACGTTCTCCGATCCGGTGCCGTCGCGCATGAGGGACAGCAGGAGGGTTTGGCTGGTGGCGTCCCAGGCCGGGCCTTCGAGGAAGTTGAAGCCGTCACGGATCTTGGTGGCGGTCACTGAGGTGGTGGGGAGAGGGTTGGGATAGGTCGTGCCTGTCGTGCACGGGCCTACGCCGGGACGTGGGGTGCCGGGGGTCGGCGTGGGGGTTGGCGTAGGTGTGGGAGTTGGAGTCGGTGTGGGGGTGGGGGTGGGGGTGGGGGTCGGCGTTGGAGTCGGTGTGGGGGTGGGGGTGGGGGTGGGGGTGGGGGTTGGCGTAGGTGTCGGTGTGGGGGTCGGCGTCGGGGTCACCGGGACGGGGCCGCTGCACATGTAGCCGTTCAGCCAGAACGTGTTGGGGATGGGGTTCGTGCTGGTGATGGTCGCGGTGAAGCCCAGGCCGGTGGCGGTGCCGTTGGTGGGGATGGAGCCGTTCCACGGCAGGCTGGTGGCGGACACCCGGGTGCCGGACTGGGTCCAGGTGGCGCTCCAGCCGGACGCGATGCGCTGGCCGGAGTCGGGGAAGTCCCACTCCAGTTTCCAGTTGCTGATCGGGTCGCCGAGGTTGGTGATGGCCACGTCGCCTTGGAAGCCGCCGCCCCACTGGCTGACGATCTTGTACGTCACCTTGCATCCGGCGGCGGCCGCGGCCGGCGTCGAGACCGCTGCTACTCCACCGGCGGCGGCCAGTGCGGCGGCCAGTGCGGTGGCCGCGACAGTGGCGAGACTTCGTCTCATCAGGAAGTCCTTTCGGGGAATGACGACGGCTACTGCCGGCCGCTCGATGGGGCCGGTCGGGGACGGAGAGCCGCCGGTACGCCACACGGCGCGCCGTCGGCCGAGCCTCACGAAATTAAGCGATTAAGTTGGGGGTCGCGATTAACGGTCCGGCACGGCGTTCGCGTGGTGAGACGCGGTGTGATCACCTTCGCCGCTACGGCTGGTCGCGCGCCGCGCCGGAAGCCGTCTCAGCCTGGGGGAACGCGACCGGCCGTTCGTACGGTGAGGTGATCGCGGTACGGAAGGAGCCCAGGCCAGGGTGCTGAAACGTTCAGCTTGCCGTCGAGAGCTGTGGCATGTGCGATTGGTACAGCCGGTCGGCGGTCACGCGTCGATCGGGATGAGAGTGCCGTCCAGGAGTACGACACGCGTTTTTGTCGCGGCGTGCCGCGCGCGGCGCCTCGTCCCGTGCCGACGTGCGGCCGGCCAGGCGGCAGATCTTGTCAGCGATCAGGGCCAAAAGGCAGTCAGGCGCCGCAGGCAAGCCGGAGGTGAAGCGATCATGGGTGACCGCGAAAAGAGTGAATCGAGAATCGAGTTCTCTCCGCTCGTGAACGGAGTCGACTATTTGCTGAGCGCTGTCGAACATCTGGAAGGAGGGCCGTCCGCGCGGAACTTGAAATACGCGGTGTTACACCTCCAGGCCGGCGTCGAGGTGCTCCTGAAATCCCGGCTCATCATCAATGACTGGAAACTTGTCTTCGGCAGGCCAGGCAAGGCCACGCTGGAGAGCTTTCGAAAAGGTGACTTCTACAGCTGCAGCGCGGAGGAGGCACTGTCTCGGCTGTCCGATATAGGTGTCGAAATTCCGAAGGACGCGAGAGAAGAAATCACCTATTTGAGCCGTCAGCGAAACCGGCTCCAGCACTTCGGTCTCACCGACACGGCGGCAGCCGTCGAGGCTCGCACGGCCAATGTGCTGAATTTTCTCCTGGATTTCATCAGAAACCACCTTCAACCTGTGCTGCTCGACACCGAAGCCGACCACTTGGCCACCCAGATGAACCTCGTGCGGTCTCGCCTGCACCGTATCCAGAGCCTCGTCACCACTCGCATGCAGGCGCTGGCCCAGCAACTGTCGCGAGCGCCGTGGCAGACCCTTCATTGTCCCCAGTGCGGCCAATGGGCCCTGGTGGTCGACACTCAAGAATCCACATGTCTGTTCTGCCACGCTCAACACGACAGGCAGGAACTGCCGCTCGACTACGTCGCGATCATCCTGGAACAGGGCTACCGCGCTTTTCGCAAAGGAGAGCCCTACGCGGATCGCTGCCCCCAGTGCGACGACGAAAGTCTTGTTCACGGCGTTCTTGTGGCAGCCGACCCCGACAGGCCGATGCGCTTTTGCTTCAGCTGCGCTGAAGCGTTCGACAACATCGACGACTGCACCCGCTGCGGACTGCCGTTCATAACAGTCGACGACGAGGGGGGTCTCTGTGGAGGGTGCTGGGACGAATTGACATCAAGAGACTAGGCGCGTGCACAAAAGGAGTGCCGGCTTCCACAGGTAAGAATGTGCGCTTCACGGCTTTCCGGCGAGGCGGAGCCGGTCCGGGCTCTGTAAGACGATCTCGCGGCAGATCAAGGGGACGAGTTGCTGCGTGGCGGGTCCGGCCGGCCTAGTCGTCGAGGGCTTCGGTGTAGCGGCGTGCGAGGGTGCGGATGTGGGTGACGAGTTCCGGGGGGCCGTCCACGCGGAAGTCCATCATGAGCATGCTGAGGTAGATGGCGATGGTCTCCAAGGCGTCGGCGCCGGTCACCAGGACGCTGGTGTGCGCGTCGACGGCCTCCACTATGCCTACCGCCGGGTTGATGCGGGCTATCACGGTTTCGGCGGGGGCCAGGACGGTGATGCGGGCTTGGACTTTCCAGCCGGTTTTGGCTACTTCGCGGAGGACGAAGGCGACCAGGTCGTCGTCCGGCAGGGAGCGTGGCGCGAAGTGGCGGGATGCGGGTCGGACGTCGGTGAGGTCGGCCACGGGGAGGGCCTGCCAGGTGTGGGTGGTGAGGGGGTAGGCGACGAGGAACCAGCGGCGGCGCCAGTTGATGAGGCGGTACGGCTCGACCTCGGTCTCGGTGGCGGTGCGGGTGGTGAGCAGGGTCGTGTGGTCGCGGATGGCGGTGGCAATGGTGGTGAGGGTGGTGGCGGGGACGGGTGCGTCGGGTTCGCGGGAGCCTACGGTGGCGGGGCCTACGGCGGTGGCGGAGCGGAGGGCCGTCACTTTGCGCTGGAGGTGTTTGGGGAGGACGCGCTGGAGTTTGGCGAGGGCTCTGGTGAGGCTGGCGTCGATGTCGGCGATGCCGGTGGAGCCGTCTTCGGCGAGGCCTACGGCGAGTGCGACGGCTACGGCCTCGTCGTCGTCGAGGAGGAGTGGCGGCATTTTGGCGCCTTGTCCCAATCGGTAGCCGCCTACGGCGCCGCGGGTGGCGTGGACGGGGTAGCCGAGGTCGCGGAGGCGCTGGATGTCCTGGCGGAGGGTGCGGCCGGTCACGCCTAGGTGGTCGGCGAGTTCGCGGCCGGTGTGGGAGCGGTCCTGCAGGAGGGACAGCAGGCGCAGCACTCGGGTCGTGGTCGGTGCCATCGATTTCTCGCTCTCCACACCTATTAGGAACGAAAGTAGCCTAATGGGGTCGTAGCGTTGGTGTCACAAGCAAGGAAGAACTTCGAAAGGCGTGAACATGAACACCACCGACAGCGCGACCGTCGAGTCTCTCCGGCCGGTGTGGCGCGGGGTGCTGGCGGCCTCGTACCAGGCGCTGGAGCGCACCGTCGCGGGGGTGCGGGACGGCCAGGAGGACAACGTCACGCCGTGCTCGCAGTGGTCGGTCACCCAGGTCATCCAGCACGCCGCCGGGGACCAGCTCGCGTACGCGATGAAGCTCGGCGTCGGGAACGGGCCGGCGTACGACCCGTTCGCGCCGTCGGGGACCGTGGACGGCACCGCGGCGGGGCTGGTGAAGGAGGCCGTCGAGCAGACGGCCGCGGCGTGGGCCACGGTGTCCGACGACACCGCGACCGTTCCGACGCCGTTGCCGCACGGCGACCTGCCTACCCCGGTGGCCGCGGTGATGTGCGCGCTCGACGCCGCCGTGCACGCCTGGGACATCGCGGTGGCCACGGGACAGCCGTCGCCGCTGGACGACGAGCTGGCGGGCCACCTGCTCGCCGCCGCGCGGGGGATCGTCGAGCCGCTGCGGCAGTGGGGTGCGTACGCCGCCGTGGTCGAGGCCGACGGCGCGCCGTCCGCCACCCCGGTGGTGGACGAGCTGCTGCGGTACCTCGGCCGCGAACCCCGCTGACGCGGGACGGGTACACCGGCGATCGCGGGACGGTTACGGCGAGCGGTTACGGAGTAGCATCTAGCCGTGCAGAGTGCCGGACGATCGTCGGGGAGCAGCCGGGCCGACCAGGCCGACCAGAGGCGGGCCGAGTTGCTCGACGCGGCGCGGCGGGTGGTGCTGGAGCGTGGCATCTCCAGCACCCGGGTCGCCGACATCGCCAAGGCGACGAACGTCAGCGGCGGGCTCATCCACTATCACTTCGCCACCAAGGACGAGCTGATCACGGCCATGCTGCGGTCGACCATCGACGGTGAGGTGGTCCGGCTCGGTGAGATCGTGCGCGGGTCCGGGCCGGCGGTGGAGCGGCTGGACCGGGTGCTGCGGTACTACATTCCGCGCACGCGTTCCGATCAGAGCTGGATCCTGTGGATCGACGCCTTCGCGGCGGGACTGCGCGAGAAGGTGCTTCAGGAGATCCTGCTGGAGCTGGAGTCGGCGTGGATCGGCGCGGTCCGGCAGGTCATCGAGGCCGGGGTCGAGTCGGGGGAGTTCACCTGCGACGACCCCGAGGGTGCGGCGGAACGGCTGGACGGCATGCTCGACGGCCTGATCATCCGCTACACGTTGCATCCCAGTGTGCTGTCACGTAAGCGGCTGCTGGAACACGCGCGCGTCGCCGCCTCGCGTGAGGTGGGGCTGCCTCGTAGCGCCTTTCCCGTCTAGATCGTGACTCGTTCCCCGTGACCGTGGCGATCGGCGCGTCCCGGACATCAAGCCTTCGCCAAGGGAAGGCGAATTAGCCCCAGGACGGGCCCGTCGTTCCCCGCGACCACGAACCTTGCTCCCTACCGTGGACGCAGGTGATCATCGGGCTCTCGCCCATGGCGGGGGCGTTGACATGTTCGGGGAACAAGCATGCGACTCAGGCTGCTCGCGTTGATGTCGGGTACCGCGCTGACTTTGGCCGTGCTCACCGATCCGGCCGCTGCCGTGGACACCACGGTGACCTTCACGGTCACCTCCGGCGCGTTGACCATCACCGCGCCTGCGGGGCCGGTGAGCCTCGGCAGCGCGGCGGCGGGCAACAGCGTCAGCGGGCCGATCGGTTCGATCACGGTGACCGACGCACGAGGCGGAGTCCCCACCTCGGACTGGACCGCCCGTGTCTCGTCCACAGCCTTCGTCGGCCCGTCCGACACGGTCCCCTCCTCCGCGGCGACCTACACACCCGGCCCCGGCACGCTGATCACCGGGAACGGCACCCTCACCTCGGGCCCCGGCGGGACCCTGGACGTACAGCGGGTCGCCATGTCCTACAGCGGCGGCACAGGTAACAGCCAGGCGACGTGGAACCCGACCATCGCCGTGGCCATCCCGCTGTCGGTGGGCCTTGGCACCTACAGCGGGACGGTGACTCACTCCGTTGCCTGACCCACGACGCGGCAGTCCGGCCATCGGTGTCCTGCTGGCCGGACTGTGTGCCGGCGCGGTCGCGGTCGCGGCCGTGCCGGTTCCCGCCACGGCCGGCTCCTCGCCGGCGTCGTCCCCGAGGAGAGACGACCCCCGGGGAGGACTGGGTATCCGGCTGGTCGACGCACCCGTGGCCCGTCGCGCCGACCCTCGTGCGCTCAAGGGTGTGGTGGACCACCTCGATCCTGGGACCACCGTCAGGCGGCGGATCGAGGTGTCCAACAGCAGCGGGCACCCGATGCGCGTCCAGTTGTATCCGGCGGCGGCCGACATCCGCGGTCACGCGTTCGTCTTCGCGCCTGACCGCACCCCGAACGAGCTGACGAGCTGGACCACCGTCAGGCCCGCGGAGATCGACCTGGCCCCCGGTCAGGCACGCAGAGTGCGGTTCACCATTCGTGTGCCGTCCGAGGCGTGGAAGGGTGAGCGGTACGGCGTGATCTGGGCTCAGGCCACCGCCGAGCCCGACAAGGCGCGGAACATCGGCCTGGCCATCCGGGTCGGCATCCGGATGTATCTCGACATCGGCCCAGGCGGCGAGCCGCCGTCCGACATGAGCATCGACCGGCTCACCCCCGAGCGTGACGCGTCAGGCCGTCCGGTCCTGGCCGCGCGGGTGCACAACACCGGTGGCCGGGCCTTGGACCTGTCCGGCTCGCTGTCCCTGTCGGACGGGCCGGGTGGACTGCGCGCCGGACCTTACCCCGCACAACTGGGGGTCACCCTGCGGCCGGGGGAGTCCGGACGGCTGGCCGTCGTCCTGGACCCACGGCTGCCGCAAGGGCCCTGGAAGGCCGACCTGGTGGTCCGTAGCGGCATGATCGAACGCGAGGTGTCCGCGACCGTCGTCTTCCCCGAAGCCGGAGTGGGCAGGCCCGTCGCCTTGACCGGCACCTCGTGGCTCATCCTTCCCGCGCTCGTCGTCGCACTGGGTCTGGCGGCCGCCGGGATCGTCGTCTGGAGACGCCGGCGGGCCGGACCCCACCCCGAACCCCGAAAGGCGTAAATGCGCAGACGTACCCAACCCCCTCTCGTCACCATGGCCGTACTGGCCGGTTGCGTACCCGCGGCGGTCCTGCCGTCATGTCCGGCGTCCACGGCCGCTTCGTCGGCCACCTACGTCCTGGCCCGCGCCGGGGCATTGACCATCACCGCACCTGCGGCGGTGTCCCTGGGCAGCGGTACGTCCGGAAGTCAGCGAAGCGCGCAGATGGGGACGGTGACGGTGACCGACACGCGCGCGCCAGGCGCGGGTGCCTGGACGGCCACTGTCTCCTCGACCGATTACACCCGCACCACCCCGCCGGTGGCCACGATCGGCCGGGCCAACATGAGCTACTGGTCCGGCCAGGCCACCGCCACCCAAGGAAATGGGCCGTTCGTTCCCGGGCAGCCGACCGCCGCGGCCAGGGTCACCCTCGCCGTCCCACGGACGGCGTTCTCCCGCACCGCGCAAGGGGGGGTCAACTCCGCCTCCTGGAATCCCACCCTGGTCCTGTCCATCCCCTTCGCCGGCGTGACCGCCGGCACCTACACCGGCGTCGTCACCCACTCCGTCGCCTGACCGCCGCCACGTCTTCGCCGGCCTGGGAGGACCGGTCCCGCAGGCCGGCGAAGACGATGGTGAGGGTGCGTTCCTGGAGATCGGGGGACCAGCCGGAACGCAGTGCGCCTTGGCAGGTGGCGGTGAGCAGGGCCATGACCTCGTCGAGGCGGACGGCGGGGTCGACGGCGCCGCAGTGTTGCGCGCGGCTCAGCAAGGTCTGCACGGCGGCGCTGAGGGTGAGGACGGGACCGGAGACCTCCAGCTGTACGCCGGTGTCGGCGGCGAGCAGGTCGGCGACGGTCTTCTTGGCGGCGGCCTGCGCGACCATGTGGCGGAAGTAGTCGAACAGGGCCGTGGCGGGGTCGCCGTCGGCGGCGAGGGTCGCGGCCTCCTCGGTGAGGCGCTCCAGCAGGTCTTTGACGATGGCCTGCAGGAGGTCTCTTTTGGTGGGGAAGTGTCGGAAGACGGTGCCGATGGCCACGCCGGCCCGTGCGGCGACCTCCTCGGTGGACGCGGACGCGCCTTTCTCGGCGAACACGGCCGCCGCCTCGGCGAGGATGCGGGACCGGTTGCGCTTGGCGTCGGCGCGCACAGGCGATTCAGGCATGCGGAGATCCGTCCGTGAGGAGGTCGCGGGGCCGGTCGGTGCGCATAGGCGATTCAGGCATGCGGAAGTCCGTCCGTTGACAAGATGAGTCGGCACTCATTATTTTCCAACGTGAGTCGTCACTCATCTTAGTCGGCTGGAAGGATTCGCCATGCGCACACCACGCGAGCTGTTCGAGGATTTCCCCATCTTCGGCGAGCACGAAGACGTCCTCGCCGACGGCCTCGTGGTCGAGACGCCGTTCGCGCCGCCGGGCCGGCCGCGGCGGTGGGTAGGCAAGGAGGAGTGGCTCGCGTTCGCGCGGCCCGGACGGCAGGCGTTCCCGTTCGAGCTGCGGCGCCGGAAAGTGGTGGTCCACGAGACGGCCGACCCCGAGGTGATCGTGGTCGAGTACGAACTCGGTGGCACGTTGCCGGACGGACGCGAGGCCTGGGCCCCGTTCGCCGGGGTGCTGCGCGCGAGGGACGGCAAGGTCGTGCTCTGGCGTGAGTACCAGGACCCGATCGCCGTCGCGGCGGCCACCGGAGGACTGCCGGGTCTGGTGGCGTCGCTGCGCGGGGATTGACACCGGTGACGGCACTGAGTTGACTGGGTGATCAGTCAGCCTAGGAGAGGATGCCATGACGTCCCTGGTACGGCTCACGCCGGAGCAGGACGAACTGCGCGCGCGGGCCCGCCGGTTCGTCGACGAGGAGCTCGTGCCGCACGAGGAGACCGCCGAGCGGTCCGGCGGCCGGCTGCCGTCCGGCGTCGTGGCCGGCATCATGACGGCCGCCGTCCGCGCACGCCTCAACGGCGGCAGGCACAGCGTCGCGCACGGCGGCCAGGGGTGGTCGGCCGTCGACTACGTCGTGGCGCACGAACAACTCGGCCGCAACACCAACGGCCTGTGGTGGTGGGTGCCGGACGCCTACAACGTGATGTCCGCCGGCACCCCGGAGCAGATCGACCGATACCTGCGGCCCGCACTGCGCGGCGAGGGCTGGCTGTCGTACGCCGTCACCGAGGAGCACGCCGGCTCGGACCCCTCAGGCATCCGCACCACCGCGCGCCGCGACGCCGGAGGCTGGGTCCTCGACGGTGAGAAGTGGTTCGTCACCAGCGGCGACGTCGCCGCCGCGCACATCGTGGTCGCGCTCGCCGAGGAGCACGGCCCGACCCTGTTCGTCGTGGACGCCGCCACCGAGGGCCTGACCTTCACCGACGACCCGCCGTTCACCCACACCTTCCCGCACGGCCACCCCACCCTGCGCCTGGACGGCGTGCGCGTCCCCGAGACCGCGGTCCTCGGCCCGCTCGGCGGCGCGGACGACCTCCAGCGCGCGTGGTTCGTCGAGGAACGCCTCGGCATCGCGGCCCACTGCGTCGGCGCGATGAGCAGACTCCTGGAGGAATCCGTCGCCTGGGCCACCGCCCGCGTACAAGGCGGCGTGCCGATCATCGAGCACCAGGGGGTGGCCTTCCCTCTCGCCGACTCGGCCGCCGACGCCGCCGCGGCCCGCCTGCTGGTGTACGAGGTCGCGTCGCTGGCCGACTCCGGCACCGACCCCAGGATCGTCCACGCCAAGGCGTCCCTGGCCAAGCTCTTCGCCAGCGAAGCCGCACACCGCTGCGCCGACCGCGCCGTCCAGACCTTCGGCGGCCGCGGCTACATGCGCACCACCCCGGCGGAACGCTTTCTGCGCGAACTGCGCGTGGACCGCATCTGGGAGGGGACGAGCGAGATCCAGCGCCTCGTCATCACGCGCTCGATGCTCCGCCGCGGCGTCCCGTCGGTCATCGCCTGACCGCGGGGTCAGCCGTACTGACGTCGTCCGCGTGGCAGGGACCAGCCGGTGAGGAGAAGGAACACCGCGAAGGCGGGGAGAAACGTGTAGTTCCAGATCTGTTCCCTGAGCACGATGAGCAGGACGGCCGTGACTATGTCGGCCACGAGCAGCGTCCCGTACAGCCACCGCCGGCCGTCGTGCGCGGGGTCGTCGGATCGCGCGAGCCGGAGGCAGAGCAGAGCGCCGGACAGGACGAAGAAGAAGGCGCTCACCGGCGACTTCTCCAGGTCCTGGGGGGTGAGTTCACCCAAGGATCCCGCCACGATGGAGTCCCAGGCGACGATGTGCCACCACCCGACCCCGAGGAGGGGGACATGGAGCAGAGGCACGGCCCACAAGGCGATACCGGCGGACACCGGACGGGACGGCGCGGCAGGTGGCACGGCGCGAACCTGCGCACCACCGTACGCGGGAGCCTGGCCGTACGGCGTGGACGGCGCGTAGGGATCAGGCAGACCGTACATGACGCCGTGCGGCGGACCGGCGGAAGGCGAGCCGGGGTGCTGCGTGTTCCGCGGCCGGGTGCGTGACCGCCGGTCGGCAAGCCAGCTGTCGACCGCGACCAAGGTCGCGACGAGGGTGAGGAGCGGGATCACCAAGAGGTCCATGACGGTACGGACCAGGTCCATTGGGTCAGCATCGCATCGGCGTGGCCCTGCTACAAGGAGTGCCGGTGGTCGCCGTCGAACATCTCGGTCAGCCGTTCCGTGAGCTCGCGTGCGGCGGCGGGAGGCATGACGGCGACCTCGTCGGCCGAGACGACGATCTCATGCTCGTCGCGGGTCAACCGTACGGTGACCTCCGCCGGCCGAGTGCCGAGCCAGGTCACGACCATGTCGGCGAAGGCGGCGGTCGCTACGCCTGAGGCCAGTGTCACCTGTAAGGAGTCCACCAGAGGGCCGAGGCGGTCTCCCTCCGTCTCGACCTCCACGATGCGCGCACGGCCCCGGATCGACCGCTCCTCGATCACTCGCTTGTGCAGCCGGCGTAACTCCCCCGGGTTCTCCGACCATGCGGTGACCACGAACGTCATATGCCCTCATCACTGGAAGCGGGTGAACGTCACCAGTGTGACGCAGGATGATCCGGCAGCGATGATTCGTGACCCTCAATGAGGGGTGCGTGTCGTCGCATGGTGGCGATCATGGCGAGGACGCAGCCCGCGGTGTACAGAGCGGCGACGATGGAGAAGACCGCGCTCGGGGTGAGGGTCTCGGCGGCCGGGCCGCTGACGGCGAGGCCGATGGCGCCGGCGGCGAGGACGACCGTGGCGAAGGCGGACATGCCTTGGCTGCGCAGGGGTGGGGGGATGCGTTCGATCTGCATGGCGGCGCCTGGGCCGTTCAGGAGGCCGAGGAAGACGCCGGCGAGGAGGAGCATCACGCCGAGGGTGATGAGGCGGGTGTCGACGACGATGACCCACAGGGCCAGGGGCTCCAGGACGCAGCCGGCGAGGATGAGGCGGGTGCCGGTGAAGTGGCGGAGCAGGCCGAGGACGAGGATGTTGCCGGCCACGGCGCCGGCGCCGAAGAGCATCAGGAGCAGGCCCGCGGTCTCGGCCTGGCCGCCGTAGCGGAGGAAGGCCATCACGGGGATGGCGGCGAGGACGATCTGCACGGACATCTCGCAGGCGCACTGGCCGAACGTCCACGGTCGCAGGACGCGGTCGCGCAGGAGTACCGCGACACCGGCGGACACCTTGGCGGGGGTGGTTCGCGCGGGGCCGGTGGTGCGGACGGCCAGGGTGACGAGCAGGGACGCGACCAGGAAGCTGGCGGCGTCGAGGACCAGGACCTGTGCGGCGCCTACCCAGGCGATGAGGACGGCCGCGACGGCGGGGCCGAGCAGTGCGGCGCTGCGGGCCGCGCCGACGAGCAAGGTGTTCGCACGTTCCAACGCGCGAAGACCGTCACCTGCCAGGGACGGCAGCAGCACGCGTTGCGCGGCGTGGTACGGCGCGAAGAAGGAGCCGACGAGGAACACGATGACGAGCAGCACGGGGAACGACAGCAGGTCGGCCGCGTACAGGGCCGGGACGAGGCCGATGAGGAGGCCTTGGGCCAGGTCGGAGACCTGCATGACGCGCCGGGGACTGAACCTGGCGGCCAGTGCGCCGCCGGGGATGCCGCAGATCGCCATGGCGGCCATCTGGGTGGCCAGCACGGCGCTCATCCGGCCGGCCGAGTGCGTGGTCTCCAAAACGAACCACGGCAGGGCCAGCCGGGTGGCGTGGTTGCCCGTGACCGAGATGGTCTCGGCCACGAGCAGTGCCGTCAGGGAGGGCCGCGCCAACGGTAGGTCACATCGAGGCCATGTCCCGTAGGGCGGCGGTCGAGCCCCGGCGGCGCAGGACGAGCCAGGCGAGGACAAGGGCCAGAGCGGAGGCGGCGAGCAGCAGGGTCGCCAGCGCGTTGAGCGCTGGGGTGGGGGCGGTGCGGACGGCGCTGTACAGCTTGATGGGGACGGTCACCGAGGACGCGTCGGGGGACAGGAAGGCGCTGATCACGAAATCGTCCATGGAGGACGCGAACACGATCATGGCGCTGGCGAAGACGGCGGGGGTGAGCAGGGGGAGCACGACCAGGCGCAGCGCCTGCAGGCGCGAGGCGCCGAGGTCGCGGGCCGCGGTCTCGTACTCGTCGCCGATGGACGCCAGGCGCGAACGGACGATGATCACGACGTAGGAGACGGAGAACGTGACGTGGCCGAGGACCATGGCGGGACGGCCGAGCGGCACGAACAGATAGAGGTTGGTGAACACCAGGTAGAGCGCGCTGCCCATGACGATCTCGGGGGTGGCGAGCGGCAGCAGCATCAGGCCGCCGGCCGCGCGGCCGGTGCGGCCGCGCCACCGGGCCAGGCCGATGGCCAGGGCCACGCCGAGCGGGGTGGCGACCAGGGTGGTCAGGGCCGCGAGGACCAGGCTGTTGACGAGCGCGGTGTGCAGGCCGGGGTCGGCGGCGACAGACGCCGGGTCGCCGGCGTACCAGCGCAGGGAGAAGCCCTGCCAGGTGCTGCGTGAGCGGCCGGCGTTGAAGGAGAACTGCACGGCGACGAGGACGGGGAGGAGCGACCAGGCGACGTACAGCCAGGTGAGGGTGGCGAGGACCACGGGGCCGCGGCGGACGGCACGGCGCCGGGAACGCTCCTCGCGAACGCGCGGTCGTGGTCCGCGCGGCGGGTGCTCATGGCGTCGTACGTCGTGGGTCGTCATGTGAGGTCGCGTTCCGCGCGGCGGGTGGCGATGAGGTAGTAGGCCATGAGGGCCATCAGCAGAGCGGAGAGGATCAGCACGAGGGAGGCGCCGAGTTCCTTCCTGGAACCGCCGAGGAGGTAGAACTCGATCTGGTTGCCGACCATGGTGGTGGTGGGGGAGCCGGAGACCAGGGTGGTGGTGTAGTAGTCGCCGAACATCGGCAGTGCCGTGATGGCGGCGGCGGTCATCAGGCCGTGGCGGGACAGCGGCAGGGTGACGTGCCAGAACGCGCGAGCGCCGGTGCAGCCGAGGTCGCGCGCGGCCTCGAGCAGGCGCTCGTCGACCCGGTCGAGGGTGGAGAACAGCGGGACGATGAAGAACGGGATGTAGCCGTAGACCAGCGCGAGGATCACGGTGTACGGGTTGCCGGACAGCCAGCGCACCGGCTCGCTGATCAGGTGGCCCGCCATGAGCAGGTCGTTGACGTAGCCGTCGTCCTGCAGCAGGTTGAGCCAGGCGAGCATGCGCGTGATGTAGTTGATCCACCACGGCGCGAGCACCAGCGCGAGCAGCAGGCCTTTGCGGCGGCCGGCGTGCCGGGCCAGGTAGTAGGCCACCGGGTAGCCGATCAGTACGCACACGGTGAGCGCGACGCCGACGTACAGCAGGGTGCGCAGGAACACCGGCCGCAGGTCGCCGGTGAGGCTGCGCTGTACGACCTCGCCGAACGTCGTGACGTCCCAGTAGCGCGGGTCCCACTCGGGGATCGGCGCGTTGAACAGCGGGTCGGTGTAGCCGAACGCCACGGCGGCCACCGCGTAGAACGGCACCGCGAACAGCGCCAGCAGCCACAGCGTGCCGGGTGCCGCGAGCGCGGCCCACAGCCCGGTGCGCGCCACGCCGCGCCGCGCCGTCGCGCGTCCGGTCACCCTCACCCGTTCACCGCCTCGTCATCCGATCCTCTATCGTTTCCCACCCCCCGTCCGTTGCGCCGCCTGGTGTCCGCCACCGGCCGCCGGTTGTCAGCGTCCGGCCTTGAACGCGGCCCAGGCGTCGTTCCACAGGGCTTCGGCGGGTGGGCTGATCTGGAGGATCTGCAGGCTGCGCGCGTAGACGTCAGGGGTAACAATGGTGGATTTGAGCTGTTCTGTCACGAATCCATCGGTCACCATCTTCTCCGGCGTGATGGCGGTGAGCGCCGGCTGATAGCCGGTGTAGGAGAAGTTCTGCTCGGCGACCTTGGGATCGAGCAGGTGGTCGATGAACATGTGCGCCAGCACCGGCTTGGTGGCGTTGCGCGGCACAGCCATGGTGTCGGTGCCGACCACGCCGAGGGACGCGTCGGGGTACCAGTAGCCGAGCACCTCGGCGTCCACACCCTTCGGCAGGTACGCCTGCGCGTTGATCATGTCGCCGGACCAGCAGTGATGCACGGTGGCCTGGCCCTCGGCGACGAGCTGGTAGGCGGAGATGCCGACCTTGACGCCGGTGCGGGGGATCAGCTCGGCCAGCCACGCGCCGGCCTGCTTGATCTTGGCGGGGTCCTCGGTGTTGATGTCGGTGACCCCGTTGCGCAGCATCGCCAGCGCCAGCCCCTCGCGCGCGTCGTCGATGACGTACGACTTCCCCTTGTACGCGGCGTCCCACAGCAGGTCGTACCCGTTGGACGGCAGACTCTTCACCCGGTCGGCGCGGTAGCCGATGCCGGAGGTGTAGGCGTTGTACGGCACGGTGTACCGCGAGCCCTTGTCGTAGAACGGGTCGCGCAGCTGCGGCCAGACCCCGGCGAGGTGCGGCAGGTAGGACGCGTTGAGCGGCTGGAGCAGCTTGCCGACGGCGGCCTTGGCGATGACGTCCGGCGTGGGGAAGCACACGTCGAAGCCCTCGCCTGCGGTGCGCAGCTTGGCGATCATCTCGTCCATCGTGGTGAACACGGTGACCTCGACCTCGACGCCGTGCTCCTTGCCGAACGCCTTGCACACGTCAGGAGAGATGTACTCGGCGTAGTTGAGCAGCTTGAGCGTGCCGCCCTTCTCCGGCTCGAGGCCGCTCGCGACGGCCGGCACGTCGGCGTGCAGCGGCAGCGTCGCGGGGGAGGTGGGACGGCTCAGCGGCACGGCGGACGCGGCGGCGGCGCGGCGTCCCGGTCGTTCCCCGCCGCACGCCGCGGCGAGACCTGTCAGCGTGGTCAGCCCTGCGACCTGCAGGAACAGGCGCCGGTTCAGTGGGTCGCGTGGGTGGGGGGGCATGCGCGGCTCATTTCTGGCATCAGGTCACCTCTTGCCAGACTGACTGGTTAACCAGTTAGTCTGGTGTGGAGGGTCCGCCGCCACAAGGCTCTCAGACCAAGTTTTCCGGGTCGGGGCAAAACGGTACCCCGAACGTGGCAGGAAGGGCCCGGCCAGTGGACCGGAGCGACCGAACAGCAACCACCTACGACGCGATCATCGTCGGTGGCGGGCACAACGGGCTCGTCGCCGCCGCCTACCTCGCGCGGACGGGGCTGCGGCCCCTCGTGCTGGAGGCCCGCGCCGTCACCGGCGGCGCCGCCACCACCGAGACGCCATGGGGACCGGAGTTCAAGGTCACCGCACTGTCGTACGTGATGAGCCTCATGCCCCCCACGATCCTGAACGACCTGCGGCTGGCCGAGCACGGCTACCGGGTCGTCCCCATGGGCCCCGACTTCATGCCGTTCCCGGACGGCAGGTCGCTGATGCTCACCGGGGACGAGCGCCACGACCACGCCGAGCTGTCGGTGTTCGGCCGCGGGGACGCCGACGCCATGCCGCGGTACGAGGCGTGGCTGCGCGGCGTCGGCGACGTGCTCGCGCCTCTGCTGATGAAGACCCCGCCGAACGTCGGCTCCATGCGGCCGCGTGACCTGATGGGCCAGCTGCGGCTGGCGTGGGCCATGCGGGGGCTGCGCACGCGCGGCGCGGCGGACGCGGTCCGGCTGTTCACCATGTCGATCTCCGACCTGCTCGACGAGTGGTTCGAGTCGCCACAGGTCAAAGGCACCATGGCGATCAACGGCGTCATCGGCACGTGGGCCGGGCCGGCCGAGCCCGGCACGGCGTACGTCATGATGCACCACACCATCGGTGACGTCGGCGACGGCAAGATGGGGAGCTGGGGGTACCCGATCGGCGGCATGGGTGCGGTGTCGGCCGCGATCCGCCGGTCCGCGGAGGCGTTCGGCGCGCACGTGCTCACCGACGCCAAGGTGGAACGCATCGCCGTGCGCGGCGGACGGGTCACCGGTGTCGCGCTCGCCGACGGCCGTGAGTTCACCGCGCCGGTCGTGGTGGCCGCCACCCACCCGAGGATCACGTTCCTCGATCAGATCGAGCGGGCCGAACTGCCGGACGACTTCGTGGCCGACATCGAGCGGTGGCGGTCGCGCAGCGGCGTCGTGAAGATCAACGTAGCCCTGTCGCGGCTGCCGCGGTTCGCCTCGCGGCCCGATCTCGCGCCGGAGCAGCTCAGCGGGTCGGTGGAGCTGTGCCACGACCTGGAGTACGTCGAGCGGGCCTTCCAGGACGCGCGCGAGGGACGTCCCGCCGCGGCGCCGTTCTCCGACAGCGTCATCCCCTCCATCCTCGACCCGAGCCTGTGTCCGCCAGGCACGCACGTCATGTCGATGTTCACGCAGTGGGTGCCGCACACCTGGTCGGCCGAGCCGCACGAGGCGGAGCTCGACGCGTACGCCGACCGGGTGATCGGGCTGTACGACGACCTGGCCCCCGGCTTCAAGGCGTCGGTGCTGCACCGGCAGGTCATCGGGCCGCACCGGATGGAACAGCAGTACGGCCTGGTCGGCGGCAACATCTTTCACGGCGAGCTGTCGGCCGACCAGCTCTTCCACCTGCGGCCGGCCCCCGGGTACGCCGGCTACACCACGCCGGTGCGCGGCCTGTACCAGTGCTCGTCGGCCACGCACGGCGGCGGCGGGGTCACCGGCATCGCCGGGTACCTGTGCTCACAGCGGATCCTGCGCGACCGGAGGTGGCGACGATGACCGGCACGGCACGAGGACGCACCGCACCCCTCGACCTCGATCAGGTGCGTGCCGCCGTCGTCCCGCCAGGCACGATGCTGCCGGCCGCCGCGTACCTGTCCGACGACGTGCTCGCCTTCGAACGCGAGGTGATCCTCGCCGGCGGCTGGGTCTGCGCGGGACGGTCGTCCGACCTCGGGCCGCGCTCGCGCAAGGCGGTCGCCGTCGGCGACGACAGTGTGCTGCTGGTGCGCGACGAGGACGGCACCCTGCGCGGCTTCTCTAACGTCTGCCGGCACCGCGGCCACGAACTGCTGCCGTGCGGCTCGACGGCCACCGGCCGCCTCATCACCTGCCCCTACCACAACTGGGTCTACGACCTCACCGGCGCGCTGCGCCGCGTGCCGCGCTCCGGCGACGCCTTCGACACAGGCGCGCTCGGCCTGGTGCCGGCCGCCGTGGCGGAGTGGCACGGCTTCGTGTTCGTCAACGCCTCCGGTGACGCGCCGCCGCTGCCGGAGTACCTCGCGGGCCTTGAGGAGATCGTCGCGCCGTACGAGATGGAACGCCTCACGGTCGCCGCCACGCACGAGTACGACCTCGCGGCCAACTGGAAGCTCGCGGTGGAGAACTACCACGAGTGCTACCACTGTCCCGCCATCCACCCGGAGCTGTGCCGGGTGTCCCCGCCGGACAGCGGCGACAACCACCCGCCGACGGGGCTGTGGGCCGGCGGCAGCATGACCCTGGTGGACGGCGCCGACACCATGTCGATGACCGGCGCGTCCGGCGGGACGCACCTGCGGGGGATCACCGGCACGCTGCGGCGCAAGGTCGAGTACATCCAGCTCTATCCGAACCTGCTGCTCAGCATGCACCCCGACTACGTCATGACCCACGTGCTCGAACCGGTCACCGCGGGACACACCAAGGTCACCTGCCAGTGGCTGTTCCCGCCGGAGGCGGCCGGCGCCGACCCCTCGTACGCGGTGGACTTCTGGGACGTCACCAACCGCCAGGACTGGGAGGCGTGCGAAGGCGTGCAGCGCGGCGTCGCGTCCCGCGGCTACGTGCCGGGCCCGTTCGCCCCCGAGGAGGAGGTCACCAACCAGTGGATCGCCTGGGTCGGCGCCGCATACCTGACCGGCCGGTTGCCGGCGGTCGAAAGGAACGAAGATGTCCGTCGCCAGTGAGACCGTCGCCGACCGGGACCTAGCCCTGCTGGACACACTGATCGAGGCCGAGGAGTCGGTCTTCCTGGCCCGCACCGCCGAGTCGCGCCGCGTGCGCGCCGCCAGCGCGGACGTCCTGCCTGGCGGCGTCGCCTCCAACTGGCAGGACGCGCCACCCGGCGCGGTGTGGATCTCCCACGGCGCGGGGTCGCGGGTCGTGGACGTGGACGGCACGTCGTACGTCGACCTGCACGGCGGCTTCGGCGTCGGCCTCGCCGGTCACGCGCACCCGGCGATCGTGGCGGCCGTGTCCGATCGGGTACGCAAAGGCACGCATTTCGCGCAGCCCACCGAGGACGCGGTCGTGGTGGCGCGCGAGCTGGCCCGGCGGTTCGGGGTGCCGCTGTGGCGGTTCGGCAACTCCGGCACCGAGTCCACCATGGACGCCGTGCACCTGATGCGGGCCGCCACCGGCCGTATGAAGATCATCAAGGTGGAGGGGACGTACCACGGTCACCACGACAGTGTGCAGGTGTCGGTGTACCCCGGCCCCGAGGAGCGCGGCCCGGCGGGACGGCCGTACTCGGTGCCGGTGGGGCCCGCGGTGCCGCCGGCGCTGGCGCAGCTCACGCTGGTCGTGCCGTTCGGCGACCTGGAGCCGGTGGAACGGCTGCTGGTGGAGAACCCCGGCGAGATCGCCGGCATGATCATCGAGCCGATCATGATGAACATCGGGCTCATCGCACCGCCGGACGGCTACCTGGCCGGGCTGAAGGCGCTGCTGCACCGGCACGGCGCGTACCTGGCGTACGACGAGGTCAAGACCGGGCTCGCGGTGTCGCAAGGCGGGGCCACGCAGTGGTCCGGTGTGGTGCCGGACCTGATCTGCCTGGCCAAGGCCCTCGCCGGCGGCATCCCGTGCGGCGCGATCGGCGGGGTTCCCGAGCTCATGGGGATCATCGCCGACGGCACCTACGAGCAGGTCGGCACGTTCAACGGCAACCCGCTCACGATGGCCGCCGCGCGGGCCATGCTGTTCGACATCCTCGACGACGCGGCGTACCGGCACTTCGAGCGGCTGCGGCGCGTCATGTCCGACGGCGCCGAGGAGATCCTGCACCGGTACGGTCTGCCGGGTCACGTGCGGTCCTACGGAGCCAAGGGGGCCGTCGTGTTCCACGACCGGCCGCTGCGCGACTACCGCGACTTCGTGGCGTACCCCGACCAGTGGGGGAACGCGCACTGGCTGTACCAGCACAACGGCGGCGTGTTCCTGCCGCCGTGGGGCAAGTGCGAGCAGTGGACGGTGTCGGTGCAGCACACCGAGGCCGACGTGCGGCGCTTCGTCGTCAACCTGGAACGGATGGCGGCACACCTGCGTCCGAGCTGACGGCTCCGGCGCGGCGGCGCAGGAAAGGCGCGGTGCCGTTCAGGCATGGACCGTCAGGCCGGCATGGCCGCGAGCAGGTACGCCAGCCGGGCCGCCGCCGCGTCGATGTCGTCCACCGTGCCGAGGCGGTACCCCCACGAGGTGACGAACGCGCCTTCGGAGCTGCAGGTGACGACCTCGTGCAGGTTGCTGCTGAAACGGTTGCGCACACGCACGCTGGCCGGGGAGCCCGGCACGACGCGGACCGCGAGGTCGATGTGGGTGCGAGTGGAGTCCGCGAAGCGCTCAAGGCAGGACATCGTGTCGAGCACCGGCCTCACCTCCAGATCACCTGGAAGGCAAGGATTGCATGATCTTGGGATGATCGGCAAGCAATTGTGCGGATCAAGGCGTCGATTGTGAGGAGTACTCCACAAGTACGCGGACGATGAGCTCGCGGGCCTGCTCATGGAAGACCGAGGCCGCGCGCAGTTCCTCGAACGCCGCCGCGTAGAACGCCACCTCCTCGGGGTCGCGCAGCAGCAACTCCTTGGTGCGCGTGGCCACCCCGACCAGCGACTCGTTGTAGATCCAGAACCCGTTCAACAGCGCCGACGGCAGCTCCGCGCCGAACGGGATGAGCCCGAACTCGACGTTCGGCAGCGTCGTCACCGCCAGCAGCCGGTCGAGCTGACCGCGCATCACGTCGTCCGGCGCCAGCCGGTACCGCAGCACGGCCTCCGGCATCAGGAAGTGGAACCGGCGCTCGGGGTCGTACAGGATGTCCTGCCTGCGCATCCGCACCCGGATCGCCGCGTCCACGTCGTCCCCGACCCCCTGCACCCGCCGCACCTTGCTGAAGATGTGCCGCGCGTACTCGGCCGTCTGGAGCAGCCCGATGATCACCCCCGGCTCGAACACCCGGAAGAGCAACGTGCGGGACTCCAGGTCGCGCACGTCCTCCTGCAGGGCCGCGAGCCCCGACTTGTGCCGCTGCCGCCAGGAGTCCTGCCGCTCGATCAGCGACACCGCCTGCGCGATCAGCGCGTCCATCACCTCCGGCGGCGCCTCCACCGCCTGCCCCCAGACGACCACGTCCTCCTCGGACGCGCTCTGCCGCGCGTTCTCGATCCGCGACACCTTGGACGCCTGCCAGCCGAGCCGCGCCGCGAGATCCTTCCCGGACATCTGCGCGGTCTCACGCAGGTGCCGGAGCTGCGCGCCTAAAGTAACCCGCGCCTCCTGAAAGCCGCTCAAACCTACCTCCGGCTGGGGCATCGGAACTCGCACGAGGGTAGAACGGCGACGCCGGTCAGGCCATAGGGATCTCCCTATTCGTGACCGGAGCGACGTCATCGCAGCTGAACCCGGGGGAGCGGCCACCGCGCGGTCAGCGGCCACCGCCGGTGCGCCACCGGCGGCCGGCCCTCAGGCGAGCAGCCGCCGCGCGATCTCGGTGAGCAACTCGCGCGGCACCTCGACCGCGGTCTCCCCGTCCAGTACGTCCCGCAGATCGGCCCGCGCGTCCGGATCGGTCACCGCCATCCCCTGCACGACGATGGTGCCCCGGTCCGTCTCGTACAGCGACGGACAGGCACCGGCCTCCGACGTGGACCCGAGAAACCGCAGACGCATGGATGTCCTTCCCCGGAGGAAGATCGACTGGCGCAATTGCGCGCAATTGTAATCCATCCAGACGTCGCGAACGGGATGTTCTGCGCCAGCTAGACCAATCGGGTAATTCCGGCAAACTCCGTTGTCAGTCCCCGGTCACCCCGTCCGCCATCTCGCGAAGGATGTCGATGTGCCCGTTGTGCCGGGCCGTCTCCTCGATCAGATGGTGGTAGATCCACCGCAGATTGACGATATGTCCTTCCCTGGTCGGCTTCCTGGCCCACGTGTCCAGGCTCACCTCCCGCAACAACCCCCGGTACCGCTCGGCCTGCTCCTCGTACTCCGCCAGCAACCGCGCCAGCGGAATCTCCACCCCGATCCGCATCTCCCGATCCGGATCGTCATCCGTCCACGGCCCGTGATCGTCCTCACCGAACAGCCGCACCTGGATCCACGAGTACTCCACCCACCGCAGATGACTCACCAGCCCACTGATCGACATCAACGGCGACGTCCCGAGCGGCGCACTCCGCGCACCCTCCTCCGACAACCCCTCACACTTCGCACGCACCGTGGCCCGCGTGTAGTCAAGCAGCCTCTCCAACACGGCCCGCTCGTCCCACGCCTCAGGAATATCACTCCGCACCATGACCCCGAGCCTGCTCCCCGTCCACCGGCCGTGTCCACCGGTTATCCGGGAGGCCGGCCGGGGTCTTCTCCGCGGGACGCATCCGTTGCTTCCCTGCTCGTTCCTTACTGCGGTGTCCCCTCGGGGTGGGCCGGGAGGACGTCGAAGTGAATGACGACCCGTGTGGTGTCCGGGGGTGGGACGAGAGGTGTCTCGGACTCGCGGTGGTCGGAGAGGGTGCGGTAGGTGGTGAGGATCTCCTGGATCTGGTGGGACAGGGTGATGGTCTCTTCGGGGGTCAGGCGGAGGGAGCGGCGGCTGAGGCCGCCGGCTTCCTTCCATTCGGGGGGGAGGGTGGATTCCTCCTCGCGCCAGCGGGTCAGTTCGGTGGCTCGGTGGTGGACCACGTGGTCCGTCAGGATCTCGATGGCGGAGGCGGTCTCCGGTTCGTCGTCGGGTGGGGGGCCGACGGAGTAGCCGCCGGGGGTGACGCGCCAGTACTTCTCCTTGCCCTTGCCGAGGCCGGGGACCTGTTCGATCATGCCGTGCTTGGCGAGTTCGCGCAGGTGGTAGCTGGTCACGCCGGTGTTCTCGTGCAGGTGTTCGGCCAGGCGGGTGGCGGTGGAGGGGCCGCCGGCGTCGAGAAGTTCGTACAGGCGGAGGCGAGTGGGGTGCGCGAACGACTTCAGCGTGTGAGCGTCGAGGGCCCGTGCGGAGAAGCTCTTGCGTTCCATGAGTGTGCACACCTATCTTTGCAAAGGAATTTATGCACAACTTTACTTGCACACACTGTAGCGGAGGAGCCGTGACGATCGGCAGAACGTTCGCCTTCCTTTGGGCCTCCACCGGACTGTCCAACGTGGCGGACGGCGTGCTCAAGGTCGGCGCGCCACTGCTCGCCGTGAGCGTCACGCGCTCACCGCTGCTGGTGTCGCTGACCGCGGTGGCCGGCGGCCTGCCGTGGCTGCTGTGCACGCTGCACGCCGGGGTCATGGCCGACCGGCGGGACCGCAGGCGGGTGATGGTCGCCGCGCACTGGGCCCGGGCCGGCGTGTTCGCTGTCGTGGCGGTGCTCGGCGTGCTCGGTCAGCTGACGTTTCCCGTGCTGCTGGTGGCGCTGCTGGTCGCCGGGGTGGGGGAGGTGTTCGCTGACACCTCCGCGCAGTCGGTCCTGCCGATGACCGTGCCGCCGGAGCGGGTGGCCGCCGCCAACGGCAGGATCGTCGGCGCGCAGACCGTCGGGAACGACTTCCTCGGCGGTCCCGCAGCCGGGTTGCTGGTCGGGGTGAGCGCCGCCGTGCTGTTCGCCGCACCCGCCGTGGTGTACGCCGCCGCCGCGGTCCTCCTGCTCGGCATGCACGGCCGCTTCCGGCCGGAGCGCGTGTCCACCCGGCCGCTGCGTGCCGACATGGTGGAAGGACTCCGGTACCTTCGCGGTCACCGCGTGCTGCGCTCGGTGGCGGCCAGCGCCGGGCTGCTCAACCTCGCCAACGCCGCCTACTGGGCCGTCTTCGTGTTGTTCGCGGTCGGGCCGTGGACCTCGCTGGCGCTGACCCCCGCCGCCTACGGGCTGCTGATGACCGCCGTCGCCGTGGGAATCCTGGCCGGCTCGCTCGTGGCGCACCGCGTCATCGCCGAGCTCGGTGACAAGTGGGCCCTGCTGCTCTCCTGGCTGGTCAACAGCCTCTTGCTGCTGGTCCCCGTCCTGGCGCCGCATCTCGTCCCCACGTACACGGCGGCCGTGCTCCTCGGTGTCACCAACGCGCTGGCCAACGTCGTGACCATCTCACTGCGCCACCGTCTGGTACCGGAGGATCTGCTCGGACGCGTGAACTCCGTGTACCGCTTGATCGGCATGAGCGGCATTCCCGTCGGCGCCGCACTCGGCGGCCTCCTGGCCACGATGACCTCGCTTCCCGTCGTGCTCATCACCGCCGTGGGGGTCTGTCTTGCCGGGATGGTTCCGGTGGTCCGCGCCGGCTTGCCGCGTCCGGCCGTCGCGAACCTCACCGTCAAGCACTCCGGCGTGGGGGGATGGGGACGAGCTGGGCTCGGAGTTGTTCGCCGAGGGCTTTGGCCTGGGGGTCGAGGCGGGGGGATGCCGCTACGCCGCGGCCGAGTAGGCCGTGGATGACGAAGTTCACGGCCAGGAGGTTGGGGAGGTCGTAGCGGTCGATCTTCAGGTGGCTCGTTTCCGGGAGGAGTTCTTTGAGGCGGTCTGTGGTGAGGTAGGTGCGCAGCCACGTGTACTCGTCCGGAGTGCGGGTCCAGACGCCGAGGTTGGCGTTGCCGCCTTTGTCGCCTGAGCGGGCTCCGGCGATCGTTCCCAACGGGGCCCATCGGACATCTGTGCCGGCAGGTACGGGGGAGGGTTTCTCGCCGTACGGCGGCGCCGAATTCGCCGTACCACGTCCCGCCGCGTCGGCGCCGGAGAGGGAGGTGCCGGGGAGGCGGGGGGAGGGCTCGGCGGTGGCGGGGGGTGGGGGTGCGTGGCTTGCCTTCGTGGAGGACGTGTGGTGTGCGGTCTGGTCGGGGGAGGTGTGGTGCACGGTCTCGGTTGGTGGGGGGGACAGGTGGACTTGTGGGTGGACGGTGGTGGTGGGGGTCGTGGTGGGCCAGTAGACGCCGTAGGGGGTGGCGTCGGTGGGTGGGGTGAGGGAGTAGAAGCCGGGGTAGCTCGCCAGGCCGGTTTCCACGACGGCGGAGGAGAAGGCGCGGCCGGCAAGGCGCTGGTCGGGGGACATGACGGTGATGCGGAGGAGGGCCAGGCCGGCGGGGGTGGTGGGGGTGAGGTCGGTGTGGACTTCGGTGAAGGAGGATTTCGGGACTCGGGTGAAGATGGCTTCTTCGGCCAGGCGGGCTTTGGCTTCGAGGTCGAGGCCGGTGAGGGCCAGGGTCATGGTGTTGCGGTAGCCGGCCAGGTAGTTGAGGGCCACTTTCAGGGTCGGAGGTGGAGGGGTGCCTTTGACGCCGGTGATGTGGACGCGGTCGGGGGATCGCTGAGTGAGGTGGATGGTGTCGAAGTGGGCTGTGACGTCGGGGCCCTGGTAGGCGGGGGAGGCGATCTCGTAGAGGAGTTGTGCGGTGACGGTGCCGATGGTCACGGCGCCGCCGGTGCCGGGGTGTTTGGTGATGACGCTGGAGCCGTCGGCGTGGAGTTCGGCTATGGGGAAGCCGCAGTGGGGGAGGTCGGGGATCTCCTCGAAGAAGGAGTAGTTGCCGCCGGTGGCCTGGCAGCCGCATTCGATGACGTGGCCCGCCACGACGGAGCCGGCGAGAGCGTCGAGGTCGGTGGCGGTCCAGCCGAAGTGCCACATGCCGGGGCCGGTGACGAGAGCGGCGTCGGTGACCCTGCCGGTGATGACGACGTCGGCGCCGGACCGGAGCGCGGTGGCTATGGGACGGCCGCCGAGGTAGGCGTTGGCGGTGACGGGGGTGGCGGTCAGGGGTTCGCCGGTGTCCATGTTGGTCATGTCGCCGAGGTCGGTGCCGGCGGCGAGCAGGTCGTCGCCGGTGATGTGGGCCACCGTCGGGGTGAGGCCGAGACGGGACGCCAGATCTGTGACGGCCTGGGCGCAGCCCGCCGGGTCCAGGCCGCCGGCGTTGGAGACGATCTTGATGCCGCGGTCGAGGCAGGTGCCGAGGACCTGTTCCATCTGGGTGAGGAACGTGCGCGCGTAGCCGGGACGACCCTTCATGCGGTTTCCGGCCAGGATGAGCATGGTCAGCTCGGCCAGCCAGTCACCGGTGAGGACGTCGATGGGGCCGCCGTCGACCATCTCGCGTGCCGCCGACAACCGGTCGCCGTAGAAGCCGCTGCAGTTGGCGATCCGCAACGGCGCCTCGCCGCTCGTCATGCCGGCCGCTCCCCGGTCGCGCCGTCCGGGGCCGGGATCCAGGAGGCGGGACGTTTCTCCCGGAAGGCGCTGATGCCTTCCTGGCCTTCGGCCGAGGTGAAGCGTTCGGCGGAGAGGTCCGCCATCTGGCGCAGGCCCTCGTCCACGGACATCGAGGGGACGGTGCGCACCAGCCGCTTGGTGATCGCCAGGGACTCGGGGCCGCCTTTGAGCAGCATTCCGGTGTAGTGCGCGACCGTGTCGTCCAGGGTCCCGGGGGGGACGGCGCGGGTGAGAAGACCGATGCCGACGGCCCGGGTGGCGTCGAAGACCTCGCCGGTGAGGAAGTACTCGGACGCGGCGCGGGGGTCGAGGCGCCGCAGGACGGTCACGGCGATCATCGCGGGGACGACGCCGAGACGTACCTCGCTGAACGCGAACGTGGCGGTGTCGGGGGCGATGGCGAAGTCGCAGGCCGCGACCAGGCCGAGGCCGCCGGCGCGTGCGGTGCCGTTCAGTCGGCAGATCACCGGCTTGGGGCTGTCCCAGATGGCGCGCAGCACGTCGGGGAACGCGCCGGTGACCGGTGCGCCGGACGCGGCCTGCTCCTTGAGGTCGGCGCCTGAGCAGAAGACGGTGCCGGTGCCGGTGAGGACGAGCACGCGTGTGGCGTCGTCGCCGAGCGCCTGGCCGAGAGCGTCGAGCAGTTCGGCGAGCAGCCGGGTGGACAGTGCGTTGCGGTTGGCGGGGGAGTCCAGGGTGAGGGTCGCCACGCCGTCGCGTGTCTCCAGATGAACGAGCATCAGTTCTCCTTCACGACGGTGTGCCTGAAGCCGTCGTCCCGAGGACGAGCGGGGATCTGCGGCGACGGGTGAGCATCAGGCTTCCTCGATGACGGCGAGCACGGCGCCTGCTTCGACCTGGTGGCCGGGGGCCGTGCCGACGGTGGTGACGACGCCTGTGGTGGGGGCCTTGATCTGGTGTTCCATCTTCATGGCTTCCAGGGTGAGGATCGGCTGGCCGGCGGTGACGGCCGTGCCGGGGGTGACCTCGACGCGCAGGACGGTGCCTGGCATGGGGGCCAGGAGGGAGCCGGGGGTGGCGGTGTCCTCGGGGGCCGGCAGGCGGGGGAGTGCGGTGAGGCGGATCGAGCCGAGGGGGGAGTCGACGAAGAGCGTGTCCTCGTACGCGGCCACGGCGAAGCGGCGCACGACGCCACCGGTCTCCAGCACCACCTCGGTGGCGGTGGCCGACACCAGGCGGACGTCTTCGTGGCCGTCGGCGACCAGGCCGTCTCTCGTCAGCAGGTACGCCACCTCGACGCGTCCGGCCGGGCCCTCGAACGCGGTCCGCTGGGGCTGCGACACGACGTTGCGCCATCCGCTCGGCAGGCCGCCGAGCGCCTTGGCGGTGGCCCGGCGGCCGGCGGCGAGCGCCAGGGCTCCGGCGAGTGCCGCCAGATCGGCGCCGCCGTCGCCGGGGACGTGGAGGTCGTGGCGGGTCAGGAAGCCGGTGTGCACGTCCCCTGCCAGGAAGGAGGGGTGGCGCAGGATGCCGACCAGCAGGTCGCGGTTGGTGGCGGGGCCGTGGAGGCGGGACGTGGCGAGCGCGGTGGCGAGGCGGCGGGCCGCGCCGGAGCGGGTGGGGCCGGTGGCGATGAGTTTGGCGAGCATCGGGTCGTAGTGGACGCCGATGTGCGAGCCGGTCTCCACACCGGAGTCGAGCCGCAGGTGGGGGCCGGGGCCGTCCGGGACGGTGAAACGCGTGTCCACGCCGGGGACGTCGAACAGGTGCACCGGGCCGCTGCCGGGACGCCAGCCGTCGGCGGGGTCCTCGGCGTACAGGCGGACCTCGATGGCGTGGCCGGACGGGGCCGGGGGATCGGCGGGGAGGCGTGCGCCTTCGGCGATCTCCAGCTGGAGACGGACCAGGTCGAGGCCGTACACGCACTCGGTGACGGGGTGCTCGACCTGGAGACGCGTGTTCATCTCCAGGAACGCCACGGTGTCGCCGGACGGCCCCGGCTTGACGAGGAACTCGACGGTCCCGGCGCCGACGTACCCGATGGCGGTGGCGGCCCTGGCGGCGGACTCCAGGAGCAGCGCGCGGGTGCCGGCCGCGAGACCCGGCGCGGGGGTCTCCTCCACGACCTTCTGGTGGCGGCGCTGGATCGAGCAGTCACGTTCGCCGAGCGTCCACACGGTGCCGTGCGTGTCGGCGAGCACCTGCACCTCGATGTGCCGCGCGTCCTCCAGCAGGGGTTCCACGAACACGGCGCCGTCGCCGAACGCCGCCGCGGCCTCGCGTCGCGCCGCCGCCACCGCCTCGGCCAGCTCGGCGGCGTCGCGCACGGTCCGCATGCCACGGCCCCCGCCGCCGGCGGATGCCTTGACCAGCACGGGGAACGTCAGCCCTTCGTCCTCGGGGTCCAGGGACGGCAGGAGCGGCACCCCGGCGCGGCCCATCAGCTCCTTGGCCTCGATCTTGGAGCCCATCGCCGCGATCGCCTCAGGCGCCGGCCCGACCCAGGTCAGCCCGGCGTCGAGCACGGCACGCGCGAACTCGGCGTTCTCCGACAGGAACCCGTAACCGGGATGGACGGCGTCGGCGCCGGCGGCACGCGCCGCCTCGATGATCGACGGCACGGACAGATAGGTGTCGGCGGGCCGGGCCCCAGGCAGCCGCACCGCCTGGTCGGCCTCGGCGGCGTGCGGTGAGCCGGTGTCGGCGTCGGAGAACACCGCGACCGTCCCGATCCCGAGCGCACGGCAGGTACGGAAGATCCGTCGCGCGATCTCTGCGCGGTTGGCCACAAGCAGCCGTGTGATCATGTCGAGGTCACATCCAGTCGCGGGGACCGGCGGGGACGGACGATCCGGACGGAGATCTCCTCCGGGTGGAGTTCTGTGCTCATGCTGCGGTCACATCCGGAAGACGCCGAAACCGGCGGAGGCGGGAGGTGGGGGAGGGGAGGAGCAGATGGCGGACAGGCACAGGCCGAGGACGGTGCGGGTGTCCCGGGGGTCGATCACGCCGTCGTCGTACAGGCGGCCGGACAGGAAGAACGCCAGGGACTCGGCTTCGATCTGGGCCTCCACCATCTGGCGCATCGCGGCGTCGGCCTCCTCGTCGTACACCTGGCCGCGGGCCTGCGCGGCGGCGCGGCCGACGATGGACAGCACGCCGGCGAGCTGCGCGGGGCCCATGACGGCGGACTTGGCGCTCGGCCAGGAGAACAGGAAGCGTGGCGCGTAGGCGCGGCCGCACATGCCGTAGTTGCCGGCGCCGTAGGACGCACCCATGACGACGGTGAGGTGCGGCACGGCCGAGTTGGCCACCGCGTTGATCATCATCGCGCCGTGCTTGATGATGCCGCCTTGCTCGTACCGCTTGCCGACCATGTAGCCGGTGGTGTTCTGCAGGAACACCAGTGGCGTTCCGGTGCGGTCGGCGAGCTGGATGAACTGCGCCGCCTTCTGCGACTCCTCGCTGAACAGCACTCCTCGCGCGTTGGCGAGGATCCCGACCGGGTGGCCGTGCAGCTCGGCCCACCCGGTGACCAGCCCGGCCCCGTACAGGGCCTTGAACTCGTCGAACTCGCTGCCGTCCACGACCCGCGCGATCACCTCACGCGGGTCGAACGGCACCTTCAGGTCCTCCGGCACCACCCCGAGCAGTTCGTCCTCGTCGTACAGCGGCGGCGCACCCACCCGGGAAGGAGCGGCGGGCCGGTTGAGCCGCCGCACGATCCGCCGGCCGATGCGCAGCGCGTCGTGCTCGTCGAGGGCCAGATGGTCGGCGAGCCCGGACACCCGTGCGTGCATCTCGGCGCCGCCGAGGGACTCGTCGTCGGCGTCCTCCCCGGTGGCCATCTTGACCAGCGGCGGCCCGCCGAGGAACACCTTGGCTCTCTCCTTGACCATGACCACGTGGTCGCTCAGCCCCGGCACGTACGCGCCGCCGGCGGTGGAGTTGCCGAACACCAGCGCCACCGTCGGCACGCCGGCCGCCGACAGCCGTGTGAGGTCGCGGAACACCTGGCCGCCGGGGATGAAGATCTCCTTCTGGGTCGGCAGGTCCGCGCCGCCGGACTCCACGAGGTTGATCAGCGGCAGGCGGTTCTCCAGCGCGATGTCGGAGGCCCGCAGCGACTTGCGCAGCGTCCACGGGTTGGACGACCCGCCGCGCACGGTCGGGTCGTTGGCGACGATCACGCATTCGACGCCTTCGACGACCCCGATCCCGGTGACGACGCTCGCACCGACCGGAAAATCGGTGCCCCACGCGGCCAGCGGCGACAGCTCAAGGAACGGCGAGTCGGGATCGACGAGCAGCTCGACGCGTTCCCTCGCGGTCAGCTTCCCCCGCGCGCGGTGCCGGTCGACGTATTTGGCGCCACCTCCGGCGACGGCCTTGGCCTGTTCCGCGCCGAGGTCCGCGAGCTTGGCGAGCATGGCCTCCCGCCTGGCCCGGACGGCGGGGTCGGCGGGGTCGAGACGGCTGTGGATCACGCTGCGCTCCTGAGATCGTCCTCGCGTCGCAGGCTACCCGCAGTGGGACCAGCCGCTCTGCCAGGAGGTACCCGCGTGGCTGCCACCCCAGATGACGCAGGCCTTCCCGGCGGTGAGCCGCACCGGCCCGGCGTACGCGGTGAACATGCCGCCGTCGGACTGCGACGCGCCGCCTTGCACCTTGAGCACGGCCGACATCCGGACCTTCTGCGGCGCGACGTACTTGGCCATGGTCACCACGCAGTTCTTGCCGGCGGTCGCGTTGTACATGAGCACGACCGTGGCGTTCGCGCCGAGCGCGTGCGCGTCGATCCGCTTGTACCCGGACCCGCAGACCTGCGCCGCGGTGTACGGGTTGGGCTTCGGCGACGGGCTGGGTTTCGGCGTCGGCGTCGGCTTCGGGGTGGGGGTGGCCGAAGGGGTCGCGCTGGGGGTGGGGGACGGCGCAGGGGTCGGTGTGCGGGTCCGCGACGGCGACGGCGAAGGGGTGCGGGACGTGCGGGCCGCCGCCGGACGGCTGGGCCGCGGGGACGGCGTGCGGGTGCGCCGCGTCGGCGTGGCCGTCGGCGACCCGGCCGGCTCGGCGGTGGGTTCCTCGCTGCCTTCCACACCGGCGACGACCGGCGGCTGCGCCTGCGGGGGATCGGCGCCGGCGCGCAGGGCCAGGGTGGCGCCGGCCGCGAGCACGGCGGCGACGAGGCCGGCCGCCACCGGCACGAGCACCGGCCGCAGGCGGCGCGGCGCACGCGGCGGCGGTGGCGGGACGAACGGCCGGCCCATCAGGTGGGACAGCACCTGCTCGGCCGTCGGCCTGCGCGCCGGGTCCTTGGCGAGGCACGCGGCCACCAGGTCGCGCAGCGGCCCGTCCAGGGGGCCGAGGTCAGGCGGCTCGTGCAGGATGCGGTTGATCACCGCGGGGATGGAGTCGTTGCCGAACGCGGGCCGTCCCCCGGCCGCGTAGACCATCGTGACACCCCACGCGAACACGTCCACCGCCGAGGTGAGCGGCCCGCCGCCGAGCTGCTCAGGCGCCAGGTACGACGGCGTGCCGATCGTGTCGGCGGTGAGCGTGGCGCCGGGGGTGTCCAGCGCGCGGGCCACACCGAAGTCGATGACGACGGGCCCTTCGGGGCCCATGAGCACGTTGGCCGGTTTGAAGTCGCGGTGCAGGACGCCGGCGCTGTGGATCGCGGCGAGCGCGGTCGCCGTGCTGACCGCCACCCGGTCGAGCGCGGCGCCACGCCGCGGCCCTTCGCGGTCCACCAGCAGCCGCAGCGACGGTCCCGGCACGTACTCGCTCACGATGTACGGCCGGTCGCCTTCGACGTCGGCGTGCAGCACCGGCGCGGTGCAGAACCGCGCGACCCGCCGCGCGACCTCGACCTCGCGCAGGAACCTGGCCCTGGCGTCGCCGTCGTCCGACAGCCGCGCGTGCAGCAGCTTGACCGCGACCGGCTCCCCGGACGGCCCCCGGCCGAGGTAGACGACCCCCTGGCCGCCTTCCCCGAGGCGTCCGAGCAGCTCGAACGCCCCCAGGCGGTGCGGATCGCCGCCGGTGAGCGCCTGCGTCACTCAGAACCCCCGTGAATCATGACTTGGTGGTGTTTGCCGGTTCTCGGCACGCTATCAGCGGGACGCCGTCAGCCGCCGGTGACTTGAGAGGCTCAGATGGCCTTCCCGGGGTTCATGATGCCGAGGGGATCGAAGACGTTCTTGATCCCCCGTTGCACGTCGCCGGAGACCTCTCCGCGCTCCAGGTCCAGCCAGCGGCGCTTGAGCACCCCCACGCCGTGCTCCCCGGTCAGCGTGCCGCCGAGGCGCAGCGCCGCGCGGAACACGTCGTCGGCGGCGGCCCACACGTGCGGCGGCGGCTCGGCCAGGCCGCGCTCGAAGATGAACACCGGATGCAGGTTGCCGTCGCCGGCGTGCGCCACCGTGCTGATCAGCGCGCCGTGCCGCTCCGCCGCCGCCTCGATCTCGGAGATCATCACCGGCAGCGCGGACCGCGGCACGCACACGTCCTCGACCAGGCACGTGCCGAGCCGTTCCTTGGCCTGGTACGCCAGCCGCCGCACCCCGATCAGCTCCTCGGCCTCATCGGGGCTGGAGGTGGCGGCCACGAACGTCGCGCCGTTCTCCTCGCACAGCGCGGCCATGCGCTCGGCCGCGCCGGGGACGCCGTCGTCGGACTGGCCGATCAGCATGGCCCGCACCCCGGGTTCGAGGCCGATGTTCTTCCAGTCGTCGATGGCCTTGAGGGTGTTGCGGTCCATGAGCTCCAGCAGCGAGGGACGGCACCCGGCGGCGATGATGGCCGCCACGGCGTCCCCGGCGGCGCGCAGCGAGGGAAACTCGGCGGCGAACGTCGCAGGCGGCGTCTCCGGCGCGCGGCGCAGCCGCAGCGTGGCCGCGGTGATCACACCGAGCGTGCCCTCGGACCCGACGAACAGGCCGGTGAGGTCGTACCCGGTGACGCCTTTCATGGTGCGCCGGCCGGTGGCGAGCACCCGGCCGTCCGGCAGCACGACCTCGAGGCCGAGCACCGAGTCGCGGGTCACGCCGTACTTGACGCAGCGCAGCCCGCCGGCGTTGGTGGCGAGGTTGCCGCCGATGGTGGAGATCTCGTACGACGACGGGTCCGGCGCGTACATCAGCCCGTGCGCGCGCGCGGCGCGGTCCAGGTCGGCGGTGATCACGCCGGGTTCCACGACGGCGATCTCGTCGGCCGGGGACAGCTCGCGCACGGCCGTCATGCGGATCATGGAGAGCATCACGCAGCCCTCCACGGCGGTGGCGCCGCCGGCGAGACCGGTGCCGGCGCCGCGCGGCACCACCGGCACGCGGTGCTCGGTGGCCCAACGCAGCGTGGTCACCACGTCGTCGCGGCTCTCGGCGACGACGGCGCACAGCGGCGTGCCTGGTGGAAGGAATGTTTGGTCGCGAGCGTAGGCACCGGCGACGTCGGGATCGGTCAGCACACGGCCCGCGGGCAGGGCCGCGACGAGGTCAGCCAGGTGGTTCACGCATGTGAGCGTATGTGCCGCTCGCCGATTTCTCCCACTCGGGGTCCGGTGTCGACTCCCGCAGATGACGATTCAGCAACATCCCGAGTTTACTTTACTTTCGCTTTACTTTTTCCTCTAACGTCCGCTTTGCCGATTCTGGCGGTTGTATGAGGAGGATCCCTGTTGTCACGCAGAGTCAGGCGTCTCGCCGCGACGCTGCCGGTCCTCGGACTGGCGGCTGCGACGCTCGTGGTCACGGGCTCGGCTTCCCCGGCCACGGCGGGGGACGGCACCGCAGCCCGGTACCAGCCGAAGGCGAGCGACTACTACATCAACTACGCCCCTCCGCGGGTGCAGGCCGAGTCCGCCACCAAGGCCGACGAGAAGGTCGACACCAAGGCGGGGCGGAAGGGCCACGTGCCCACGGCCGAGGAATTCGACAAGAAGCACAACCTCGGTAACCCCGTCGCCGCGCGAGTGCTCAACAAGCACGAGCGCCAGGCGGTACGCACCGGCAAGAACCCCTTCGAATGGCTGTACAAGAAGGCGAAGGTCACGCAGGAAGCCAAGCTGCTGACCCTGCTGGTCGAGTTCAACGACAAGGCCAACGACGACTTCTCCGGCTTCAGCCGTCCGCGCAGCACCGACGACACGACCGACTGTGTCACCGAGCCGGCCGGCACGCTGCTCAACGGGCCGCTGCACAACACGATTCCGAACCCCGCCACGGCAGCAGGCGGCGGCAAGGACAACAACTCGATGTGGGTGCCGGACTTCAACAACGCGCACTACAACTCGATGCTCTACTCCTCCAAGGGGATCACCAAGCGGGTCCGCACGGACCTGAAGGACCCCCGGGACGGCAAGCCGGGCATCGACATCTCCGGCAACACCCTGAAGAACATGTACGAGGAGATGTCCAAGGGCGCCTACACCGTCACCGGTGAGGCCATCGGCTGGCTGAAGGTCCCCCACTCCGAGGCGTGGTACGGCGCCGGCGCCTGCAACGCGGCACCGCAGGACATGTCCGGCCACCCGGACAACCCGCGTGGCGCGTCCCAGCTCGGCATCGACGCGGTGAACGTCCTCGCGGCGCAGAACCCGAACTTCCCGTGGGCCGACTACGACAAGGAGGACACCTCCGACGCGGACGGCGACGGGAACTTCAACGAGCCCGACGGCGTGGTCGACCACCTGGTGCTCGTGCACGCCGGTGAGGACAAGTCGGGTGGCGGCGGCAACGAGGGCACGTACGCCATCTGGGCCCACTCCAGCGCCATCCCCGGCGGCTACACCGTCCCCGGCACCAGCGTCAAGATCTCGAACTACATCGTGCAGCCCGAGGACTCCGGCGTCGGCGTCTTCGCGCACGAGTACGGCCACGACCTCGGCCTGCCGGACCTGTACGACTCCAGCAACGGCGGCGACAGCGACGTCGAGTTCTGGGACCTGATGTCGACCGGTTCGCACTCCGGCCCCATCTTCCAGTCCCTGCCGACCCACATGGGTCTGTGGGACAAGTGGGTGCTCGGCTGGGCCAACCCGAAGGTCGTCGAGCCCGGGTCCGGGACCAAGCTGCTGACCGTCGGCCAGAGCTCGCGCACGCCGAAGCTCACCGAGGACGGCGTGCGGGTCAACCTGCCGCCGAAGACGGTGGTGCTCACCACGCCGCACAGCGGGTCCAACGTCTGGTACTCCGGCAACGACCAGGACTGGGCCGACGTGCGGCTCACCCGGTCGATCGCGGTGCCGTCCGGCACGGACGTGAAGTTCCGGTTCTGGACCGACTACACGATCGAGGCCGACTGGGACTTCGGGTTCGTCGAGGTCTCCACCGACGGCGGCGCGACGTGGAAAGAACAGAAGGTCTACGGCGCGGACGGCACGCTCGTCTCCACCGACGACGGCTACGCCGACCCCAACCACCGCCTGGTCGACTACGGCAACAAGAAGTACGGCCTCACCGGTGACTCCGGCGGCTGGCAGAACTACTACGTCGACCTCGCGCCGTTCGCCGGCCAGAACATCACGCTGCGCACCCGGTACGCCACCGACGCGGCGGCGGCCGAGCGTGGCTGGTTCCTCGACGACTTCTCCGTGACCAACGGTTCCACCACGGTCTGGAGCGACGACGTCGAGTCCGGCGACAACGGCTGGACCCCCACCGTGACCACCTTCACCGACACCACCGGTACGGGCTGGAAGCGGTACAGCGGTTCGAGCGAGAGCGCGCAGTACTACCTGGCCGAGTGGCGCAACCTCGACGGCTTCGACAAGGGCCTGCAGTACGCCTACGACACGACCTGGCTGCGTGACGGCGCCTGGAACGTCGAGAAGACGCCGTACAACGCGCCTGGTCTGCTGGTGTGGCTGCGCGACACGTCCTACACCGCCAACAACGCCTCGGCGAACCTGTGGGCTCCGCCGTCGCTCGGCGCCAAGGGTCAGCTCCTGCTGGTGGACTCCCACTTCGACCCGCTGCGCCGCACCGGCGCCGCGGCCGCGGCGGACCCCGGCGTGCTGAAGAACATCCCGTCCCGGCCGCAGTCCTCCAACGCGGCGTTCGGCTTCAACAAGACGTACTCCTTCAAGGAGTGCCTGGAGTCCGCGCCGTTCGTCCCGGTCTGCACGAACTTCGGCCCGCAGAGCCCGATCAAGGAGTTCACCGACGCCAAGGGCTGGTACCCGGGTCTGGAGATCCGTGACGACGGCCTGTACTACCGGTTCCGCGACGGCTCGACGGTCGTGCCGTCCAAGGGGAACCAGCTGTACTCGGCGCGGATCGTCAACCCCGACGGCACTCCGGCGACGGACCTGTACGGCGAGACCGTCAACGGGTTCACCCTCGGCTCCGGCAACCCCGGCGACGAGGGCAAGCAGCTCGGCGTGAAGATCAAGCTGATCTCACCGCTGCCGGGCAACCTCGGGGTCATCCTCCAGGTGACCGCGTCCAAGAAGTGACCCTCAGGTCCTCCTGAGGAACCCGCGGGGCGGGTACGGCGCACGCCGTACCCGCCCCGTCCGCTTTCCCGGCTCAAATAGCATGTGCCGGGACGCGTCTACGGGGAACAGGTGATCGGTGAGCGAGTTGCGGAGCAAAGCGGAGCACACCAAGGCGATCCGCGACCTGCGCCGGCTGGTCCTGGTGGTCAACACCAGGTCACGGCGGGGACGGCGCCTGTACTTCGAGGCGCTGCGGCGGCTGGCCGACGAGGGATTCCGGCCGATGCGCACCTACGCGGTGACCGACCCGGCGCGGCTGCCGGAGATCCTCGACGAGGCGCTCGGCCTCGAACCCGACCTGCTGGTGGTCGGCGGCGGCGACGGCACCCTCAGCGGGGCCGTCAAGCACATCGCGCACCGCGACGTGGCGCTTGGCGTGCTGCCGCTCGGCACCACCAACAACTTCGCGCGCAGCCTCGGCCTGCCGCTCGACCTGGCCCGTGCGGTCAAGGTCCTCAGCCACGGCAAGGTCGCCGACATCGACCTCGGCATGGCGGGGGACACGCCGTTCGCCAACCTCGCGAGCTTCGGGGTCTCGGTCCAGGTCGCCGGCACCGTCAAGCCGTGGCTGAAGCGGCTGCTCGGCCGCGCCGCCTACCCTCTGACCGCGCTGACCGTCCTGCCGCGGCACCGGCCGTTCCGCGCGTACGTCACGGTCGACGGCCGCAGGCACGAGCTGCTCACCCACCAGCTCAACATCGCCAACGGCCGCTACCACGGCGGCTGGCAGATCGCCAAGGACATCAGCATCGACAACCGCCGCCTGGTGGCCTACGCGCTCGGCTCGGGACGGCGGCTGCGGCTGCTCGCCGAGACCATGGCGCGCGCCGCCACCGGCCGCTGGACGAGCCTCGCCGGCGGCCCGTTCGTCACCGGCGCCGAGCTGCTGATCGAGACCGACCCGCCGCTCCCCGCCGACGTGGACGGCGAGGTGCGCCTGCGCACCCCGCTGACGATCCGCACCGTGCCGAACGGCATGCGGGTGATGGTCCCGCCGGACTTCGTCGACACCTGACCGGGCCGGCGCCGTCAGACGCGCAGCGCCGCCGCCATGCGCCGTACCGCCTCGGTCAGCACCTCCGGCGCCGTGGCGAAGTTGAACCGCGCGTGGCCCGCGCCGCCGGGGCCGAACATCGGCCCGGCGTACAGCGCCACGCCGCCGCGGCGCAGGAACCACTCGGCGGGGTCGTCGCCGAGGCCGAGCGCGCGCAGGTCCAGCCACGCCAGGTAGGTCGCCTGCGGCGGCTGGTACCCCACCTCCGGCAGGTGCTCGGCCAGCAGGTCGCCGAGCAGGCGCCGGTTGGCGTCCAGCCCGGCCAGCAGGTCGTCCAGCCACGGCTCGCCCTCGCTGAACGCCGCCTCCGAGGCGATCACACCGAACAGGCCGCTGAACTCGCTGATCTCGTCGTCCACCATCGCGAGCTCCGCGCCGGCCCCCGGCCCGTACACGGTGACCGCGGCCTTCAGGCCCGCGAGGTTCCACGCCTTGGACGCCGACGTCACCGTGATCGACCGCTCGGCGGCCGTGCCGTCCACCGTGGCGAACGGCACGAAACGGGTGCCGGGGTAGACCAGCGGGCCGTGGATCTCGTCGGAGATCACCCGCACGCCGTGCCGTCCGGCCAGCTCCGCGACGGCCAGCAGCTCCTCGTCGGTGAACACCAGGCCGGTCGGGTTGTGCGGGCTGCACAGCAGGAACGCCTCCGCGCCGCCGGCGAACCGCCGCTCCAGGTCCGACAGGTCCAGCCGGTATCCCTGCGCGGTGAGCGCGAGCGGGCTGGGGACGAGCCTGCGGCCGATCTTGGGGATCCAGCTGAAGTACGGCGGGTAGGCCGGCGTGTTGACCACCACCTGGCCGCCGGGCCCCGTGACGTGCCGCAGCACCTCCACGATGCCGGTCATGACGTCCGGCACCAGGCGGACCGACGCCGGGTCGGGCCGCCAGCCGAACCGCCGTGCCGCGAACCCCGCGAACGCCTCAGGCAGCGCGCCGGGTTCGGCGTACCCGGTGTCGCCGCGCGCGACCGCGGCGGTGAGGGCCTCGGCGATCGGCGGCGCGAGCGGTGTGTCCATCTCGGCGACCCACACCGGCAGCACGTCCCCGGGATGCTCGCGCCACTTGACGCTGCGCCGTCGCCGCAGCTCAGCCAGGTCGTACGCGGTCAGGGGGTTGGCGTGGCCGATGCCGCTCATCATGCTCCTCCGCACGTCAGGGGCCGTCGTCGCAGGGTGTTCTATGGCCATGACTAGCACATCAGGCGTTTTGTTCCGTCCGGAGGGTGGACACCCTGCTGGCCCGGCCGCCACCCCGCGTGCTGGAATGGCCGGGACGGGAGAGGCGGGTGGGATCGTGACCGTGCACGAGGCGAGGATCGGCCGCTACTACGAGGACTTCGTGATCGGCGACGTGTACCGGCACCCGTTCGGCCGCACGATCTCCGAGGCCGACAACACGTGGTTCACGTTGCTGACCATGAACACCAACCAGAACCACTTCAACGCGCACTACGCCGCGCGGGCCCCCGCCGGCAAGGTCATCGTGAACTCCGGCCTGACCGTGGCGATCGTGCTCGGCATGTCGGTGATCGACATCAGCCAGAACGCCGAGCTGAACCTCGGCTGGGACGAGATCAGGCTCACCCACCCGGTGTTCGCCGGCGACACCCTGTACGCCGAGTCCAAGGTCCTCGAGAAACGCGAGTCGCGGTCCCGGCCGTACGCCGGCATCGTGACCTGCCGCACCCGCGGCCTCAACCAGGACGGCGACGAGGTGCTCTCGTGGCGGCGGTCGGTCCTGGTGTACAAGAAGGACTCGGCGCAGGACCGGGACCATTTCCCCGAGGCCCGCACCGGGCCGCTGTAGACGGCCGGAGGCGCTGTGGACTTCGAGCTCGACGACGACCAGAAGCTGTTCCGGCGCACCCTGCGCGACTTCGTCGACCGGGAGATCGTCCCCGTCGCGGCCGAGTGGGAGCGCGAGGGCCGCCACCCCGCCGAGATCATCGACGGGTTCCGGCGGCTCGGCCTGTTCGGCGTCACCGTGCCGGCCGCGTACGGCGGGCTGGACCTGGACCGCGTGTCGTTCGCGCTGGTCTTCGAGGAGATCGCGCGCGGCTGGATGGGGGTCGCCGGGATCCTCGGCTCGCACACCCTGTCGGCCTGGATGATCGCCACCTACGGCACCGAGGAGCAGAAGGCCGCGTACCTGCCGGACCTCGCCACCGGCGCCAGGCGCACCGGCATCGCGCTCACCGAGCCAGGCGCCGGCACCGACCTGCAGGGCATCACCACGCGCGCCGTGCGGGACGGCGACTCCTACGTCGTGCACGGCACCAAGACGTGGATCACCAACGCCAGGCACGCCGACCCCCTGCCGGTGCTGGTCAAGACCTCGGTGACCGAGCCCGCGCACAAAGGCATGTCGGTGCTGCTGGTGGACGCCGACCTCGGCTTCACCGTCAGCCGCGACCTGCCGAAACTCGGCTACAAAGGCACCGAGACCTGCGAGGTCGTGTTCGACGGCGTGCGCGTGCCGGCGTCGCGGCTGCTCGGCGGGACCGAGGGCCGCGGCATGCAGCAGGTGCTGTCGGCGCTGGAACTCGGCCGGCTCAACATCGCGGCCCGCGCCGTCGGGGTGTCGCAGTGCGCGTACGACGCGGCGCTCGGCTACGCGCGGGAACGGCAGGCGTTCGGCCGGCCCATCGGGGACTTCCAGGCGATCCAGCTCAAACTCGCCGACATGGCCACCGACATCCAGGCGGCGCGGCTGCTGACCTACTGGGCCGCGTCCCGCTCGGAGGCCGGCGCGGTCAACGCCGAGGCCGCGATGGCCAAGTACTTCGCCTCCGAGGTCGCGCTACGCGCCACCATGGAGTCCATGCGGATCCATGGAGGGTACGGGTACTCACAGGAGTTCGTCGTCGAACGGCTCTACCGGGACGCGCCGCTGATGGCGATCGGCGAAGGCACCAACGACGTGCAGCGTCTGGTCATCGCGCGGGCCCTGCTGTCCGGCGCGCTGAAGGCCGGCTGGTGAGCCCCGCCACGGGCCCCTGCCCGTTCTGCGCGGTCGTCGCGGGAGACCTGCCGGCCGCCGTCGTGCTCGACGACGGCGTCGTCGCGGCGTTCCTCGACAACCGGCCGCTGTTCAAGGGCCACGTGCTGGTCGTGCCGGTCATCCACGCCGAGACCCTCGTCGACCTGCCGCCTGAGGACGTCGGGCCGTACTTCACCAGGGTCAGGGCCGTCGCCGCGGCCGTCGAGACGGGCCTCGGCGCGGCGGGGAGCTTCGTCGCGATGAACAACCGCGTCAGCCAGAGCGTCCCCCACCTGCACACCCACGTCGTGCCGCGCCGGCCCAAGGACGGCCTGCGCGGCTTCTTCTGGCCCCGCACCAAGTACGACAGCGACGACGAGGCCGCCGAGTACGCCGCACGCGTCCGCGACGGCCTCGGCGAGATCTGATGGACCCGCCGCCTGGCGACCCCGGCACACGGTCGGTCCCGGTGGCGAACCCATCGCCTGGTGACCCCGGCACACGGTCGGTCCCGGTGACCGACCCGCCGCCTGGCGATCCGGGGGCGCCGTTCGCCGGTGCGGCGGGGCCGCCTGGCGAGTGGCGCACGCCGTTCGTCCACAGCGCCGGTCACGCGCGGCCTGCGGCGCGGCGGCGTGCAGTAGGCTCCGGCGGCGTGGAACCGCTGTTCGCGCTGCCGCTCCTGCTGATACTCGCGGGAGTGCCCGCGATCGTGCTGTGGCGGGTGCTGCGCGGCCGGCGTGAGCTCGGCACCGGCCCCGCCGAGCGTGCCACGTTCGAGACCCTGCACACCGCCTCGCTGGCCGCGCCGCCGCTGCGGGCCGGCCTCACCGCGTCCGGCGCGCTCAAGGCGTCCCGGCACCTGCGCGAGCTGCTCGGCTCACCGGCCATCGCGATCACCAGCGGCGAGGAGCTGCTGGTGTACGACGGCGCGGGGGACCACCACGCGCAGCAGGCGTTCGCGCACGCCACAGCCACCCTGCGTGACGGCCGCACCCAGGTGCTCGGCCCCGACACCGTGGCCTGCGACCGGCCCGAGTGTCCCGTGCGCCACGCCGTCGTCGTGCCGCTCACCACCGACGACCGCGTGGTCGGGTCGCTCGCCGCGTACGGCGACCAGGCCTCGGCGGGCCTGGTGCGCGCCACCGGCGAGGTGGCCCGCTGGGTCGACTCGCAGCTCGCGCTCGCCGAGCTCGACCGCTCACGCACCCTGCTGATGGAGGCCGAGGTGCGTGCGCTGCGCGCGCAGATCTCACCGCACTTCATCTACAACTCCCTCACCACCATCGCGTCGTTCGTCCGCACCGACCCCGAGCGGGCCCGCGAGCTGCTGCTGGACTTCGCCGACTTCACCCGCTACTCGTTCCGCAGGCACGGCGAGTTCACCACGCTGGCCGAGGAGCTGCGGTCCATCGACCGCTACCTCACGCTGGAACGCGCGCGGTTCGGCGACCACCTGCGGGTGTCGCTGCGCATCGCGCCTGAGGTGCTGCCGGTCGCCGTGCCGTTCCTGTGCCTGCAACCCCTGGTCGAGAACGCCGTCCGGCACGGCCTCGAAGGCAAGGCGGGGGAGGGCCGCATCACGATCATCGCCGAGGACGCGGGAGCCGAATGCGCGATCAGCGTGGAGGACGACGGCGTCGGCATGGAACCCGACCGGCTGCGCCGCATCCTGTCGGGGGACACCGACGAGCGGTCCGGCGCCGGCGGCGTCGGGCTGGCCAACGTGGACGAGCGGCTGCGCCAGGTGTACGGCGACGAGTACGGCCTGGTCGTCGAGACGGCGGCCGGCGCCGGTACGAAGATCAACGTCCGGTTGCCGAAGTACCGGCCCGGTGTCTCCGTATAGTTATCCGCGCAGGCCCCCCTCCCCGTTGACTTACCTCGCCTGATTCATCACTCTCTAGGAATTCAGGTGTGCGACGGGTGAATGGAAGTGGATGTGACCGGCCTGCGCGTGCTGGCGGTGGACGACGAGCAGCCGGCGCTGGAAGACCTGGCCTACATGCTGCGCGCCGATCCCCGGATCGGCGAGGTCGCGCTGGCCCGCGACGGCGCCTCGGCCCTGAAGATGCTCGACCGCGCCATGGCCGACGGCAGGCCGGTGGAGGCGGTGTTCCTCGACATCCGCATGCGCGGCCTCGACGGCGTGGTCCTCGGCCGGCTCCTCGCGCAGTTCGCGCGGCCCCCGCGGGTGGTGTTCGTCACCGCCTACGAGGAGCACGCGGTGGACGCCTTCGAGATCAAGGCCGAGGACTACCTGCTGAAGCCGGTACGTCCCGAGCGGCTCGCCGAGGCCGTCCGCCGGGTCTGCGCCGGCCTGCCGGGGGCCACCGAACCGGCGTCCGAGGCGTCCCGGCCGGACACCGAGACCATCCCCGTCGAGCTGGCCGGCGTCACCCGGTTCGTCGCCAGCTCCGACGTGCGGTACGTCGAGGCGCAGGGCGACTACGCGCGCCTGCACACCGGGAGCGGCAGCCACCTGGTGCGCATCCCCCTGGCGGTGCTGGAGGAGCGGTGGGGGGCCGCCGGGTTCGTCCGCGTGCACCGCAGCCACCTGGTGGCGCTCAAGCACATCGACGAACTGCACATCGACTCCGGCCGCTGCACCGTCCGCATCGGCGACACCGAGATCCCGGTGAGCCGCCGCCACACCCGCGAACTGCGCGACCTGCTGGTCCGGCGCGCCAGGAAGGGCCGCACCGAGTGATCCGCACATCCCGGCGGGCCCACGCGAACGGCCGCGTGGCGGTTCCTCGTGAGGGCCGCGCCTCATGACGAGGAGCCCCGGGGTGACTCGTGGGAAGGGCCGCGCCTCATGACGAGGACCCCTGAGCGGCCCCGCCGCGAGGTGGTGACGAGTCCGCGCACCACGGCCGCGCGCCGTCCCCGGTACCCCGCCACCCGCGAGATCGACGAGCAGACCCGCCTCGGCGAGGTCTACATGCGCTCGCTCATCCGCACGCAGCTGCGCCTCGCTCTGTTCGTGTGCACGGTGCTGGCGTGCGTCGTCGGCGGCCTGCCGCTGCTGTTCCTGCTCGTGCCGCACCTGAGCGATCTGCGGGTCGCCGGCCTGCCGCTGCCGTGGGTGGTGCTCGCCGGCCTGATCTACCCCGCCTTCGTGGCCGGGGCCTGGCTGCACGTCCGGCAGGCCGAGCGCAACGAGCGCCACTTCGCCGACCTGGTCGAACGGCAGTGAATCCGGCGCTTGGCCTCGCGGCCGTGGCGGTCGTCGTGGTGGCGGCCATCCTGATCGGCGCGTTCGGCCTGCGCCTGTCCCGCACGACGTCCGACTTCTACGTGGCCTCCCGCACCGTCTCACCGCTGTGGAACGCCTCCGCGATCGGCGGCGAGTACCTGTCGGCGGCGTCGTTCCTCGGCATCGCCGGCCTGATCCTCGCCTACGGCGCCGACATGCTGTGGCTGCCGGTCGGCTGGACCGGCGGTTACCTCGTGCTGCTGGTGCTGGTGTCGGCCCCGCTGCGCCGCTCGGGGGCCTACACCTTGCCGGACTTCGCCGAGGCGCGCCTCGAGTCGATGGCCGTGCGGCGCATGGCGAGCGTGCTGGTCGTGCTGATCGGCTGGTACTACCTGATGCCGCAGTTCCAGAGCGCGGGCCTGGTGCTGCGCATGGTCACCGGCGCGCCGCCGTGGGTCGGCGGCGTGGTGGTCGCCGTCGTGGTGGCGGTCAACGTGCTGTCCGGCGGCATGCGGTCCATCACGTTCGTGCAGGCCTTCCAGTACTGGCTGAAGCTCACCGCGCTGGCCGTGCCGCTGCTGTTCCTGCTGTTCGCCTGGTACGGAAACGGCGCGCCGGCCGTCGGCGGCGCGCCACCGCCGGTGTTCGCCGACCGCACCGCCGTGGCCGTCGGCACCGACGTCACCGTGCGGGTGGCCGCGCCGGTCGAGGTCACCGTCACCGGTGAGGTGGACGGCCGGCGGCTGCGCGACGCGCCGCTCACCCTGACCCCCGGCGAGCACCGCGTGCGGCACGACTCCACGGTGACGTTCCCCGCCGGGGCCGCGGTGCCGCACATGCACGACCTGCCGGTGCTGGACGGCGAGCAGTGGCTGCTGCCGCTGCAGGGCCGCGAACACCCGCTGTACACGACGTACTCATTGATCCTCGCGACGTTTCTCGGCACCATGGGCCTGCCGCACGTGCTGGTGCGCTTCTACACCAACCCCGACGGCCGCGCCGCGCGCCGCACCACCCTGGTGGTGCTCGCGCTGCTCGGCGCCTTCTACCTGATGCCGGCCCTCTACGGCGCGCTCGGCCGCCTGTACACCCCCGAGCTGCTGATGACCGGCCGCACCGACGCCGTCGTGCTGTCCCTGCCGGGACGGCTGATCGGCGGCACGGCGGGGGAGTGGCTGACCGCGCTGGTCGTCGCCGGCGCGTTCGCCGCGTTCCTGTCGACGTCGTCGGGTCTCGCGGTGTCGGTGGCCGGGGTCATCGGACAGGACATCCTGCGCGGCGGCGTGCCGTCGTTCCGCGCCGCCACGCTGCTCGCCGTTTCCGTGCCGCTCGGCCTCGCGCTCGCGGCGCGGTCCGTCGCGGTGGCGGACGTGGTGGGCCTGGCGTTCGCCGTCGCCGCGTCGTCGTTCTGTCCCCTGCTGGTGCTCGGCATCTGGTGGCGGCGGCTGTCCACCACCGGCGCCATGGCGGGCCTGGTCGCCGGCGGCGGGCTGGCCAGCGCCGCGGTGATCACGGTCATCGGCGGCGGCCCGTTCTCCGGGTGGACCGGCGCGCTGCTCGCGCAACCCGCGGCGTGGACCGTGCCGATCGCGTTCGTCGTGATGATCGTGGTGTCGCTCTTCACCCCGGGCCGGGTGCCGCGCGGGGTGGCGCGGACGATGGTGCGGCTGCACGCGCCGGAGGCGCTGAACGTCGACCGCGGCGACTGGCGGCCCCGTTCGACGTGACCGGCTTGTCGGCTAGGACCATTCGTCGCGTGGAACGCCCCTTTCGGCGCATCATCGCCCCCCGTGACCGAGCGTTAGCTACGGCTTGGCGACGCGGACCCTCCGGCCACTGCGCCACCCTCACCACGCTCCTACCGTAGGCGTGATCCAAGTCACAACGTGGGAGGTCTTGTGGCCACTCGACATGGCGAGTCATCGATATATGAACAGGTGCAGGCCAGTAGCGAATTCCAGGAACTGCGCCGGCGCTACCGTTCGTGGGCCTTCCCGGTGACCGTCGCCTTCCTGGTCTGGTACCTACTGTACGTGATCTTGTCCGCCTTCGCGCGGGACTTCATGGGCACCAAGGTGTTCGGCAACATCAACATCGCCTTGATCTTCGGCATCCTGCAGTTCGTGTCGACCTTCCTGATCGCGTGGGGCTACTCGCGGCACGCGGCCACCAAGCTCGACCCCCTGTCGGACAAGCTGCGTGGCGAGATCGAAGGGAGCGGCGAATGAGCGAGCAGACGCTCGGCATCGTCCTGTTCGTGCTGTTCGTGGCGGCGACGCTCGGCATCACGTTCTGGGCCAGCCGGCACACCAAGAGCGCCGCCGACTTCTACGCCGGCGGCCGTTCGTTCACCGGCGTGCAGAACGGTCTCGCCATCGGCGGCGACTACATGTCCGCCGCGTCGTTCCTCGGCATCGCCGGCATCATCGCGCTGTACGGCTACGACGGCTTCCTGTACTCCATCGGCTTCCTCGTCGCGTGGCTGGTGGCGCTGCTGCTGGTCGCCGAACTGATGCGCAACTCCGGCAAGTACACGATGGCCGACGTGCTGGCGTTCCGCATGAGCCCGCGTCCGGTGCGCACCGCCGCCGGCGTGTCCACCATCGTCGTCAGCATCTTCTACCTGCTGGCCCAGATGGTCGGCGCCGGGGCCCTCGTCGGCCTGCTGTTCGGCATCACCTCCGACGCCGGCAAGGCCGGAACCATCGTCGTGGTCGGCGTCCTCATGATCATCTATGTGGTCGTCGGCGGCATGAAGGGCACCACCTGGGTCCAGATCGTCAAGGCCGTCCTGCTCATGGGTGGCGCCGCACTGGTGACCCTGCTGGTCCTCGGCCACTTCGGCTTCAACCTGTCCAGCCTGCTCGGCGACGCCGCCGGTCAGAGCGGCAAGGCCGACGCGTTCCTCGAACCCGGCCTGCGCTACGGCACCGACGCCGCCGGCCTCACCGGCAAGCTCGACCTGATCAGCCTCGGCCTCGCGCTCGTCCTCGGCACCGCCGGCCTGCCGCACATCCTCATCCGCTTCTACACCGTCCCCACCGCCAAGGACGCCAGGAAGTCGGTCATCTGGGGCATCGGCATCATCGGCGTCTTCTACCTGCTCACCCTGGTCCTCGGCTTCGGCGCCGCCGCGCTCGTCGGCAGCAGCGCCATCAAGGAACAGAACGCCGCAGGCAACACCGCCGCGCCACAACTCGCGCAGAAGGTCGGCGAACTCATCTTCGGTGACGTCGGCGGCACCATCCTGCTCGCCATCATCGCCGCCGTCGCCTTCGCCACCATTCTCGCCGTCGTCGCCGGCCTCACCCTGGCCTCGTCGTCGAGCTTCGCGCACGACCTGTACGCACACGTCTTCAAGCGGGGCAACACCACCGACCAGCAGGAGGTGCGCGTCGCCAGGATCGCCGCGTTCGCCATCGGCGCGGTGAGCATCGTCCTCGGCATCTTCGCGCAGTCCCTGAACGTGGCCTTCCTCGTGGCCCTGGCCTTCGCGGTGGCCGCCTCCGGCAACCTCCCCGCCATCATCTACAGCCTCTTCTGGAAGCGCTTCAACACCACCGGCGCCGTCTCCGCCATCTACGGCGGCCTCGGCGCGGCCCTGTTCCTCGTCATCTTCTCCCCGGTCGTCTCCAGCAAGCCGACCTCCCTGTTCCCGAACGCCGACTTCCACTGGTTCCCCCTCGACAACCCCGGCCTCGTCTCCATCCCCATCGGCTTCCTCGCCGGCTACATCGGCACTGTGCTCAGCAAGGAGTACAACGCCGCCAAGTACGCCGAGATCGAGGTCCGCTCCCTCACCGGAGCCGGCGCCGAGAAGGCCACCACCCACTGATCCCCCTCGACCACCCGGCCGGGGGTCCGCATCACCCCCGGCCGGGAGGACCACCCGGCCCTCGGGGGACCGGGTGGTCATTTTTTTTGTGCACGCCGGAAGCCGAGATCTCCGGGCCTGGCGTACGAGCAGCCACTCCTGCGGCGCAGGTGTCGATCCCTACGAGGACAGCAGGCCGAGCAGCCGGTCCAGCGGCCAGGTGTTGATCACGTCGTCGGTGGTCAGGCCGCCGCGCTGCGCGATGCCGACCCCGAACCGCATGTTCGCCAGGTGCGGCACGGCGTGCGAGTCGCTGTCGATGGAGAAGCGCACCCCCTGGTGGCGGGCCATGCGGACCAGGTCGGACGGCAGGTCGGCGCGGTCGGGGTAGGCGTCGATCTCCATGACGGTGCCGGTGCGGGCCGCGGCGGCGAAGACCGTCTCCCAGTCGGCGTCCACCGGGGGTCGTTTGCCGATCTTGCGGGTCGTGGGGTGGCCGATGATGTGCACGTGCGGGTTCTCGCAGGCCGCGACGAACCGGCGCGTCATCTCCTCGCGGGACTGCGTGAAATGCGAGTGCACCGACGCGACGGTCACGTCGAACTCCGCCAGGATCTCGGCGGGCCAGTCCACCGTGCCGTCCGGCGCGATGTTCAGCTCGGTGCCGTGCAGCAGCCGCATGTCAGGAAACCGTTCCTGCAGCCGGTGCACCTGCTCCCGCTGCTCCCGCATCTTCTCCAGCGTCATGCGCTGCATGAACAGGTTCGGTGCGTGGTCGGTCACCGCGTAGTACGCGTACCCGCGCGCCGCCGCCGCCGTCACCATCTCCTCCAGCGTCGCGATGCCGTCCGTGAGATCGGTGTGAGTGTGCAGATCCCCCTTCAGATCCTCCACCGTGACCAGCTCAGGCAGTTCCCCCTTGAGCGCCGCCTCGATCTCCCCGACGTCCTCACGCAGCGGCGGCGGCACCCACTGCATGCCGAGCGCGTGATAGATGTCCTCCTCGGTGCGCGACGCCACCACCCGCTCACCCTCGAACAACCCGTACTCCGACAGCTTCCACCCGCGCTTCACACACATCTCACGCAGCCGCACGTTGTGCTCCTTGGACCCGGTGAAGTACTGCATCGCGGCCCCCCACGACTCCTCCGGCACCACCCGCAGATCCACCTGCAACCCCCGGTCCGACCGTATCGACGTCTTGCGCTCCCCGCTCGCGATCACCTCGGCCACGTACGGCTGCCCCTTGAACACCTCCATCAGGCTGACCGACCCCACCGCCAGCACATCGACGTCCCCGACCGTGTCCTTCATCCGCCGCAACGACCCCGCGTAAGCGACCCTTTCCGCCGGCAACGACGCCACCACCCGCTCCGCCAGCTCCATCGCCACCCCGAGATGCACCCGGCCCCCCGCCTGCCGAAGCTGCTCGATCCCCTTCAGCAGGTTCTCCTCCGTCTTCGCCCCGAACCCCCGCACCCCCGCGAGCCGCCCCCCACGGATCGCGCGCTCCAACTCCTCAGGCGACCCGATCCCGAGCTCCCTGAACAGCAACACCGCCTTCTTCGGCCCGAGCGAAGCGATCCGCGTCATCCGCCGGACCCCCTCAGGCACCTCCTCCCGCAACGCGTCGAGCTGCCGGAAACTCCCCCGAGCCAGGAACTCCTCGACCTTCTTCGCGATCGCCTCCCCGACCCCCGGCACCTCCCGCACGTCCACCCGCGAGATGTCCCCCGGATGCCCCGCGATCGCCTTGGCCGCCTTCTGGTACGACCGCACCCGGAACGCGTCCCCACCCGTCATCGCGAACAGCTCCGCGTACTCCTCAAGCGCCGCCGCCGCGGCGTCATTGGCCCGCCCCATACAGGTCACTTTAAGTGCCTGGCCGCCTGTCCCGCGCAGGTGACCGTCCGGCACGACCGCTCGTGCTGGCCCTGGTGGTGCTGATGGCCTGGGCGGCCCTGAGGTCAGTCGCGCAGGAGCCTGCCGGGGACCGGGACGTCGAGGTGTTCCAGCAGGCCTGCCAGTTTCCGGTCAAGCTCGGCGCCGACGGCGGTCACGCGCGGGTCGCCGAACGACGCGAACGCGGCGCGGGGGTGGTCCACGCTGAACCACGTGGTGCCCTGGAGGTCCTCGTGGATCACCGTGCGCAACGGCGCGTACAGCATGACGCCGGGTTCGTACCGGTACATCCGCTCGGCGATGGTGTGATTGCCCATGAGGTACTCGACACAGCGCAGGTGGTCCCCGGCGAGGCCCATGAGCGGGGTCGCGTCGAAGCTCCAGTAGATCATGAAGCCGTGCGGGGCGTTCGCCGCGGCCGCGCGCAGCACCTCGTCCCAGCCGGCGCCGTCGCTGATCAGCCGGGTGAGCGCGGCGCCGTCCACGGCGGGCACCGCCTGCTCGTACCTCCCGCGGAACACGTCGAACGGCAGCCCGACGTCGATGTCGAGACGGCACATCTCGTGCACCGCCTCCAGGACAGCACCCAGACGGGTCATCTCACTCCTCCTTTCTGTGTGGCGTACCCCGGGGCCGTGACACGAAAATCCGCCGGAAAGTTTCAGCGACGACATCGACACTTCCCGGTGGGCCGCTCCGGCGATTGACGGAGATCCCAGGGAAACCTAACGTCACGACACCGAAAAGAATCGGCGTCCGAGGAGCACCCATGAACGGGAGAACGGTCACGCTGATCACCGCCGTGGCGACGGCGGCGAGTCTGTTCGCCACCCCACCGGCCGACGCGGCCATGACGCTCGGTTCCCTCGCGGCCCTGCGGGGCAAGCACTTCGGGGCCGGCATCGACGTCGGCCAGCTCGGCGACGTGCCGTACACCACGGTGCTCGACCGGGAGTTCACCGCCGTCACGCCGACGGACGCGATGAAGTGGGACGCCACCGAGCCGATGCGCAACCAGTTCAACTACACCTACGGCGACCGGATCGTGGCGTACGCGCGGCAGCGCGACATGACCGTGCAGGGACACACCTTGGTGTGGCACAGCCAGGTGCCGGCGTGGGTGCAGAGCCTCGACCCCACCCGGCTGCGGGAGGCGATGATCTACCACATCGACCGGCTGGCCACGCACTACCGGGGAGCGGTCCGCGCGTGGACCGTGGTCAACGAGCCTCTGGACGGCACCGGCGGGTACCGCACCTCGTTCTTCTACCAGCGGCTCGGCGCGTCGTACATCGCGGACGCGTTCCGAGCGGCACGGGCCGCGGACCCCGGCGCGAAGCTGTACATCAGCGAGTCGGACGCCGAGGGGTTCGGCGCCAAGAGCACGGGGCTGTACAACCTGGTGCGCTCGCTGCTGGCCGAGGGTGTGCCGGTCGACGGCGTCGCGTTCCAGGGGCACATGGCCGCCGGGCAGGTGCCGGGCGGGGTCGCGCAGAACTTCCAGCGCTTCGCCGACCTCGGGCTGGACGTCGTGATCAGCGAGCTGGACGTGCGCGTCCAGCAGCCGAGGACGGCCGCCAAGGACGCTCAGCAGGCCGCCGACTACACCACCATGGTGCGCGCCTGCCTGACCGTGCCGCGGTGCGCGGGGGTGACCCTGTGGACCTTCTCCGACAAGTACTCCAAGATCCCGTACTCGTTCCCCAGCCAGGGATCCGCGACGCCATGGGACGTGAACATCCAGCCCAAACCTGCCTATACCGCGATCTACAACACGCTGCTCGGCGGGTGACGATCCGCTGATCAGGCCGCGGGCCGGCCCGGCGCGGCGCCGGCCCGCGGGCCGCCGGGAATTCGTGCACGTCCGGCTGGTCTCCGACGCCGGCACCACCCCGCCTCGACCCCACCGTCCTCCTCTTGAGGACGCCTGTCCGCCACGCTCGCGTCGGAAAAGGCCTGGCGGGACCCCGCCAGGCCTCTCTCACAGGGTCAGGCCCACAGGACCCACCGGGTGTCGCCGGGGTAGAAGTTCGCGGGTGCGCAGTTGAAGTTCGTCCACCAGCCCCACTGGATCCCCAGGTACCCGCCGTTGTAGCAGTCGGACTGGTAGTAGTAGACATACCGGATACTGTCGGCCTGCGCGGGTGCGCTGCCGAACGCGAACAGGGCACCGCCGACGACGGCCATCGAGACGATCAGGGCCCGTAACTTACGCATCGATCCTCCACTGTGCGAACGAGGGGCACCCCCCACCGATCGCTAGGACACCAGGGCGCACGCACCCGCAATATCGCACCGGAACCCACCCCTGACCAGGGCCGCCGCCGCGACTCCCCACCTCTGCCGGTATGACCTTGCCGATCTGCTGACGTACCCGTGAAAAGTTCACCCGACGGCCGTCGTCGTCCCTCCCCCCTTGGCACAACCACCACCTGAACCGAGGCCCGGACCGGCGCGTGCCCGGGGTCAACCCGGAAGGTGGCCCAAGGAGTGTCAGAGGTGGCCTACAGCGACGAAAGGAGAGCGGTGGACGCCGATTTCGTGGAGTTCGTGCGGCGCCGAGGAGACCACCACCTCAGGACGGCGGTCCTGCTCACGGGGGACTGGCACGCCGCCGAGGACCTGGTGCAGTCCTGCCTCGGGAAGTTGCACCGGGTCTGGCATCGGCTGGACACCGGCAGCAACCCCGACGCCTACCTGCGCCGCATCATGGTCAACACCCACCGGTCCTGGTGGCGTGCCCGGTGGCGCCGTGAGATTCCACGCGCCGATCTGCCCGACCCGGCCCCCCCGGCGACCTAGGCGACACGCGCGCGGTGGCCGATGACGTACGTGGCGCCCTGGCGAAGTTACCCGTCCGGCAGCCAGACACCATGAAAAGCGTCCGCGCCTCCGTCCAGCCGGCAGCCGATCACGTCTGACGAACGTGCTCCATGAACCCCCTCCCGGCGAGACCCGATCACGGGCCACGCCGGCCCGCCGTCCGTGCCGCGGGTGTCGGGGTCCCGCCGTATGGCCCGGCCCTCTCCGCGGTGCGGCGCGGAGAGGGCCGGTGGCATGGGTCAGGCGTAGAGGAACCAGAAGTTGTACTCGTAAGAGCAGCGGTAGGAGGACCACCAGCCGCTCTGGATGCCGAGGTTACCGACGCGGTGGCAGTCCCAGTCGTAGTAGTAGACGTTGCGGAGCGTCTCGGCGTGAGCAGGGGTGGCGACGCTCAGGGAGACCGCGAGCGCGGTGCCGAGGACGGCGGAGGTCAGGAGAGTTCGTACGGTGCGCATGGCTCCTCCTTGGGGGTGGCGCAAGCATCGCACCGGTGGAGGGAGGGGGACAGGTCGCGTCGCTCACCGGGGATCGAGAACGGAAGTGAGCTGCGCGTGAGAGGCGCGGGAGGTGAAACGTTCAGCGGGGGAGGAGACGGGTGGTCCACTCGGTGACCGCGGCGGCTATCTCGGCGGCACGGTCCTCTGGAGCGTGGTGACCTGCGGGGCCGCAGTGGACGGTTTCCAGGGCCGCGATGGTGGCGACGCACCAGGCGGCCATGCGGTCGTCGATGAGGAGGGTGGGGGAGCCCTCGAAGGTGAGGAGGAGTTTGGGGACGTCTGTGCTCGTGGCGAGCCATGCGTCGTACGCCTCGATGCGGACGACCAGGTCGGCGGGGTCCCCGTCGATCGGCATCTGGCGGGCCCAGGCGAGCAGGGGGCGGCGGGAGTCGCGGGTGGGGTAGGGGGCCAGGTACGGGGCCAGCTCCTCCTCGGTGAGGGGGGTGCGGACGCCGCCGGTGAAGGCCTGGCGGACCAGGAGGTTCTGGTCGAGGACCATGGTCTCGCCTTCGGCGGTGCGGATCAGCTCGGAGCGTTTTCTGGCCTGCGGGGACAGGTCGCCGGCGGACAGCGGCTTGACGATGGTCTCCAGGAAGGCCACGCCGAGGGCCCGGCCGGGGTGGCGTGCGGCGTGGTCGAAGGCGAGAGCGCCGCCCCAGTCGTGGCCGACCAGTACGGCGTGGTCGAGGCCGAGCGCGTCGAACCAGGCGTCGAGGTAGCGTGCGTGGTCGGCGAAACGGTAGGGGATGTCGGGTTTTCCGGAGCGGCCCATGCCGATGAGGTCGGGGGCCAGCAACCGTCCCGGGCCCATCAGGGGCAGGACCTTGCGCCACAGATGGGACGAGGCGGGGTTGCCGTGCAGGAACACGATCGGCGTGCCGGTTCCTGAGTCCTCGTAGTGGAGGGTCGAGTCGAGTACGCGGATCTCGGGCATCAGTGGTCCTTCTGGTCGCCGGGAGGTGGCGGGTCGTCCTGGAGGTCGAGCGGGGTGTCGAGGAGGGCCGTCAGGTCGCGGGTGAAGGCGATGGCGCGCGGGTCGCTTCGGCCGCCGAGGGGTTGAAGCAGGCGGTCGAGCAGGACGCGCACCGTGCCGATGGCGGGGCGGATCACCTCGCGGCCTTCGGCGGTGAGCGCGAGGCGTACGGCGCGGGTGTCCTTGGCGTCGCGGGTGCGCTCGATGAGCCCGCGGGTCTCCAGGGTGCGGGCCAGTTTGGAGACGTACAGCGCTTCCAGGCCGGTGTGGTCGGCCAGTTCGCGCTGGGTGGGGGAGGACTCGACGGGTTCACGCCGGGTGGGGGAGACGGTGCCGGGGGCCTGCTTGGCCGGGGTGGTGGTGTCGGAGGCGTGCTTGGCGGGGGGTCGGTGCTCGGCACGGGGGGACGTGGCGGGGTCGAGTGGGGAGGGCCCGGTGGGGTCGCGCTGTTCGGAGGAGGTCGTGGTCGCCTCCATGCCGTAGAGGGAGGCCAGGACCACGTACTGGCTGTGGGTCAGGCCGGCCGGGGCCAGTGCTCTGTCGACCGCGACTCGCCACCGGTTGGCCAGCCGCCACACGAGGTATCCCGGTGTCGGCTCCACGGGTCTTCTCATGGCCGATACAGTACATGGCTACTATAGCCATGGCTACTTTAGAGGAGGAGTGTCGCGCGTCGACGTTCGCTTTTCGGTCCGCGATGGCGTGCATGGCCGGTTGAGGAGGAGCCGGGGATGGTGCGAGTGTGCGGCGGACTTCCGTGGATCATGTGGCGGCCGGGTTGCCGATCTTCTACGGTTCTGGTCCATGACCGAGCGCCGAGCGATCTTCAGTGGGTCCAGTTTCGAGGAGCAGGTGGGGTATGCCCGGGCCGTGGTGGACGGTGAGCATGTCCACGTCTCCGGCACGACCGGGTTCGACTACGCCACCATGACCATCTCCGACGACATCGTCGACCAGGCCGAACAGTGCCTGCGCAACATCGGTACGGCCCTGGACGAGGCCGGCTGCACGTTCGCCGACGTCGTGCGGGTCCGTTACATGCTGCCGGACCGTGACGACTTCGAGCCCTGCTGGCCCGCCATCCACCGCGCGCTCGGCGCCAACCGTCCCGCCGCCACCATGATCCAGTGCGGCCTGTCCGACCCCCGTATGAAGATCGAGATCGAGGTCTACGCACGCCGTCCCGCCACCGTCTGACGCCGTCGGCCGGCGCGGGAAAGTCGATTGCCCGCGCCGATCGGCCCCGCCTAGCATGACGCGCATGTCACAGTCGGCACCCGGCGCCACCGGCAGGCGCACCTGACCTCCGGCCCGTGCGGCGGCGCGCCGCGAGCGAGCGGCTTGTGGTTGGTCGACATCGACGGCACCCTCGCCCTGCGCGGTGACCGCGGTCCGTACGACTGGGCCCGCGTCGGCGAGGACACTCCCAACGCGCCGGTCGTCGCCGTGGTCCAGGCGCTCGTCCTGGCCGGCCACCGCGTCGCCTACCTGTCCGGTCGCAAGGAACACTGCCGCCACCAGACCGAGTTCTGGCTCGCCACCCACGTCGGCCACTGGGACCGCGCCGAAGGCCTGTGGCTGCGCGCCGACCACGACAACCGTTCCGACGTGAAGGTGAAGCGCGAGATCTACCGCCGCCACTTCGCGCACCAGAGCGTGACCGGCGTCATCGACGACCGCAGATCCGTGGTCGCCATGTGGCGCTCCCTCGGCCTGACCGTCCTCCAGGTGGCCGAAGGCGACTTCTGATCCCGACCCCACGCCGACCCGGCGAACCGTGCCGGTCCGGCCGCTCGCGCCGACCCGGCCGGTCCACGCCGAGACGGTCCGCTCGGGTCGACTCGGTACAGGCCCGCGCCGACGTGAGCACGTCGTGTCGAGTCCGCCGGGTCACGCCGACTCGGCCGAGGTTCCCCGCTGAAAGGAATGACTAATGCCGACTTTCCCCTCATACGATGGAACACGACTCGCGTACCACGTCCACGGTCACGGCGACCCGCTGGTCTGCGTCCCCGGTGGCCCCATGCAGGACTCCGCCTACCTCGGCGACCTCGGCGGCCTGTCCGCGCACCGTCGCCTCATCTTGCTCGACCCCCGCGGCACCGGCGCCTCGGCCGTCCCCGAGGACCCCGCCACGTACCGTTGCGACCGCCTGGTGGACGATGTGGAGGCCCTGCGCACCCATCTCGGCCTCGACCGGATGGACCTCCTGGCGCACTCCGCCGGCGCCAACATCGCCACCCTGTACGCCACCCGCCACCCGGCCCGCGTGAGCCGGTTGGTCCTCGTCACCCCCAGTCTCGCGGCCCCCGGCATCCACGTCACCGCCGGCGACCGGCTGGCGGTGGCCCGCCTGCGCGCGAACGAGCCGTGGTACCCCGAGGCGTACGCCGCGCTGACCGGCATCACCGCCGGCGACCCCGCACCCGGCGCCTGGGACGCCATCGCCCCGTTCTATTACGGTCGCTGGACCCCGGAGGCCGAGTCCTACCATCGGTCCCACGGCACGCACCGGAACGACGACGCCGCCGCGGTCTTCGCCGCCGAAGGCGCCTTCACTCCGGACGAGACCCGGATCGCGCTCAAATCCTTCCTGTCCCCGGTCCTCCTCCTCTCCGGCGCCTACGACCTGAACTCCGTCGCCTCCGCCGTGGCCGAGTTCGCGGCGCTCTTCCCGGCCGCTCGGCACGTCACCTTGGCGGGGACCGGTCACTTCCCGTGGCACGACGTCCCAGCCGATTTCGTGACGACCGTCGCCGGCTGACCGGCGGCCGGCGCCTGACCGTACGGTGACCACGTCCTGCCTCATGTGGCGGGGAGTCCTCATGATCTACAAAGTAAAGGCCCCGGGTCGGCACCCGAGCATCGATCAGGTGCCGACCGCCAGGCCTCATGATTCAGGAGGAACCCGGACCTGGCGGCAGGAGCGGAATCCCGCGGTACCAAAATGAACGGGAGGCTACTATTTCTCGATCATGGAGGTTGGTCGTGACGACGACTGGCGAGCGTTTCCGTGCCGCGGTGGACAAGCGTGACCTCGGCGCCTTCGAGGAACTGTTCGCGGAAGACATCCGGCTCTACAGCCCGGTGAAATTCACTCCGTTCGAAGGCAAGCAGATGGTGATGGGCCTGTTCGGAGTACTTCTGCGCACCTTCGAGGAGTTCCGCTACGTCGGAAACTTCGCGGGTACGGCCGAAACCAGCGCCGACGGCCAGGAGACACCGTCAGAGGTCCTGGTGTTCCGCGCCACAGCAGGCGGGAAGCAGATCCACGGCATGGACATGCTCCACTTCGACGACGCCGGCCTGATCAGAGAACTCACCGTGATGGTCCGCCCCCAGTCGGCCGTACAGGCTCTCGGTGAGGCTGTGCTCACCGGCCTCATGGCCGACGGCCTGGTCCCCACGTCCGCTGAGCGTTAGGAAAAGCCGGCCGGAACGGCGGGACGCTCCAGCGATCGGCGCCGTCGTGCGGCGGTTCGGCCGGCGGACGGTCGGTGGTCGGGCCCGGGGGTCACTGGACCCGCAGATGGAAGTCGATGTCCGTGTCCGCGAGGGTGGCGGTGACGCGCCAGCAGCCGGTCTCGGAGAAGTCGAGGCCGCTGGCCTGGAAGCCGGTGCGGCCGTAGCCGGAGGGGATGTGCGGCGTCATCGTGGCCTTGCCGCCGCCGACCCGTGTGGCCCTGACCGTCAGGGGGCCTTCCGTGAGCCGCCACCAGCCGACCTTCATGCTGTGCCCGTCCGGCCCCTTCTCGGGGTGATAGGAGGGGTCAGGCAGGGAGACCCAGAGCACCTCTTCGCCGTACCAGCGGTCCGTCCCGTCGCGCGGCACCTCGGCCGGTGGTTCGGCCGTACGGTCCGAGGGGCCGGTGACCGCACAGTCCCGCGCGGTGGACGCCGCGGCCGGAGTGCCGGAAACGGCGGGGGACTGTGCCGGCCGCTCGTCAGCCCCGGTACAGCCGTTGAGGGCCGTGGCGCAGAGACCGAGGGACACGGTGGCCGTGAGGACGGCTTTCGGGTGACGCATGGGTGGGGTTCCTGTCGGATGCCGGGAAGGTCGTACACCTCATACCGGTACAGGCGTTGCGCAGGTTCCCGGTCGGTCGCCGTACGTGGCGGCGGGTTCCGGACGAGGTCGTGGCCGTACGTGGCGGCGGGCCCCGGACCGCGATCGCTCTCATCGGCGGCACGGACCCCGGAAAAGGGGAACGACCGTTACGCGGCCGTTCACAGGCACGGCGGACAGCTCTGTGTGATCCCCTCCTGCCGCAGCGAATTCCCCGAAACATTTCACAATGAATATTCGCTCCCCACGACAGTTCTCACCTCGCAGGCCGGCAGAGCGCAGGCACTATACGGCCGCCTGATCTGCGATGATTCGGACGCCGAAAACCGATCCTCGTAAGAACATGGCAAAGACCACTCAGTTCTCCCGCGCGACGCCGAGCAACTACGGGAAACCTTCTTGCCGCTAATGAGAGCAATTCTTATTTTCGACCCATGACCTTATGTCATGCGGTAGCGGATGGTGGTCATGCGTGGTGACGAGGCCGAGCGGCGGCGGGCCGCGGCTCGGGCGGCGTATCGGCTGAGAGGGGTGCTGGAAGGGCACGGCATCAGCGGCCGGGTACGTGAGGGTCGAGGGGTTGCTCTGGTGGAGGTCTGCGCGGACCTGGTGGCGTGGACGGACGGTCGATGTTATTTCTGGTGGTCTGGAGTGGTTTCCGAGACGACGCGGCGGCGGACGTACTCCTACGGCCCGGCCGACGATCCGGTCACCACGGCGCGCCGGGTGGCGGGGCGGTACGCGCAGTTGCGCGAGCGGAGTACGAACGACGGGGGAGCGGAGCAGGTGGGGTGACGGAGGAAGACGACGACCCGGGGGACCTAGGCGGGTTCCCGGAGCGGGTCCGGGTCAACCGCGGCACGGTGAGCAGAGTGCGGGCCGCGATGGCGACGATCGTGGCGAGCGAGCGGCAGCGCAGGCGAGCGGAAAGCCTCATGCACGGCTGGCGGCTGAACCGCGCCGGCCTGGACGAGGCGGCCCGAGCCCTCGGCACGACACCGCTGTCGGACGAGGAGTGGTACGCCATCGAGGACGGCCGCGGCGCGGGCCGGGACGTCGTGACCGCGTCGGATGGGTTGTGACCCCCGAGACCGGCTTGTGACGGCGCCGGATGGTTCGTGGCCACCGAGAACGGGTCGAGCCGAGGTTGTCGGCAGGTGGTTGCCGGGGAACGGTGTCAGAGCCATTCGTTCTTGCGGAACACGAAGTACAGCCCCACCGAGATCACCGCGATGAGGACGGTGGACGTCCAGAAGCCGGTGACGTGCGCGAAGCCGGGGTAAGGAATGTTCTGGCCGTAGAAACCGGTGATGGCGGTGGGGACGGCGATGATGGCGGCCCAGCTCGTGACCCGCTTCATGATCTCGTTCATGCGGTTGCCCTGCAGGTTGAGGTGGGTCTCGTAGACGTTCCCCACCAGTTCGCGCAGTGACTCGGTCCACTCCGACACCCGCAGCACGTGGTCGTAGACATCCTGGTAGTACGGCGTCATCTCCGGCGGCAGCATCTCGGGGCCGCGGCGCAGCAGACTGTTCAGCACCTCACGCATCGGCGTCACGATGCGGCGGAACCGGACGGTGGTGCGGCGGATGTCGAACATCTGCCGCTGCATGGCCCGGCCGGACGCCGGTGTGTCGGAGAACAGCTCGTCCTCCAGGTCCTCCACCCGGTCGTCCAGTTCCTCGGCGACGTCGAAGTGGCCGTCCACCACGTAGTCGAGCACCCCGTGCAGCAGGAACGCGACGCCGTACCTGGACATGCCTGGCGCGCTGTCCCACCGCGCCTTGATCGCGTCGATGTCGCAGGAGTCGCTGCCGCGCACCGTGACCAGCGCGTTCTTGGTCGCGAAGACCGACAGCTCGGACAGATCGAGCCCGCCGCCGGCGAGCCGGACGGCGTACACGGTGAGGAACAGGTGGCTGTCGTAGAACCCGACCTTGGGCCGCTGATGGGGATGCAGCGCGTCCTCGATCGCCAGCGGGTGCAGCCCGAGCTCCTCGCTGACCACGGCGAGCTTCTCCGGCGTCGGGCTGAGCAGATCGAACCACACGACGGCCTCGGGGTCACGCAGATGGTCGGAGACCTCCGCGATGGGGAACCCCTCGGCCTCCAGCGCGCCGTGACGGTACAGACGGGTGAGGGCCACGGCCACCAAGCGTAACGCGCCGCCGCGCCGCTTCACCGTGAGCGCGGTGGCCGGGGAAAACCCGTTCGATCGCAGGCAGGCGGCGGGTGTAGAACGGGGTTCGTGAACGAGGGTACGACGGCGCCTGAGGGGCCGTACGAGGTGCGGCGTCCCGAGGCGGACGACGCGGGGGCGATCCACGCGCTGGTGGCGGCATGTGACACCGAGGTGCTCGGCCACCCGGACATGACGCCGGACGACGTGGCGGACGAGCTGGCCGATCCGGCGCTGGACCGGTCGCGGGACGCCTGGGTGGTGCTGCGCGACGGCGACGTCACCGGCTGGGGGTACGCGCGCCGCCAGGGGGACGGCGGCGAGTGCGACATCGAGGTCTGCTCGCTGGACCCGCGCGTGGCGGCGTGGCTGTGGGACGTCGTGCTGGAGCGGTCCCGCGAGATCGCCGCCGAGGTCGGCGCGCCGCGCGCGGTGGCGGCCATCGGGATCTACCCGCAGGACGCGCGCAAACGCGAGCTGGCCGAACGGCACGGCTTCGCCGCCGAACGCAGCTTCCACCGCCTGCGCGCCGACCACACCGGCGCCGTGGACGCACCCCGGCCCCCGGACGGCGTCGAGGTGCGGCGGGCCGCCGAGGCCGAGGACCTCGTCAGGGCCGCGCACCAGGTGCATCAGAAGGGGTTCGCCGAGCACTTCGGCTTCGTGGCGCGTGACTATGCCGCGTGGCGCGCCGACTTCGACGCGTCCAGCACGCACGACTGGGAGCAACTGCTGCTCGCCACGGTGGACGGCGTCCCGGCCGGCATGCTGCTCGGTTCCGACATGTTCGTCTCCGACGAGAACTCCGGGTACGTCCGCGTGCTGGCGGTGCTGCCGGAGTTCCGCGGCCGGGGCCTCGGCCGCCTGCTGCTGCGGCACGCCTTCGCCGCGGACGCCGCCAGGGGCCGCGCCGGCACCTACCTGCATGTGGACTCCGAGAACACCTCCCCGGCGCTGGACCTGTACCTGTCGGCCGGCATGCGGCCCGTGCTGACCATCGACGTGTGGCGCCGCGCGCTGTAGACCTGTGGCCCTCGCCGAGGTGGCGCTACCTTCGATGGCACCAGGCGACGAGGAGGAACACGTGATCTCGGTGTTCGGCAGCGCGAACATGGACCTGGTGGCGTACACGCCGGTGGCACCGGGACGAGGCGAGACGGTGACCGGCCGGTCGTTCGCCACCGTCCCCGGCGGGAAAGGCGCCAACCAGGCGATCGCGGCGGCCAAGGCGTCCGGCGCCGGCGCCGCGTTCATCGGAGCGGTGGGTGACGACGCGTTCGGGCCCGTGCTGCGCGCCGCGCTGGCCGACGCCGGTGTGGACGTTTCGCGGCTGCGCGAGGTGCCGGGCCCCACAGGGATCGCGCACATCGTGGTCGACGACGACGGCGGCAACTCGATCATCGTGATCCCCGGCGCCAACGGCGCCGTCACCGGCCCGACGCCGCAGGACCTCGCCGTCATCGCGCGCTCCGACGCGCTGATGCTCCAGCTCGAACTGCCGATGGACGCGGTGGTCGCCGCCGCGCGCGCCGCCACCGTACCGGTCGTCCTCACCCCGGCCCCCGCGGCCGAACTGCCGCCTGAGCTGCTCGCCGCCGTGGACCTGATCGTGCCGAATGAGCACGAGGCCGCGGCCGTCACCGGCCACGACGACCCCGGCGACGCTCTGGAGGCGCTGCTGGAACTCGTCCCCGAAGCGGTGATCACTCTCGGTGATCAGGGGGCACGATACGGGTCACGGACGGGGGAGCGGCTGCGCGTCCCCGCCGTGCCGGTCCGCGCGGTCGACACCACGGCGGCCGGGGACGCCTTCGCCGGAGCGCTCACCGTGGCCCGCGCCGAAGGCCTCCCGGTCGCCGAGGCGCTGCGGTTCGCCGCCACCGCGGCGGCCCTGTCCGTGCGACGAGCGGGGGCCGGCACCTCGATGCCGGCCCGCGCGGAGATCGACGCCGCGCTGCGACGAACGGAGAGACCCCATGGAAGGCCCGCTGGACGGCATCCGGGTCCTTGACCTCGCCACGCTTTTCGCCGGCCCGATGGCCGCGATGCTGCTCGGAGACTTCGGTGCGGATGTCATCAAAGTGGAACATCCGCTCAAACCAGACCCGTCACGCGGCCACGGTCCCGGCGGTCTGTGGTGGAAGATGCTCGCTCGCAACAAACGCGCCATCACCCTCGACCTGTCCACCCGCGAAGGACAGGACCTGCTGCTCCGGCTCGCCGCCGGCACCGACGTCGTCATCGAGAACTTCCGGCCCGGCACCCTGGAACGCTGGAACCTCTCCTACGACCGCCTGACCACCGCCAACCCCGGCCTGGTCCTGGCCCGGGTCACCGGTTTCGGCCAGTTCGGCCCGTACGCGCACCGTCCCGGCTTCGGCACCCTCGCCGAGGCCATGAGCGGTTTCGCCGCCATGACCGGCGAACCGGACGGCCCGCCGACCCTCCCGCCGTTCGGCCTGGCCGACGGCATCTGCGCGCTCGCCACCGCGTACGCCGTGCTGACCGCGCTGCGGGCCAGGGACGTCTCCGGCGTCGGCCAGGTGATCGACATGTCGCTCGTGGAGCCCATCTTGACCGTGCTCGGCGCGCAGCCCACCGTGTACGACATGCTCGGCGTCGTGCCGCCGCGCACCGGCAACCGGTCGGTCAACAACGCGCCACGCAACACCTACCGCTGCGCCGACGGCACCTGGGTCGCGGTGTCCACCTCCGCGCAGAGCGTCGCCGAACGCGTCATGCGCCTCGTCGGCCGCCTGGACCTTGCTCGCCGGCCGTGGTTCGCCACCGGCGCGGGCCGCGCCGAGCACGCCGCCGAGCTGGACGCCGCCGTCGCCGCGTGGGTCGGCGCGCGGACCCGGGACGAGGTGCTGGAGGCGTTCGACAAGGCCGAGGCCGCCGTCGCGCCGATCTGCGACATCCGGGACGTCATGACGGACCCGCAGCTCACGGCACTCGACGCCGTCACCACTGTCACAGATCCCGACCTCGGGCCGATGCGCATGCAGAACGTCATGTTCCGCCTGTCCGCCACCCCCGGCCGGATCGACTGGCCCGGCCGTCCCCACGGATCCGACACCGACGCCGTCCTCACCGCACTCGGCCTCACCCCCGCCGACCTCGACTCCCTGCGCGCCAAGAAGGTGATCTGAATGCTCACCTGGCTCTACACCCCCGCCGACCACCCCGGCCGCCTCACCAAGGCCCTCGCCGGCCCGTCCGACGTGGTCGTCGTCGACCTTGAGGACGCCGTGGCCCCCGCCGCCAAGGACGCCGCACGTGCCGCTGTGGTGACGCTGCTGACGTCCCTGCGCCGGAGGGACGGACGTACGGCACAGATGAACGCGGGGGACGTGCCGGCACCGAGGACGGCGGCATGGGACGGCGTCGCGCGGGACCTCACGCGATTACAGGTGCGGGTCAACGACGTGCGGACCGCCTGGGGTCTCGCCGACCTGCGGGCCCTCGCGCCGCTGATGGCGGGTACCGCCGGACTGCGCCTCCCCAAGACCGAGTCACCCGCGCTGCTCAGGACGGTCGCCGACACCGCGCCAGGCGTGCCGCTGCACCCGCTGATCGAGTCCGCCGTCGGCCTGGAACGCGCGTACGACATCGCCACCGCGCACCCCTCGGTCGCGTCCATCGGCCTCGGGGAGGCCGACCTGCGGGCCGAGCTCGGCGTGCACGACGAAGCCGGACTGGCTTGGGCCAGGTCCCGCGTCGTGGTCGCCGCCAGGGCCGCGGGGCTGCCGGCCCCCGCGCAGTCGGTGTACACCGACGTCCGCGACCTCGACGGCCTCGCCGCGTCCTGCCGCCTCGGCCGCGCCATGGGTTTCCGCGGCCGCGCCGCCATCCACCCGGCCCAGCTCCCCGTGATCGTGGCCGCCTACCGTCCGACCGCTCCGGAGATCGCCGCCGCCGAGGCCGTACTGACCGCCTCCGGCGCCGGCGCCACCGTCCTCCCCGACGGCCGCTTCGTGGACGAAGCCATCATCCGCCAGGCCCGCGCGACCCTCGCCGACGCCACCGGCGGACGAAACCTCTGAAGCCGAGCCACTCTTACCGATGCCACCGGCGGACGAAACCTCTGAAAAACTACTCCTCATGGACAAAAAGGATTGGGAACGCCGGGTCGCGGACGCCTGGGCCTCGTTCGACACCCGCACCGAGACCGACTTCCTCACCCTCATCGGCACCCTCGCCGCCGAACTCCCCGCCGACGACGGTGACGCGCTGTTCGAACGCGCCGCCGCCTACGACTCCACCGGCCACCCCGCCGAAGCCGTCACCCTCTACCGGCAGGCCCTCACCCACGACCTGTCCGGCGAACGCCGCCGCCGCACCGTCATCCAGCTCGCCAGCTCCCTGCGCAACCTCGGCCACCCCGAGGAAGGCGTCGCACTCCTCACCCCGGAACTGGCCGTCACCGACCACCTGGACGACGCCGTCCGCGCCTGCCTGGCCCTCTGCCTGGCCGACACCGGCCGCGAACGCGAAGGACTCTCCCTGGTCCTCGCCGCGCTGGCCCCCCACCTGCCGCGCTACCAGCGCTCAATGGCCAACTACGCTCGCCTCCTCATCGACCCGGACCCGCCTGCCACGCCGGACGGGCCGCCGGTTCACGACCAGCGCGAACGCGATCAGTAGCTCGACACCCCCTCCCCGGCCTCGGCCCGCAGATAGGCCCACACGGTGTGACCGTCCACCGAACTCCCCTGAAACCCGAACCGCACCGCCACCGCCGCCACGATCGCCAGCCCGCGACCGTTCTCCTCCACATCCCCGTCCACCACTCCGGCCCGGTCCCCGTCCACCGCGCCGGCCTGCGGCACATCACCACCCCCTTCGTCGTGGACGGCGACCAGTACCCCGGCCCTCCCCGGAAGCGGTGACCGCGCGACCGTCACCTCCACGATGAACCGGCCGCCGGGCCCACCGCTGCGCGTGTGCCGCAAGGCGTTGCCGGCCAGCTCCGACACGATCAACTCGGCCTCGTCCGCACACGAGGTACCCGCGAGCAGGAACCGGACGAACCGCCGGGCCTGAGCCGCCTGGTCGGGCCTGCCGGGAAAGGACCTGGCCCACACCATGGTCCCCGCGAAGGCCGTGGAAAGCTGTGACGACGCGGCCCTTCCCGGCCTGTCGATCCGGGGGATGAGACTCTCCGAAAGCTGTGACGACGCGGACCCTTCCGGCCTGTCGACCCGGCCGTCGCCTGGCATGTGTGACATGGGTCCGAATCTGGCGTGCGGACCCCGGCGGCGGCATACCCGGTCACCTCCGGCCGGTGATCGCGTGATCGCCGCGATGACCAGCCAGAACACGTACATCAGGCAGCCGGTGTTCCCGAGTTGGCATGACCGGCCTCTCCGAAGGGGTAAACTCCTGGTAATCAATCAAGTGCGATCGGTGACCACATGGCCATGCCGGAAGGGGGTCCACGATGTCGGGGGACGGCTACCGTGTCCTGCTCGAATGCCGCAGGCGCAGCGAGGCGCTACGCGGCCAGGGCTTCGGCCACGACCAGATCGCCGACATCTTCGCGCTCTACCACCAGGCCACCCCACTGAAGCTCCACCGGTACGCGCACGGCATGACCGGCTCCGAGGTGGTGGCCGCCTACAACGACCTCGACCCGGCAGCCGGCGCGTCCCTGCGCGAGTGCCGCCTGTACGTCTTCGAGTCCTGGCCCGCCTCCGACCGCCGTCCGAGCGCACAGGCCCTGACCGTCTTCGCACGCATCTATCGCACCAAGGCCAGACGGCTCATCACCGACGAGGTCTACGCCACGTACACCGTCAAGGACCGCGAGCTCATCAACCGTACGGACCACAGCCACCTCGCTCCCCACCCCTCTCGTCCTGTCCCAGCCAAGAAGCTTTCGCGTGCCAGCATGGACACCGAGGCGCCTGCCGAGGACGAGGCCTATGTCATCACCCCCTCGGAATGCGGCGTACTTCTCAGCACCCTCAGAACCGAGGAGGCCGATGTGCGACGACGCGACCTGCTGTTCGAACTGGCCCTTGCCTTAGGCGGCACCCCCGCAGTGACCCTGCTACGCCACCTCACCCCACCTGAGGAGGACCGGCTCACCCGAGCCGTACGCGGCACCGGCCGTGTCGACACCGCCACCGTGGAAGTGATCGAGAAACTGACGGCCCGCTGCCGCCGCCTCGACGACGACTTCGGCCCCGCCACCGTCCTGTCCACGGTCGAGGCCCAGCGCGCTCTCGTGACCGGAATGCTGCGCCACGAGTCGGCGCTACCCGCCGTGCGCGACCGGCTCATCCGTGCTCGCGCTCAACTCGATCAGATGTCCGGCTACATCTACAACGACCTGCTGGACTTCCCGCAGGCACGCCGCAGGTACCACGCCGCTCTGACCGCCGCACAGCAGATCTCCGACGTGCACCTGAGCGCGTACGTCCACGTCCTCCTGAGTCGCATGGCAGACGGCCGGGGCCGTACGGGGACCGCCTTGGACCACTCCTTCGCGGCCCAAGGCTGGGCTCGCCGCGGCTCCAGCGATCTCGTGCGTTCCGTCCAGAGCATGGAACTGGCACGCATGCTGGCGAGAGCCGGTGACGCCAAGGAGAGCGAACGAGCACTCGCACACTCGACCCAACTCGCCGGCCGGTCGCGAGGCGAAACCGACCCCCTCTATCTGTACTGGTGGACCATCGACCAGGTGCAGAGCTGCGCATCCGACTGCATGCTCGCCTGGGACCGTCCCGACGACGCCATCGCGGCAGCAGAACAAGCCCTGACCTCACCGACCATGCCTAAGTACCTGAAGGGGCAAACGTATGTCCGATACGCACAGGCCCTGACCCGCAAACGCGACATCCCGGCAGCCGCCGACAAACTCCGCCAAGCCGCACACGTCGGCCGCGCATACAACTCAGGCTGCCTGTCCCGCCTGATCCGCCAAGCCCGCACCCACCTCCAGCCCTGGGAACGCAACAAACACATCCGCGACCTCGACGAAGAACTAAGAGTCCTCGGCGTCACCACCACCGCCACCGCCTGAGACGAACCACCGGACCCGCCGCCTGGTTAAGCTGACTCGCCGTTCGAACGGCCGGGCATCCCGGTCCTTTGGTCATAAGATTCGAGGTTCCCGGACTCGGCATCCGGCGACGTGGCCCGTCGGGACGCCGAGTACGTGAGGAACGCAGGGGCGAGGGTGCGATGAGGCAAGTCGGCTTTGAGATCGGTGAGCGGACCGGAACGGGGCGAGCGCAGTCGCTGGAGGACCTCGGCGGCGTCGTCGCTTGCGAGTCCTCAACGGAGAGCGGACACAGGGTGACGGGCTTTCGCCTTCCCGAGCAGGCATGGATGGGTCGCCTTCCCGAGCAGGCATGGATGGGTTCTGAGCAGGGACGGATGCGTCCTGATCTGGCGTGGGCCTGGCCCGAGCAGGGGAGCACGAGTTGATCACCCGGATCGAGGCGTACGGCTACCGCTGCTTCCAGACGCTAGGGGTCGATCTCGGCCGCTATCACGTCTTCGCCGGGGCCAACGGCGCGGGGAAGACGACGTTGCTGGACATCCCCGCGTTGCTCGGCGACATGCTGGACCGGCGGCGGGTCGTCTCGGCGTTCCTTGAGCGGCAGGAGCACGGCCGGGCTCCCCGAGCGAGCACCCCGGTCGAACTGCTGCACAAGGGGGAGGGGGACAGTATCGGTTTCGCCGTCGAGGCGCGTCTGGACGACGACCTCTCTGAGGTCCTGGCGCAGGCCGCTCAGGTTCGCCACGGTGAGCGGCGTGTCCACACCCATCTGCGCTATGAGCTTCGACTCAGGGTCACCCCACGGACCGTCGACGTCGAGACGGAGTACCTGTATCTGGACTTCAGAGCCGACACCGGCGTGGAGATGGAGGCATCTCCACACGGGACGGCGGAGCGCGGTCTGGAGGAGGTGCCGCCGAATCGCCGTCCGGTGATCATGCGGAGCAGCAGATCGCCGGCCACAGGGTATCTCCCTGAGACAAACACTATGGTGACGGACTTGGTCCTTCCGGAAAAATTCCCTGCGCAGACCGAGCCGTCGCCGGGGAATGTGGCCATACCGCCTCTGCGAGTGCCGTTCGAGCAGCTCGCGCTGGGCTCGATCCCCTCGGACGAGACGTTGTTCCCCGCCGCACTCTGGTTCGCGCAGTTGCTTCGCGAGCGCGCGGTGTTCTTCGCACCCGACTGGGAGGCGCTGCGGCGTCCCGCGCCTCCTGGAGACCCGCTGCGCCTGCTGCCATCGGGGGGGAACATGCCATGGCTCGCTCTCCACCTGCAGCAGACCGACACCGAGCGCTTCGCCGCCTGGGTCGATCATGTCCGGTCGGCGCTGCCGCAGGTCGCGGCGATCCACGCGGTGGAAAGAGAGGAGGACCACTACGCGTACTTCTCCGTGGAGTACACCGGCGGCTACCGGGTCACCTCCTCCGGTCTGTCGGACGGCACGTTGCGCATCCTGGCGCTCACGCTGCTGCCGTACCTGGGGGAGAAGGTCATGCCGCGGCTGCTCGTGACGGAGGAACCGGAGAACGGTATCCACCCGCGCGCGATCGAGACGGTCGTCGAGTCGCTGAGTTCGCTGTGGGACACCCAGGTCCTGGTGTCCACCCACTCGCCGATCGTCCTCGCGCACACCGAGTTGTCCGACGTGCTCGCCGCGCGGCTGAACGACGACGGGAGCGTCGGTGTGGTCCGCGGCGACCGGCATCCCCGGCTCCGCGAGTGGCGTGGCTCGCTCGACGTCGGCACCCTGTTCGCGTCCGGTGTGCTCTCGTGACCCGCCGATCCCGCGAGGCATCACACCGTGTCCCGTCGTCGTCTTCGCTCTGAGAGGTGAGCACACACACGTGAACCGGCCCTCCCCCCAGCCGCCTGTCCGTGACGTCGTCTTCCTGGTCGCGGACAAAGGAATGGAGGCGATGCTCCGCGGCTTCTTCTCTCGTGAGAGGTTCCATCACGCTCTCGGTTGCGGACCGTTCTCCGTGGATCCCGGACGCGACATCATCGTCGATCCAGGTCGGGACCCCGGCGTGTTCCTCCGTGCGCACGAGTTGCTTCGCCTGTACGAGGGGGAGTACGCGCACGCGGTGGTCATGCTCGACGCGGCTTGGGAGGGCAGCCCCGGCGCGGACGCCATCCGTGAGGCTCTCACGACGCGGCTCAAGTCCCGATGGGACAGTTTCACCGTCGTGGTGATCGACCCTGAGCTGGAGGCATGGATCTGGCAGGACAGTCCGCATGTCGCGCAGACGCTGAACTTCCCTTCCGACTTCCGTGCGATCCTCGAACGCAGCGGCCACTGACCCGCCGGCTTGTCGAAGCCCCCCGACCCCAAGGCCGCACTCGACCACCTGCGGCGCCGCTACAAGCTCACATCCTTCAACGCCGAGTTCGGCAGGCTCGCCGCCAAGATCTCCGTCCGCAGCTGCCAGGACACGGCGTTCCAGTCTCTTTGTGAACACCTGCGGACCTGGTTTCCCCGCACGTCTCACCACCTGTGAGAGATGAGACCTACCGGTACCTCCAGGGAAACGGCACCGGCCTGGAGGCCGTTATCATTCGGGACGCTTGTGGGCTTCGGGGAGGGTTTGTGCTGCTTCACGATTTGTCGGAGGGGGATGGGGTTCTTGGACGGGTCGCGGGGGTGGCTCGGTCGGCGTTGCGGCGGTATGACGTGTCTGCTGGGGCTGAGGTCTCGCTGCTTGATGTGTCGGAGAATGCGACGTTTCTGGTTGAGGACGGGGAGTGGCGGGCTGTTCTTCGGGTGCATCGGCTGGGGTATCACGCGGCTGGGGCTGTCCTGTCGGAGTTGGACTGGGTGACGGCGTTGCGGGAGGAGGGGGTGGTGACCACGCCGGCTGTTGTGGCGGCGCGGGACGGGGAGCGGGTGGTCAGGGTCGAGGATCCTGGGGGAGAGGTGCGGGAGTGTGTGATGTTCGGGTTCGTGCCGGGGGGTGAGCCGGCGGAGGAGGCGTTGGTCGGCGGGTTCGAGCAGCTTGGGGTGCTTACGGCGCGGATGCATGCGCATGCGCGGAGGTGGGAGAGGCCGGCGGGATTCACTCGGTTTCATTGGGATGTGGAGGCGGCGTTCGGGGAGAGGGCTCGGTGGGGGAGGTGGCGGGACGGGGCCGGGGTCGGTCGTGCGGAGGTTGAGGTGCTCGGACGGCTGGAGGGTGTGGTGCGGGGCCGGCTGGCTCGGTTCGGGGTGGGGGAGGAGCGGTACGGGTTGATTCATGCGGATCTCCGAGCGGCCAATCTGCTGGTGGAGGAGGGGGTGGGGACTACGGTCATCGACTTCGATGACTGTGGGTTCGGGTGGTTCATGTATGACTTCGCGGCGGCTGTCAGCTTCATCGAGGATCGTGCTGATGTGCCGGAGATGATGGATTCCTGGGTGCGGGGGTACCGGACTGTGCTGGAGCTGCCGGTGGCGGACGAGCGGGAGTTGTGGACGTTCGTCATGGTGCGGCGGTTGCTGCTGGTCGCATGGATCGGGACGCATCCTGTGGTGGACATCGCTCAGCGGCTCGGTGCGGGGTACACCGAGGGCACCTGTGTCCTCGCCGAGCGGTATCTCACGAACTACCGCTGAAGCACCGGACCAACGGAAGTCCCGACCGGCCTCACGCACGGCCGCCGCGGTGCCGGCCGGCATCTCGCTGACTACCGTTGGTTCCTGTCGTGTAACGGTGTGCACATCTGGGGGAATGGCGCCCCCGGATGGTCACGTAATGTGGTAGTCATGTGACGGCATGTGATCGGTAAGGCGACCGCGCCGCCTTCCCCCGCGACAAGGTTAGGGAGATGATCATGTTCGTCCTCGTGGTCGCCGTCGGCGTGGCGCTTGGCGTGGTCGGCACGGCGGCCTTGCTGTTCCGGCGGGTCAGCCGCGGCACCGACGACCTCGCGCCGAACGGCCCGTCGGCGGGTCATGCGGGTTCGATGTTGTCGGCGATGTTCCTGCTGGTGTTCGCCATCGCGATCGTGGTGCCGTGGACCACGGCGGACTCGGCGCGGCTCAACACCTACGCCGAGAGTCAGGCGGCGGTGGACACGTACTGGGCCGCGGCGGGGCTGCCTGCGGCGGCGGCGGACGCGGTGCGGTCGCAGGTGCGGGCCTATCTCGGGTTCGTGGCCGACAAGGAATGGCCGCGGCTGGCCGAGGGACGGCTCGATCCCGAAGGGACCAAGCGGGTCAACGCGCTGCGTACGCAGGTGGCGGCGCTGGTGCTCACCGACGACGACGCCAAGGCGGCGCGGGCCGCTGTGCTGGAGCAGGTGCAGGCCATGTCGGCGGCGCGGCGGCAGCGGGCCGCCGACGCGGCCACGAAGCCGCCTCCCGGCATCCTGCCGCTGGCGGTGCTGACCGGCGTCATCGTCATCCTGTTCCCGTTCCTCGCCGGGGCCCGGCCTCGGGGGTGGGCTCTGGTGCCGCTCACGTTGATGTCCGGCATGCTCGGCGCGGGGATCTTTCTCGCCTGGCACATCTCGCATGTCTTCGCGAGCGGACTGTCGGTCGGACCTGAGGCCTTCACCGCCGCGCTGCTGGAGATCCAGCAGATCCCGACGAGTGGCTGACCATGCGTCGCATCGCGATTCTCCTGGCCGTCGTGCTCGCGGCAGGTGTTCCGGCGCTGCCTGCGGTGGCGGCGGTGCCGTCCCGTGCGGTGGCGGCGGTGCCGTCCCGTGCGGTGGCGGCCGTGCCGTCCCGTGACGTGCTGAACGGGGACGGCATCACCATCTGCATCGATCTCGACGTGGTGGTCAGGTTGCGTGCCGGCATCAGCGTGCTCGGGCCGCCGATCTGTCCTCGCGCCGTCCCCGAGGAGCCGCCGCCACCTCCGGCGCCGGCCCCGTCCCCGACGGTTCGGCCGCCGCGCGCCACACCTCCACGCGCCACACCACCGGGTGCCACACCGCCGCGCGCCACACCACCGCGTGCGCGGCCCACCGTCCCACCCCGGCCGTCACGGCGACCAGCCTCGCCTCCGGCCTCGGTGCCGGCGGTGCGTCCCTCGGTTCCCCCCGGACCGAGGCCGCCGCTCGCGGCCCCCCGTCCCACCCCTCCCACCGAGACCCCGACGCCGTCACCGCCGGTGGTGCGTCCCACGCCTCGACCCCTGGAGGTGCGTCCCCTGCCGCGGCGTCTGGCCGTGGCACCCGCCAAGCGGCGCAAGCCTCTCGACACCCTGCTCGTTGTGATCGTCCTGTCCACGGTCATCGCGAGCATCGCGAGCGTCGCGTTCGCCGTCCGGTAACCCCTTCGACAAAAGGGTCCGAACACGCGAAAGACGGCTGCGGGGCGCGCCACCCCGCAGCCGACTTCCGCCTATTCGTGTGCGGATACGTGCTGGGTCCCTCAGTAGTTGTTGTTGTAGCCGGTGGGGGACGAGCTCGGTGACGGGGTCGCCGACGACGTCGGGGCGGCGGCGCCGTTGGCGCCGGCCGGCATGATCAGGCCGACCACGCCGTGCTGGGCCTTCTGGATGCCGGCGGAGTACCACACCGAGTTCTCGCCGCCGCTCGCCGCGGTGCCGCGCTCCAGGTCCCACAGGCCTTCGAACGCCAGCGGCTGGCCGTCGGCCTTGCGCAGCGGGCCGAGGTAGCGGCCGGTGCTTCTGTTGTAGGCGTTGATGTGGCCGTCGCCGAAGTTGCCGACGAGCAACGCGCCGCTGAGAGCGCCGAAGCCGCGCGGAGCGGAGATCATGGCCCACGGTGCGTTGAGCGCGCCGCGTGCGGCGACACGGCCGAGGAAGCGGCCGGTGGCCGAGAAGCGGCTGACGAAACCGAGGCCGCGGCCGGCGATCGACTTGCCGGTCTCGGGGTCGCGCTTGGCGAACGCGACGTACACCGAGGTGCCGACGATCTCGACGTTGAAGGCGTGGTAGTCGGACGGCAGTGCCCTGTCGCGGAACGCCGAGCGGGACGTCCGCACCTTGCGGAAGTCGCTGTCGTACACGTCGACCCGGTTACGGCCGAAGTCCGCCGCGAGCAGGAACGACCCGCGGTTGGTCGGCATCATGGCGAGGCCCTTGTAGTCGGCCTTCCGCGTGAACGCGGCGATGATGGCGTTCTTCGGGTCCACGTCGGCGTTCCAGCCGGTGATGGCGCCGCTGGGGCTCGCGAAGATGAACTGCGCCGGTCCCGACTTGCCCTTGGAGGAGATCTCGAACCCGTCGGTGCCGTTGAACACCTGGCCGGTCGGCGTGCCGCCGGGGATCCAGACCTCGGTCTTCTCCTTGGTGATGAGCCCGGCGCCGCCGGAGTACACCGTGGCCGTGCCGGTACCCGCGTTGGACACCCAGAGCGTCTTCCCCATGGCCAGACCCCACGGGTTGACCAGCTTGGGGTCGGTCACGTCGGCCTTGCCTGCCACGTCCGAGATCATGGGAACCGAGGTGAAGCGGGAACTTCCGGTGGTGACTCTCTTGGACTCCTTGGGACGTGACGTGGAATCAGCTTGCGCGGGGATCGTGCCGGTGGTGATGCCCAGGACGAGTGCCGCAGCGCAGAGCGTGACGATGCGTGGCCGCATCAAGGCCTCCTGATGTCGTCTGCATGTGCGTACGGCCACAGGTACGCGGCCACTCGGGTCCCGGTTCAAATCGAATTTGGAACTGTTTCCGCCACGTCTGTCCCGCAGGTCACGGGTCCGAGGGGTGATGTGCTGATATACCGGATGCGGCGGACGGTCGTCGGAGGGGGATATCTCGGTGATCGATGAGGTGCGGCAGGCGCTCGCTTCGGTGGTGGCGGTTCCTGTGACACCGTTCGACGAGGCGGGTCATGTCGACGAGCCGGCTTACGGCGCCGTGGTGGAGCGCATGGTGGCGGCCGGGGTCGGCGTGGTCACCGCCAACGGCAACACCGGGGAGTTCTACTCGCTGTCGGCGGCCGAGCTGAGCCGTGTCGTCGAACTCACCGTGCGGGAGGCGCGCGGCGCGGTGGTCGTCGCCGGGGTGGGACACGACACGGCGCGCGCGGTGGAGATGGCGCGTGAGGCCGCCGGCCTCGGCGCGCACGCCGTCATGGTGCATCAGCCGGTGCATCCGTACCAGACGGAGGACGGGTGGGTCGCGTACCACCGTGCCGTGGCCGACGCGGTGCCTGGTCTCGGCGTCGTCTGCTATGTACGGTCGCCGCTGGTCACCGCGCGTGCCATCGGACGGCTCGCCGCCGCGTGCGGCAACGTCACCGGAGTCAAGTACGCCGTGCCGGACCCGCCGCGCCTGGCCGAGCTGGCCGGTGAGCTGCCGGGGCTGGTGTGGGTGTGCGGGCTCGCCGAGGGATGGGCCCCGTTCCTCTGGCCGGCCGGTGCGCGCGGCTTCACCTCCGGGCTGGCCGTCATCGCGCCTGAGCTGTCGCTGGCGCTGCTTGCGCGGCTGCGCGACGGCGAGACGGCGGCGGCGATGGAGCTGTGGCGGCGGCTCAAACCCGTCGAGGACCTGCGGGCCCGCCACTCGAACGGCAACAACGTGTCGGTGCTCAAGGAGGCGCTGGCCCAGCTCGGCGTGTGCCGCAGGGACGTACGGCCACCGATCTCGGAGCTGCCTGACGCCGAGCGTGCCGAGGTGTCGGCCGCGCTCGCCGGACTGCGGCTCGACACGACATGACCGCACGCATGGAAAGGGACGAGGGACACATGCAGCACGGCTCGGAGAGTTCGGGAACGACCGGTCCTGGCGAGAGCGCAGGCGCCTCCGGACGGGAGGAAAGCGCAGGCATGCTCGGCCCGGAGGTGTTCGAGGCGCTGCGGCAGGTGTCCACCGCGACAATCACCACCCAGCTCTTCGCGCGGGGCCTCCGTAACGCCTTTCTCGCGGGCCTGCGTCCGCTCAACCCGTCGTGCACCCGCATGGTCGGCGAGGCGTTCACGTTGCGGCACATCCCGGCGCGTGAGGACCTCGACGTGCTGTCGGTGTTCCGCGACTACGACCACCCGCAACGCAAGGCCGTCGAGTCGGTCGGTCCCGGCCAGGTCCTGGTGATGGACTGCCGCGGCCAGACCCGTGCCGCGTCCATCGGCGGCATCCTCGCGACCCGGCTGCTCCGCCGCGGCGCCGCGGGCCTCGTCACCGACGGCGCGGTCCGCGACTCGCCGTTCTTCGCCGAGCTGGAACTGCCGGCGTTCGCCGCCGGCGTCTGCGCCACCACCAACCTCGCACGCCACCACGCCATCGACATGCAGGTCCCCATCGGCTGCGCCGAGGTGCCGGTGTACCCCGGTGACGTCATCGTCGCCGACGCCGAAGGCGTGGTCTGCGTGCCACGCCACCTGGCCGCCGACGTGGCACGCGACGCGCTGGAGCAGGAGCACCTGGAGGAGTACATCCAGGAACTCGTCGAGAACGGCGCACCCCTACGAGGCACCTACCCACCGGACGAGGACACCTTGCGCGCGTACCGCGAAAAGCGCTGAAGCCGGCCGGTTGCCTCCCGCTGGGCCGCCGTACTGCGGCGCCGAATTCGCCGTACGACGTCCCGCCGCGTCGGCGCCGGGGAACACCGCTACGGCGGTGGAGTGACGGGCCGGTCGCTGTCGTGAGGCCGGTCTCGGTTCCGGCGTGGCTTTGGGGCCGGCACCGGCCGTTGCGGTGGAGTGACGGGCCAGCCGCTGTCGTGAGGCCGGTGTCGGTTCCGGTGTGGCTTTGGGGCCGGCACCGGCCGTTGCGGTGGAGTGATGGGCTGGTCGCTGTCGTGAGGCCGGTGTCGGTTCCGGTGTGGCTTTGGGGCCGGCACCGGCTTTGTCGTTGGTGTCACTCGGTGTCGGGTTCTGGGGCTCCGCCGGTGCCGGTGAGGAAGTCGAAGTCGCAGCCCTGGTCGGCTTGTTGGATGTGTGTGTCGAACAGTGCGCCGTAGCCGCGGCGGAAGACTGTTCGCGGTGGTGTCCACGCGGCGCGGCGGCGGGTCAGTTCCTCTTCGGGGACCTCCAGGGTCAGGAGGCGGGCCTCGACGTCCAGGGTGATGAGGTCGCCGTCCTGGACGAGGGCCAGTGGGCCGCCGACGTGGGACTCCGGGGCTACGTGCAGGACGCAGGCGCCGTAGCTGGTGCCGCTCATTCTGGCGTCGGAGACGCGGACCATGTCGCGGACTCCGGCTTTGAGCAGGCGGTCGGGGATGGGGAGCATGCCTTGTTCCGGCATGCCGGGGCCGCCGCGGGGGCCGGCGCCGCGGAGGACCAGGACCGAGTCGGGGGTGATCGGCAGGTTCTCGTCGTTGATGCGGCGGCGCAGGTCGCGGTGGCCGTCGAAGACGACGGCGGGGCCGGTGTGGCGCAGCAGGCGCGGCTCGGCGGCGACGTGTTTGATCACCGCGCCGGAGGGGGCCAGGTTGCCGCGAAGGACCGCGAGGCCGCCTTCCTCCGACAGGGGGTCGTCGCGCCGGCGGATCACTTTGTCGTCGTACACCTGCGCGTCGGCGATGCCGTCGCCGAACGGCCGGCCGGTGACGGTGACGCGGTCCAGGTGCAGCAGGTCGGTGATGCGGGTCAGCAGGGCCGGCAGGCCGCCTGCCAGGTAGAAGTCCTCCATGAGGTACGTGCCGCTCGGCCGCAGGTCGGCCAGGACCGGCACGCGGCGGGACGCGGCGTCGAAGTGGTCGAGGGTGAGGTCGACGCCGAGTCTGCGGGCCATGGCGATCAGGTGGATGACCGCGTTGGTGGAGCCGCCGAGCGCGAGGACGGCGGTGACGGCGTCGTGGAACGCCTCGGCGGTGAGGATCTTCGACGGACGCAGGTCCTCCCAGGTCATCTCGACGATCCGCCGGCCGCACGCGGCGGCCATGCGGACGTGCGCCGAGGTGACGGCCGGGATGGCGGCGGCGCCTGGCAGGGTCATGCCGAGCACCTCGGCGGCCGACGTCATGGTGGACGCGGTCCCCATGGTCATGCAGTGGCCGGGGGAGCGCGCGATGCCTTCCTCCAGGTCGCGCATGACGCCGTCGGGGACCAGGCCGGCGCGCCGGTCGGCCCAGTAGCGCCACACGTCGGTGCCGCTGCCGAGCACCTCGCCGCGCAGGTTCCCCGGCATCATCGGCCCGCACGGCACGTAGATCGCGGGGATGTCCATGCTGGAGGCACCCATGATCAGCGCGGGGGTGGTCTTGTCGCAGCCCCCCATGAGCACCGCCGCGTCCACCGGGTGGGACCGCAGCATCTCCTCGGTCTCCATGGCGAGCAGGTTGCGGTACAGCATGGTCGTGGGTTTCTGGAAGCTCTCCGACAGCGAGATGACCGGCAGCTCCACCGGACAGCCGCCGGCCTGCCAGACGCCGCGTTTGACGTCCTCGGCGCGGTCACGCAGGTGGATGTGACAGGGGTTCAGCTCGTTCCACGTGTTGATGATCGCGACGACCGGTTTGCCGAGGTGGTCCTCGGCGGACAGTCCGAGCTGCCGGGTCCTGGCCCGGTGGCTGAACGACCGCACGGTGTCGGTGCCGTACCACCGGTGGCTGCGCAACTGCTCAGGTGCCAGACGGTCCACGAACCCTCCTCGTTAGCCCGATCTATCACGGTATAGGAGGAGGATTCGTGTGCCTCGTCAGGTCCGCGCGGCGTGGACGGCGTCGGCGAGCATGCCGTGACGTGACGGCCCGGCGAGACCCCCGTGGTACAGGTGGATCTCCTGCGCACCGGCCTCCGTCAGCCGCCGCACGTGCGGCGCCACCTCCTCGGGACGCACCGGGGGGAGCACCGTGACGTACGACCCCACGGCGACGTGCTCAGGCAGCAGCCGGCGCGCCTGGCGCACCCGCTCGGCCGAGTCCTGGCCCGGTGGCCAGCACTGCACCACGACGGCGTCCACGTCCTTCCCCGGCTCGGGGCCGAGACCGGGGTTGGCGCCGGTGGCCCACGGGTCGGGGTTGGCGTGCAGTGTGACCCGCAGCCCGGACGGCAGCGCCGCGATCACCTCGTGCCGCAGCTCGTCGGCCGCCTCGTGCCGTACGGCGAGCACCGCGCCGGCGGTCGCCTCGTCCAGGTCGTGTTCCCGTGAGCGCACCGCGGCCCGCAGCTCGCGCACCGTGCGCTCGGGGTCGACGCCGCGGCCGTCCCACGCCGTCGTGCACGCCTCGCAGCAGCACACCGACAGCATGCGGCGCGCGCGTGCGTCGTAGGCGCCGTCGGTCTTCTCGTGGTGGCCGCCGTGGTCGGCCCCGAGCTGGCCGCACGCCTCCAGCAGCACGCCGGCGAGCGGCAGGCCGCGCACCGACTCGGCGGCCAGCGTCGCGGCGTACTCGCGCACCTCGGCACGCGAGGGACACAGGGCCCACGGGTAGTGCTGGCCGAAGCAGTTGACCACGCTCAGGTCCGGGTTCGCCTCACCGAGGCGGCTGCTGTGCGTCAGCACCACCCACGCCGTCACCGGCACCCCCGCCTCGGTGAGCGCCGTCGCGGCCGTGCCGAAGGAGTCGGGGCCGGTCATCCACGGCGCGGCACCCGGCACCAGACGCCGCCCGGTCCAGGCCTCCTCGCGGACGGGCCGGTACAGCGCGGCGTGCCTGGCGTCCAGGTACGCGTGCTCGGGGTGCCACGGCGTGGCCGCGCGCACCGTGTGGTAAGCCGCGGCGAGGTTGACCCCGTCGCAGCCGAGAGATTGCATGCGTCCGGTGAACAGCGGATCACCGATGACGTCCCACGGGTAGGCGTGCACCAGCACGCGCATTGCCATCGCCTCCCATTAAGGGCCCTCACCTACAAATGGCGTTGTTCAGGCATACCCATTCACTTCCGTCCCGTCAATGCCGTGCGCACGACGCGGCACGCCGGATTGTCACAACGAGTGCGCGCGGTGCGAGCATGAATGCCTTCCCCCTGGACAGAGACCGAGGCGACGGCGGTCACTCGGACATCTACCGGAGAGGACGCGGATGGGACAGCACGTGGCCAAGGAGCGGTTCTCCGAAGCGGAGTTCGCACGTTTCGGTGAACGCCTGAAGGACTCGCTCACCGCGCTCGACAATGTGCTCGCCCGCCCCGGTTTCGGCGCGGGCCCCGCCACTCTCGGCGCCGAGCTGGAGCTTTTCCTCATCGACGGCAACGCGCGGCCCCTGCGCCGCAACAAGGACGTCCTCGAGGCCGTGGACGACGACCGGGTGGTGCTGGAGCTCGGCAGCTTCAACCTGGAGGTGAACCTCACGCCGCTGCCGCTGGCCGGCCGTCCGTTCACCGCGCTGGAGGCCGAGATACGCGACACCATGACGCGGGTGGACGAGGCGGCGCACGCGTACGGCGGCCGGGTCGTGCCGATCGGCATCCTGCCGACGCTCACCGAGTTCGACTTCGGACCGGACTCGATGAGCGACGAGAAGCGGTACAAGGCGCTGAGCAGCGGCATCCGGCGGGTGCGCGAGGAGCCGTTCCGGGTGCGGATCGCCGGGGTGGAGCGGCTGGACCTGGAGGTCGAGGACGTCCTGCTGGAGAGCGCCAACACCTCGTGGCAGGTCCATCTGCGCACGCCGCCTGAGGCGTTCGCCGCCGCGTACAACGCCGCGCAGCTCGCCATCGGGCCGGTGCTCGCGGTGAGCGGCAACTCGCCGGCCTTCCTCGGCAGGGAGCTGTGGGAGGAGACCCGCATCGCGTTGTTCGAGGCCTCGGCCGACGACCGTGACCCCGAGCGGCTGTGGCGGGTCGGCGGCCGGGTCTGCTTCGGGTCCGGCTGGGTGCGCGAGGGGGCCGCCGAGCTGTTCGCGCTCAGCGTGCGGGAGTACGAGCCGGTCATGCCGGTCATCTCTGACGAAGACCCGCTGGAGGCGGTGCGTGCCGGCCGCGTCCCCGAGCTGGACGAGCTGCGGCTGCACCAGGGGACCGTCTGGCAGTGGAACCGGCCCGTGTACGACCCCGCCGACGGCGGCCACCTGCGGGTGGAGCTGCGCGCACTACCCGCCGGGCCCACCGCACCCGACATGGCGGCCAACGCGGCGTTCCTCGTCGGCCTGGTCCGGGCCACCGCCGCCGACCCGTCGTGGACGGAGGAGTTCCCGTTCGCCGACGCCTACCGCAACTTCTACCGCGCGGCGCGCGGCGGCCTCGACGCCGAGCTCGCCTGGCCGGGCCGCGACGGGTACGTCCCGGCGTACGAGCTGGCTCTCGATCTGCTGCCGGTGGCCCGCGACGGCCTGGTGTCGTCCGGCGTGGACCCCGAGGAGGCCGGCCGCCTGCTCGACGTGGTCGCCGAACGCGTACGGCTGCGCCGCACCGGCGCCGGCTGGCAGCGCCGCGCGCTCGCCGCGCTCGGCGCCGAGCCGGGGGTCCGTGCGGCCATGCTGGAGCACTACCGCGCGCTGTCGTTCACCCACGCACCCGTGCACACGTGGCCCGACCCGCTGGAGGACCTCGGCGTCCCCGCCGCGTCCCCGGCCGCCGGCCGGTGAGGGTCACGGCCCGTCGGGGTCGACTCCGGTGAGGGAACTGCCGTAGCTGAGGGCCACGAGCTGCGCCACCGCGTTGTGCGCGCCGAGCGGCTCGGCGCAGCCGGCCCCCACCGACTCGGCGGCGTCGGTGATGCGCCTGGGGTCGATCTCCGGGCCGATCAGGAACGGGGACAGCGCGAGGCGTGAGGCGCCGATGTTCCGCAGGCGCTGCGCGGCGTCACCCACGCCGGGGGAGGCGTCCAGGGACGCGGCCACCACGGGAAGCGTGAGACGCGCGGCCAGCAGCACGACGGTGGCGTCGGCCGCGCGGACGGCCTCCTGGCCGCCGACCGTTCCGATGATGATGCCGTCCACCGGGGCCGCGATGTTGAACAGCCGCATGCGGTCGGCACGCGCGAGGCCGCCGTCGGCCAGCTTGACGTGCAACGCCTCGGCGAGCAGCGGATGGGGGCCGAGCGGGTCGGCGACGGTCGTGAGCACGCCGCTCTCGGCCACCGCCTCCCGTACGGCGCGGTACACCTGAGGGTGCGGGCCGGTGACCATGGGGACCACGACGGCGGCGGTGGCGCCGTCCGGCCGCTTGGCGGCGCAGTCGGCCAGGGTCTCGGCGAGGCTCATCTTGGGGTCGCCGAGGTGGACCAGTTTCACGTCGAGCTGCGGATGATCGACGCAGACGATGGTCTTGACGTCGCTCGGCACGTCGCTTTCCGCGCCGGGAGCGGCCAGCACGAGGGCAGGCGCCTCCGGCGGCAGGTTCGCCGGCACCGGCCGGCGATGCCGTCCGGAGGTGGTACGGAACGAGCGCCCGCGGACCGGGAGCTCGTGTGGAGCGTGGTGACCATCGTTCACAACGGCGGATTTTACGGGGTATGGGGCGAATTTTGAGTCGGATTCGCCTAGGTAGGTGACAGTGGGGTTTCCCACAACCGGTTCAGGACACTTGATTTTGGGTCTCGGCCCGACAGCGGGTGTCAACCGTCCGTAATCATTCGAGATCATGACAGGGTTGTTTCGCGCGTCGCGGCGGTGAGCGGGCCGGACGTACCGGGTGGCCGGGCCGCAAAGTTTTTTCACGTTCCGGCGTGTCCCCGCGCGTCACGGTGCCGTCTCAGCGCTCGACGACGCCGACCCCGCCGACGGCCCACACCGTCTCAGGTGCCGGCAGCGATTCGCCGGGTTCCGGCCGCCAGTGCGGGATGTACACCACGCCGGGCTCGACCAGCCGCAGGCCGTCGAAGAACCGCTCCACGTCGGCCTTGGTACGGAGCTGGCTACGGCGCACGCCTTCCGCCGCGCCGGACCCCTTGTAGATCTTGGCCAGCTCGGCGGTGGCCTCCGGTTTCGGGTCGGACACCGAGTGCGCGACGGCGATGTGACTGCCGGGGACCACCGCGTCACGGTAACCCGCGACGGCCTCGGCCGCCTCGTCGTCGTCGGTCACCATGAGCAGCGTGAAGTGCAGCAGTACCGCCACCGGCCGCGCCAGGTCGATGAGCCCCTTCACCCGCGGGTGGCCGAGGATGTACTCGTGGTCGCGCAGGTCGGCTTCGATGACGACGGTGTCCGCGGTGTTCTCCAGCAGGGCCTCCGAGTGGAGCGCCACCACCGGGTCGTTGTCGACGTACACGACGCGCGACCCCGGCGCCGCCGCCTGCGCGACCTCGTGGACGTTGCCGGTGGTGGGGAGGCCGCAGCCGAGGTCGAGGAACTGGCGCACCCCCACGCTCGTCAGATGGCGCACCACTCGTGCCAGATGGCGCCGGCCCTCGCGGCACATCAGTGGCAACTCGGGTGCGATGTCCAGCATGTGACGGGCCGCCTCACGATCGGCAGCGAAATTGTCCTTACCACCCATGAAGTAGTCGAACATGCGCGCGTAGCTGGGGATGGTGGGGTCGAACCCCAGGCGTTCGGCGCGGGTGACATCCATCACTTATCCCCCGTTCCGCCGGAAAACCGACGATGCGCCGGTGGGGGCGACGATATCTCGCCATCCGAGGTTCTCGCGACTGATGTCCACGCGACGCGGATCGGTCCGGCAAGTCAGCGGTACGACGTGAGACCAGTGTGCACGCTGAAACGGTCGGATGTCCGGTTAACAGGGGATCCAATCGGCCTCGCACCGTTCTGCGGCGTCTGCTCGGGTCGCTCGGCGGCCCGCGGAAGCCGGAAGCCGGCCCAGACCGCCTTGCCGGGGCAACGCAACGGGGCCCAGCCCCACTTGTGGCTGAGCCCCTCGACGACCCGCAGTCCGCGTCCGCCTTCCGCGGAGAAGTCCACCTCGCGCGGCGCGGGCCGGTTGTCGCTCGGATCGGTGACCACGCAGAGCAGGGACTCGCGGGTGAGGGCCAGGACGATGCGTACCGGCTGGCCGGCCGGGGCGGCGTGCTCGGCGAGGCCGTGGCGCAGCGCGTTGATGACGAGTTCCCCCATGACCAGCTCGACGTCGTCGAGCAGCAGGGCCAGCCCCCAGGCGTCCAGCGTGCTGATGGTGAATCTGCGCGCGGTACGGGCCGCGTACGGGTCGTGGCGCAGGTCGCAGACGGCGAGGAGCACTTCGGCGGGGGGATCGGCGCGGTCGTCGATCCAGGGGCCCGCCGGGGACAGGACACGGTCCAGCGCCGCCAGCCATAACTCCCACTTGTCGTCGCTGACGCCAGTGGGTTTGTGGGGGTCTGTCCGATAACCGGTCATAGGTAGGCCCTGTGAGGTTAGGTGATGCTATGGAGACGATGAACCGCTTAATCCATAGTGCTCCCCTTCGCTGTGCACATGCAAGTACCGATGCACGTGCAAACGCACAGACACTATGATGAGGTTCGCACCGGAGAGCGCCAAGAGGGGGTTCTCGTGCGGTGGGGGGCCCGGCGAGGTTTCTGTCTGTTTCGTCGGGTTTCGTCGGATCTGACGGCGACGAAGAGGCAAGATGAACGAAATATCCAACGGCATGCTCGCGTCCGCACTGGACTCCGCGGTGGACGGGGTGCGTTGGCGCAAGAGTGAGCGCAGCAACCCGAGCGGCAACTGCGTCGAGCTCGCCGGGCTCCCCGGCGGCGGCGTCGCGGTCCGCAACTCCCGCCATCCGGCCGGTCCGGTACTGGTTTACAGTCGCGGAGAAATGGCCGCTTTCATCCTTAGTGCGAAGAACGGCGACTTCGATGACCTGGCGCTTTGACCAGTACCGAGGTTACGGAGGGTTCAAAATCGTAGCCTAAGGGTGATGTTGGGGTATATCTCAATTGGGGAGTCGGGAGTATCGTGAACTTCTCTGTGACCGCGAGAAGTGAGACCAAGATCAGTTCGACTCCCCTGAAGGACTAACGATGATCACTGCCCGGGCCGAAGGGGACGAGACCCCGCTCAACATGATGGCTCGGGAACGCGGCAGCTCCACGGTCCTGCGCATCCTGCTCGGCTCCCAGCTGCGCCGGCTGCGCGAGAAGCACGGGATCACCCTGGAGGCCGCGGGCCACTCCATCCGAGCATCCCACTCCAAGATCAGCCGCATGGAGCTGGGCCGGGTCGGCTTCCGCGTACGCGACATCCGCGACCTGCTGACCCTGTACGGCGTCGTCGACGAGACCGAACGCCAGGCCCTCCTCTCCCTTGTCGAACAAGCCAACCGGCCCGGCTGGTGGCACAACTACGACGACGTCCTCCCCAACTGGTTCGAGGCCTACATCGGCCTGGAGGAAGCCGCCACCCGCATCCGCGCCTACGAGGTCCAGTTCGTCCCCGGCCTCCTCCAGACCGCCGACTACACCCGAGCCGTGGTGAAACTCGGCCACCCCGAAGGCACCGAGGAAGAGATCCAGCGCCGCGTCGACCTCCGCATGGCCCGCCAGAAGCTCCTCCACCGCGCGAACCCCCCACACCTGTGGGCCGTGGTGGACGAAGCGGCACTGCGCCGCCCCCTGGGTGGCCGCGACGTCATGCGGGCCCAGCTGGAGCACCTCATCGAGATGATCGCTCTCCCCAACGTCACCCTCCAGGTGATGCCCTTCAGCGCCGGCGGCCACGCCGCCGCCGGAGGCCCCTTCAGCATCCTGCGCTTCAGCGAACGCGATCTCCCCGACATCGTGTACCTGGAGCAACTGACCAGCGCCATCTACCTGGACAAACGAGACGACCTCGACCGCTACCAGGCCGTCATGGAACGCCTCTGCCTGGACGCCGTCCCCGTCTCGGAAACCCGCCAGACCCTCACCACTCTCCTCGACCAGATCTGACGCCTCGCCGCCTCCGGTCAAGGTCTGGCTCCCGGGATCCGGTGATCCCGGGAGCCTGAGGACCACCTCCGGCCCCGCGCCGTCAGAAGTCGAACTCACCCTTCTTGGCACCGTCGATGAAGGCGTCCCAGACGGCGGCCCGCACCACGAACGGGGGCTGGTGCGGGGCCTCGGTGTCGCGGATCCCCACACGTCCTCCCGACAGCGGCGCCACCTCCAGGCAGTTGCCTTGGTTGGATGCGCTCTTGGTCGCCTTGCGCCAGGTGGCGGTTTTCAGTTCGTCGCTCAGGTCCATGATTTTTGCGCCTCTCTGATCAACGAGATCGAGACATGTTGCGGGTGTGCCTCGGCCCGGATCTGGTCGTACCTTGCGCGGATGGCTTCGACGTCGTCCGGTTGGTTCGTTACGTGTCCGTGAGTGGCGGATTCGATGTACACGGTATCCGTACGTCCTCGGAGTTGCGCGAGGATAAATGCTCCGGACACCCCGGTGGTGGCACCCAACGCCAGGGGGACCACTTGAATGGTGATCCTGTGTGAATCGACGATGTCCATGAGGTGTTGCAGTTGACGGCTCATGATGTCGGTGCCCCCGATGGGACGGCGCAGTACACCCTCGTCGAGTACCACCCGTAGCATCGGCGGATTGGCGCGGCTCAAGACCGTCTGGCGTTTCATGCGTGCCTGGACGGCGGTATGGACCTGCTCGTCCGTGATCCCGGGCTCACCGCGGATGACCGCGCGGGCATATGCCTCTGTCTGAAGCAGACCGGGGACGACCAGTGGCTCCCAACTGTGCAGCGTGTGAGCCTCCTTCTCCACGTCGAGCCAGTCGCGGAACCATCGCGGACTGGCCCCCTGCGTGAGATCGGCCCAAAGACGGACGAGGTCACCGCCGGCGCCGACCGCGTCGTCGTACCGCTGCATGAAGTTGTGACTGGGGTTGCGCTCACCCCGTTCGATGAAGCCGATCAGGCTCTGGCTGAACTGGATGACACCGGCCAGCCGGTCCTGGGTGATATTCGCACGATTCCGGTGCTTACGCATTTCGGCGCCGAGCAGGATCAGTGGTTTCGTGGGTGGGACCGGTTCGGGGGGTACGGACATCGCCACTCCGTCCGACAAGGAAAAGCTACTCCTCAGCACACTCAGCACACCGGCAGTACAAATTGTCCGCCGGTGTGCGCGGGGTTCCGATCCACAACGTAGCTGGTCCAGGGCACTCTGTGCGGTGATTCGAAAAGTTCACGAGTCACCGGGAAAAGGCATCACGCCGTATTCCCCGATTGCCCCAGAGGAGCGGCATGTCTGAAATGACGGACGGAGTACATTCCGTCTACTGGGACCTCCCCCAAGACCCCGCGATCGCCGGAAAAGCCCGCGCGATGGCAGGCGAGGCGGTCGATACCTGGGGCATCTCCTGGGCCCACGACGACGTCGTCACCGTGGTCGGCGAACTGCTCGCCAACGCGCTCACCCACGGCGAGCCTCCGGTACGCCTGTCCCTCTGGACCGACCGCCGGCACCTCTGGGTCCAGGTGACCGATCACGGCGCACGACGGCCACGCCGCCTGCGCCTGGACGTGGAAGCGGTACACGGCCGCGGCATGGCGATCGTCGCCGCACTGGCGGACGACACAGGAGTGGCACCACTCACCGATTCCCCCGGCAAGGCGGTCTGGGCCTGCTGGCGCCTCAGGTGAGCCCCCTGCCGTCCGGCCGCGTGCCGGCGAGGTCAGGGATCAGGTCCCGCGGGTCGGCGCGTGCCGGCACCACCGGTGGGGACGGAATTGTCGCGGGAGACCGCTAGTGTCCTTGGCGAGGTGCCGCACCTGATCTCGGGGGGCCAACGGTGACCGTGCTGGCGGGGCCGCATGCGACGGCGGTCGAGGCGTCGGTGGAGCGGCTGGTGTTCGTGCGGGAGGACGAATACACCGTCGCGCGGGTGAGTGCCGACGGGGTGGGGGAGTTCGTGGCGTCGGGGCGAGCACTGGCGGGGGTGCAGCCGGGGGAGACGGTGCGGCTGACGGGGGAGTGGGATCGGCATCCCCGGCACGGTGGACGTCTGGTGGTGGAGCTGTGCGAGCGGGTGGTGCCGTCCACGGTGCGGGCCATCCGGCTGTACCTGGGGTCGGGGCTGATCCGGGGGATCGGGCCGCGGCTGGCGCACGCGATCGTCAGCCACTTCGGGGAGCAGACGCTCACGGTGATCGACACGGCACCCGAGCGACTCACCGAGGTGATCAACATCGGGGTCACCCGGCAGGCGCAGATCGTGCAGGCGTGGGCCGAGCAGAAGGCGATCGCCGCGCTGATGATCGTCCTGCAGGGCTTCGGGGTCAGCCCGCTGCTCGCGGCCAAGATCTACCAGGTGTTCGGCGACGACTCGGGCGAGGTCCTCGCCACCGACCCCTACCGGCTGATCGGCCGGGTCAGGGGCATCGCGTTCCACACGGCCGACCGCATCGCGCTGCGTTCGGGGGTGCCGGAGTCCAGCCCCCGGCGGGTCCAGGCGGCGGTCGTCGACCGGCTCGACTCGGCGGCGGCGCGCGACGGCCACTGCTTCCTGCCGCTGCCCGCGCTGGTCGCCGCGGTGGCCGAGCTCGTCGGCCAGGACGACGACCTGGTCCACCGGGCCGTGGACGCGCTGGCCGCCGAGCGTCGCGTCGTCGTGGAGGCGTCGCCGTCCGACCCGGGCCAGGCGGTGGTGTACGCCAAGGAGCAGCACGCGCGCGAGGTCGCGCTCGCGGGGCACCTGGCCCGGCTCCTCACGGCCCGCTCCACTCTCCCGATGCGCGCCTACGCCGAGGACGAGAGCCTGGACGAGGACCAGCGTGCCGCGGTGAACCTGGCGCTGACCAGCACCGTGTCCGTCATCACCGGCGGCCCCGGCTGCGGCAAGAGCCACACGCTGAAGGTGATCGCGGCGACCGTGCGGGCCATGGGTGGCACCGTCACCCTGGCCGCGCCGACAGGCAAGGCGGCCCGCCGGCTGTCGGAGCTCACCGGCCTGCCCGCGACGACCGTGCACCGGCTGCTCGCGCGGCGGCCGGAGCCCGAGGAGGGCCTGCTGTTCCACCGGTCCCCGGCCGAGGCCGACCTGGTCGTGGTGGACGAGGCCTCCATGCTGGACCTCCACCTGGCCACCCGGCTGGCGTCCGCGATCCCGTCCGGCGGCCACCTGCTGCTGGTCGGGGACGGCGACCAGTTGCCGAGCATCGGGCCCGGCAGCGTCCTGGCCGACCTGCTGCGTGTGCCGGGCATCCCGCGGGTGCGGCTGACCCGGGTGTTCCGTCAGGCGCAGGACAGCGGCATCGTCCGGGCCGCGCACCGCGTCCGGGCCGGTGAGCTGCCCGGCCTGCCCGGCGGGGGCGGCTTCTGGTTCGAGGAGCTGGCGGACCCCGAGCAGGTGGCCGACCGGGTGGTCCACCTGGCGACGGTGGCGATCCCCCGCAAGCAGAGCGTCACCGCCGACCGGGTCCAGGTGCTGTGCCCGATGCGCGGCGGCGTCACCGGCACCGCCGAGCTCGGCCGCAGGTTGCAGGAACGCCTGAACCCCGCGCGCGAGGGTGCGCCGGAGCACTGGTCGGGCCCGTCGGTCTTCCGGGCCGGGGACCGCGTGATGCCGATCCGCAACAACTACGACAAAGGCGTGTTCAACGGCGAGACCGCCACGGTCACCGCCGTGGACCCGCAGGAAAGGCTGATCGAGATCCGCACCGACGAGGGGGAGACCGTGCGCTACTCCTTCGGCGAGCTGGACGAGCTCAGTCACGCCTACGCGATCAGCGTGCACCGTTCCCAGGGCAGCGAGTACCCGTTCGTGGTCGCGCCGATCGTCGCCGAGGCGGGAGGGGTGATGCTCCGCCGGCAGTTGCTGTACACGCTGGTCACCCGGGCGAAATCGTGGGTGGTGCTTGTCGGCGACCGCGAGGCCCTCGAACTGGCCGTGCACCGTACGGGCCGCCGCAGGCACACAGGCCTGGCCCCGAGACTCGCCCTCGCTCTGGACGGCTGACGCACCCCGCCGCGTGCCACCCCAGTACCATCGTGCAATGACCGATATGACCGAAACCACGCCAGGCTGGCTCAGTCCCGAGGACCTGGAGTCGGCCAGGGCGCGGATGCCGATCCTCTACGTCGACGCGGTGCCTGTGCGGGTGGACGACAAGGGAGTCGTGACCCGGGTCGGCCTGCTGCTGCGCATCGGATCGGACGGCCTGGTCAGCCGCGCTCTCGTCTCCGGCCGCGTCCTGCACCATGAGCGTGTCCGTGACGCGTTGATGCGCCACCTGGAGAAGGACCTCGGCCCGGTGGCGCTGCCGCACGTCCCCGCGTCGCCGCAGCCGTTCACCATCGCCGAGTACTTCCCGACGCCGGGGGTCACGCCGTACCACGACCCCCGGCAGCACGCCGTCTCGCTGGCGTACGTCGTCCCGGTGGCCGGCGACTGCCGTCCCCGGCAGGACGCGCTCGACCTGGTGTGGTTCACCCCGGAGGAGGCCGTGTCCCCCGGGGTGCAGCAGGAGATGACCGGCGGGCAGGGCACGCTCCTGAAGCAGGCGCTGGCTTTCGCCGGCCGCCTCGTCTGACGGCCCCCCGTCAGCCGGGGACGAGGGCCGGGGTGGGAGTGACCCGGTGACCGCTCGACTCGGCGAGGTGCGCGAACCGGACGGCGTTGTGGAGCGCGGCGGCGTTGGGGTCGTTGTTGAAGTAGACGTAGATGTCGCCCCCCGGCCAGGTGCTCGTCAGGCGGTGCAGCCACGACCGCAGTGAACGTTCGCCGTAGGACGGCCACGGGGTGGCGCGGCCCTGGTGGAAACGCATGTAGCCCCAGCCGGCGGTGCGCCACAGCGGGGTGGCGGGACGGCCGAGGACATCGGCCCAGCACAAAGTGGCGCCGTGGGTGGTGAGCACGTCGCGCACCTGCGGCGTCCACCAGGAGGCGTGGCGGGGTTCCACGGCCACGCGCACCTGGGACGGGAAGCGGCGCAGGCACTCGTCCAGGCGTGCGGGATCGGCCTGCAGGGTCGGGGGGAGTTGCAGGAGGACCGGCCCCAGTTTGGGACCGAGACCCTCGGCGGCGGCGAGCAGGCGGTGGACCGGTTCCTCAGGGTCCTTCAGGCGTTTGATGTGGGTGAGGAACCGGCTGGCCTTGACCGCCATGACGAAGCCGTCCGGGGTGCGGTCGCGCCACGACGCGAAGGTCTCGCGGGACGGCAGGCGGTAGAAGGCGTTGTTGTTCTCCACCGTCGCGAAGGAGCCGGCGTAGCGTTCCAGCCAGAGGCGCTGGGGGACGCTGCGGTACAGGACGTCCCGCCAGTGCGCGTACTGCCAGCCGGAGGTGCCGACGAGGATCACCAGGACCATCCCCTCTCGGGGACTGCATGCCCGAGGCGGCCCGCGTCACACCCGGCCGAGGAGCTCCTCGAATCCCTCGCACGATATCGCCGGCGAATTCCAGGTGCGGGCCACCAGGCATCCCAACGGTTTCGGGACGCCGGAATGGACGATGAGCAATGGCCGGCCCCCACGGCACCGTCGCAGGACATCCCGGACCGAATATCCCGGACAGTGACGCTGATCGCTACTGAACGCGATGTGCCACCGAGCGCTGTTTCTCAGCCGGATGCGGCCGGACTGGATTCCAGCCCGGCGATGTGCTCGGTCGTCGACCATCCCCCCCGGACGCAAGAATGTTCTTGCTCGCATATGAGCCTGACCAGCACGCGCCGCGTCGTGGCGAACCGTGAGGGTGAAATTCGTGCCCCTTCGGGGAAACAGCCCGTGAACCGCCTGTCAGGAGCCGTGACACGGGCCCACGTCCCGACAAGGCTGACCCACCCGCGCCTGCCACCGGACCCCATCAATGACGAAACGGGTCCCTGGAAGCAGTGCATAGCCCGGGCCATTTAGTTGAGGCGAGGAATTTCCCCACTGATCGAGCCTTGGAGACAGGTTTTCGTGATATCGCTATAGGCTCCATCATCATGATTATGAATATCTTGAAGACGGGCCGCAGGGTCCCCGCCCTGATCTCGGCGGTGATGGCCTGCCTCGTGATGGGTGTGCCGGCCCAGGCGGACACCGCGAGAACCACTGACGGCGCCGTCGTCATGACCGATGCCGGCGCGGTGCGTGGCACTGTCGCCACCGATCACCGCCGCTTCCAGGGCATTCCCTTCGCCGCGCCGCCGGTCGGCGCGTTACGGTGGGTGCCGCCGCGTCCTGCCGAGCCGTGGCGGGGAGTGCGCGACGCCTCCCGGCCGGGGAATCGCTGCGCGCAGAACGCCGACGCCATCTCAGGGCTACCCGGCAGCGCCTCCGAGGACTGCCTCTACCTCGATGTCACCACGCCGCGAAGCTCGCGCGGCCTCCGGCCGGTCATGGTGTGGGTGCACGGAGGCGGGTTCAGCGGCGGCTCCGGCAGCGACTACGACGTGCGGCGTCTGGCCGTCCGGGGTGACGTCCTGGTCGTCACGGTCAACTACCGGCTGGGGGCTTTCGGGTTCTTCGGGTACCCGGGGCTGGCCGGCTCGGGCACCTTCGGGCTGATGGACCAGCAGGCGGCGCTGCGCTGGGTACGTCGCAACGCGGTGGCGTTCGGCGGGGATCCCCGCCGGGTGACCCTGTTCGGCCAGTCCGCGGGAGGTGACAGCATGTGCGCACAGCTCGCCTCGCCGGCGGCGCGGGGGCTCTTCCACCGGGTGGTGATCCAGAGCGGGTCCTGCACCGAGCTGAACGTGCCGGACGTGATGTTCCCCGGCGTCGGCGCCGAGTACGACACCTGGAAGCCGCGCGCGCTCGCCGAGGGCATCGGTTCGCGGGTGGCGTCCCGGCTCGGCTGCGCCGACCCGGCCACGGCTCTGGAATGCCTGCGCCGTGTCCCGGTGGCCGATCTGCTGGCGCCGCAACAGCCGCCGGTGTTCTGGAGCCCGGCGTACGGCACACCCACCCTTCCCGTCCATCCCGCGCGGGCACTACGCGACGGCGCGTTCAACCGCGTACCGGTGCTGGCCGGGACGACCCGCGACGAGGGCTCCTTCTTCGCCGCCACCTACCCGCCCCTCGACGAGACCGCCTACCGGGGCCTGCTCGCGCTCTCCTTCGGCGGCGACGCCGAACGGGTGGCCGAGCTCTACCCGGCGGGAACGTCGCCACGTCAAGCCTTGGGCTCGGTGATCAGCGACCGTGGGTACGCTTGCCCGAACCGGCGCAACGACCAGCTACTCGCCCGCTGGGTGCCCGTCCACGGATACGAGTTCGCCGACCGCGACGCTCCCCAGTCGTTCGAGTTCCCGCAGCCGCGTGACTTCCCCCTCGGGGCCTACCACGCCTCGGAGCTCCCCTACCTGTACGACATCATGGGCCTGGACATCACCCTGACGCCGGACCAGCGACGGCTGGGGGACACGATGATCGGCTACTGGAGCCGCTTCGCCACCGTGGGCAAGCCGGACGTCACCTGGCCCCCGGTGCCGCTGGTGCGGTCTCTGGAACCGGGCGGCGTGCGCACCGCCGACCTGAACACCCGGCACAACTGCGACTTCTGGGATTCCCTGCTCTGAGCCGGCGTCGGGTGTCATGGCGAGAGGAATTCGCCGCACTCCGCAGGAGGTGCCGGTCGGGGTGAAGGGCATGTGAAAGCCGCGAAATTTCCGGCGTATGACACTAGTCGCCCCCCGAGGCCTTCTTGCCGCCCCATCCGGCCAGCGACAGACTGGCGGCGACGGCCAGGCCGTAGCAGGCCAGCCGCACGCCGAAGCCGCCGGGGAGCCAGGCGAGCAGTCCGGCGTTCTCATGGTCCACGAGCAGCCGGACCGCTCCCTGCGCGCCGACGACGAGCAGCACCATGCCGGCGACCAGCCCTGTCACGTTCCTCATCGAATCCCCTAAGTTTGTGGTGCGATCGCACCATAACATGGTTTTGGTACGATCGCACCAGCAAGGAAGGGACGGACATGCCCCGACAGGCGGATCACGACCTGCGCCGCCGGCAGATCGCGCAGGCCGTGTGGCGGCTCGCCGCACGGGGCGGCCTGGAGGACGTCACACTGCGGAACGTCGCCGCCGAGGCCGGGGTCTCGGTGCGGCTGCTGCAGTACTACTTCGGCACCCGTTCCCGGCTCCTGCTCGGCGCTCTGGAGATCCTCAACGCCGACGCCGAGCGACACGCCAAGGAACGGCTGGAACGGCTCGGCCCGGACCCCGGGGTCCGGGCCGCCGTCCGCATGGTGTTGCTCGAACTGCTTCCCCTGGACGAGGAACGACGCAACCGCCACCTGGTGTACGTCGCGTACTTCGTCCGCTTCCTCACCGACCCGGCCCTCGCCGAGGCCGTACGCGACACCCCCCACGCACTGGAGGAACTGGTCGCCGGCCTCCTCGCGCAGGGCCAGGCGACCGGCCTGGTCCCCCCGGACGTCGCCACCGGCCCGGAAGGCGCCTTCCTGGTCGCGGCCGCCGGCGGGCTGCAGGCCGGCATGCTGCTCGGCCAGTACACCGCCGAACAGGTCGTGTCCCTGATCGACCACCAGCTCGGCCGCCTGTTCGGCTGAGGGCGGCTGACCGTGCTCAGATCTCGGCCAGCCGGCCCAGCAGCCCGGCCGCGGTCTCGACGTCCTCGGTGAGCGGCCGGTCCCCGGTGCGAGGGTCCAGAACGGCCGCGGCGACGGCGAAGGCCTCGCCGGCCGGGGTGGCGGGGGAGAGGGCACGGCCGCGCAGGGCCCGAACGGCGGTGACGAGCTCGCACGCCAGCACCAGGCGGTAGGCGCGGCCGGCATCGAGGGTCTGCCGGGCGGCCTGGGAGGCGAAGCTGGCGTGCTCCTCCAGGCCGCGGGACACCGCGGTGTGGCCGAGCGAGGCCGGGTACGCGCGGGCACGCAGCTCGGCCAGCGCCGAGGACGCCGAGTACTCCAGCACCATCAGGCCCGAACTGCCGTCCGGGCCGTCGGCGAGGAAGGGGCGCAGGCCGGTGAAGGCCGGGTCCATGAGGGACGACAGGCGGGCCGCCGACAGGTGCGCGGTGTTCAGCACCGCCAGCCGCAGGTGGTCCAGCGCGAGGGTGAGGGACGCGAGGTGGAACCCTCCGTGGTGGTGCACGGTCCCGGCGGAGGCGTCGACCAGCGGGTTCTCCGCCGCCGCGTTGATCTCCACAGCCAAGGTCCGTTCCAGCGCGTCCGCCGCCTCGACGGCAGCGCCGTGCACCTGCGGATGACAACGGTGAGCGAAGGGGTCCTGGACCCGCGCCGGGACCGGCCGGTCGTCCCCGAGCAGCCGTCGCGCCTCGGGGGCCGGTCCCCCGGGGTCCTGGCGCACCGGGACCGGCCGATCGTCCCCGAGCAGCCGCCGGGTCTCGGCGGCCACGGCGGCCGGCCCTGGATGAGGTCGTCTCACGTGGACGTACTCGTGGTAAGGCTCGGTCCCCGCATGCACCGCGACCAGCGACAACGCCGCCACGACCTGCGCCGCGCGCAGCGACCGCACGATCTGGTCCCACCCCAGCACCGCCTGGCCGACGGTCAGCGCGCCGCTGCTGCAGAACGCCAGCGCGTCCCCCGGCCGCGGCCGCACCGCCGCCGGAGGGCCGCCGTGCGCGTCCGGCGTCGCGACCCAGGGCCGCTCACCGGTCAAGGTGAGGGCCGTCTCGGCGAGCGCCGTCAGGTCCCCGGTGCCGAGGGACCCGAACTCGTGGACCCGCGGCAGATACCCCGAGCCGAGCGCCTCCGCCATCGCCACGGCGAACGCGGGATCGGTGCCGCCACCCCCCGCGAGGATCTGGTTGACCCGCACCGCGAGCATGGCCCGCACCTGCTCCGGCGGCAGCACGGCCCCGATGCCTCCGGCGTGGCTGCGCAACAGACGCACCCCGTGATCGTCCCCGGCCGCGGCCTGCGTCCGGTTGGCCCCCACCCCCGTGGTCCGTCCGTAGACCGCTCGCCGTCCCGCGACCTCCTCGGCCGCCGCACGCGCCGCCGCGGCCCTGCCGAGCCCGTCCGGACACAGCCGCACCCGCACGCCGTGCCGCGCGACGCTCGCGATGTCCGCCGCCGCGACACCCGCGCCGTCCAAGGTGATCGTGCGTGCCGCCATTTCGATGAGCCCCTTTGGCCACCATACGCGCAGACATGAGGTGACATGAGGCTAGAGGCGAGGGCCGTCCGCGTGTGCTCCCGGGGGTTCGAGGAGGTCGTCCAGCGTTGTGGCGGCGTCGAACGCCTGTCGTAGCCAGAGGGTGCTCTCGTAGCTCCACGACCACAGGGTGGTGGTCACGTTCGCGGTGGTGTGGGGGACGTAGAGGGTGGTCAGCAGGCCGGTGAAGGTGAGGTGGACGGCGTCGTGCTCGGTGGCGGCCGTGCTCCAGGTGGGGGCCGGGCCGTGTTCGAGGCCGGCGGTGTCGCGGAGGTTCTCGTCGGAGAAGGTGGGGGTCGTGGTGTCGGTGTGGCGCAGGACGAGGTGGTGCCAGTCTTCGGGGGAGTTCACCTCGTACACGCGGGCCGTGGGGGAGACGGTCAGGCGTTCCTGGCGCATCGGGTAGACGGGGTCCCAGTCGCCGACGCCGTGGGACAGTTCGGCGTGCGCGCCGGAGCGGATCGGGTCGCCGGTGGCCACGGGGAGTTCGGTGGAGGTGATGACGGCGTGCGCCGGTCGTTGCGCGTACGTCTCCCAGCCGTCGTTCGGGCCGGTCGGGACGCGCAGGTCGTCGCGCCGGCGGTCGTCACGGCCGGTGAGGAGCAGTTGCGTGTGGCGGTCCAGTGGTGCCGACCACCAGGCGTTGCGGGGATCGGTGACGACCTTGGTGACCAGGTCGTGCAGGGGCCGGACCAGCGTGAGGGCCCGGGTACGCTCGGCCGCCGCGTCCCTGTACCACGGGTTGAGGTCGTGCTGCGCGGTGGTCGTCAAGGCGGTCACGGTGGCCGGCTCGGCGAGCCGGTCGGCGTCGAACCCCTGACGGCCGGCGAGGACGAACATGGCGGCCGCCATGGGGGCACGCATGAAGTCGTCGACGCGGGTGCGCGGATCGGCCATACCTGAGTATGACCTTGACCGGGGCCGTGCTCGTCCGGAGATGGGGGGCCCTCGGCGGCGGCGGGCCGACGTGGGATGTTGACAGGTATACATGCATGGAGCGGGCCGCTCGATCGCCGCCGGTCGGCGCTGAGCAGCCAGCCGGTCGGTGAGCAGTCGGTCGGGAGCAGTCGGTCGGGGACAGCCGGTCGGTGAGCAGGCGGTCAGGGCCGCGCGGCGGTTGTCACCGCGCGGCCGGAGTGACAGAAGGAGAGGACGTCATGGAGCATCAGGACAGCCGGGTGATCAGGTCACCGCGAGGAGCCGGGTTGTCCTGTCTCGGCTGGCAGCAGGAGGCGGCGTACCGCATGCTGCACAACAACCTCGACCCCGAGGTGGCCGAGCACCCCGGCAACCTGGTCGTGTACGGCGGCACGGGGAAGGCGGCGCGCGACTGGCCGTCGTTCGACGCCATCGCGCGCACCCTCCAGGGGCTCAAGGACGACGAGACGCTGCTCGTGCAGTCGGGGAAGCCGGTCGGGGTGCTGCGGACCCATGAGTGGGCCCCGCGGGTGCTGATCGCCAACTCCAATCTGGTGGGGGACTGGGCCACCTGGGAGGAATTCCGGCGGCTGGAGGCGCTCGGGCTGACCATGTACGGCCAGATGACCGCCGGGTCGTGGATCTACATCGGCACCCAGGGCATTCTCCAGGGGACCTATGAGACGTTCGCGGCCGTGGCCGCCAAGCGGTTCGGCGGGTCGCTGGCCGGCACGGTGACCCTGACCGCGGGGCTCGGCGGCATGGGTGGCGCGCAGCCGCTGGCCGTCACCATGAACGGCGGGGTCGCGATCTGCGTGGAATGCGACCCCTCACGCATCGCCAGGCGCATCGAGCACCGGTACCTCGACGTCCAGGCCGACGATCTCGCCGACGCGCTGCGGCTGGCGGAGCGGGCCCGTGCGGAACGGCGGCCACTGTCCATCGGCCTGCTCGGCAACGCGGCCGAGGTGCTGCCGGAGCTGCTCGCCATGGACGCACCCGTCGACATCGTCACCGACCAGACCTCCGCGCACGACCCGCTGGCCTACCTGCCGATCGGCGTCGCGTTCGACGACATGCGCGACGAGGCGGCCAAGGACCCCGCCGGGTTCACGCAGCGGGCCCGCGAGTCCATGGCACGGCACGTCGAGGCGATGGTCGGGTTCCAGGACAAGGGGGCCGAGGTCTTCGACTACGGCAACTCCATCAGAGGTGAGGCGAAGCTGGCCGGATACGGCCGCGCGTTCGACTTCCCCGGTTTCGTGCCGGCCTACATCCGGCCGTTGTTCTGCGAAGGCAAGGGCCCGTTCCGCTGGGCCGCGCTGTCGGGGGACCCCAAGGACATCGCCGCCACCGACCGCGCCGTGCTCGACCTGTTCCCCGAGAACGAGTCCCTGGCCCGCTGGATCCGTCTCGCCGGTGAGCGGGTCGCCTTCCAGGGCCTGCCGGCCCGCATCTGCTGGCTCGGCTACGGCGAGCGCGACCGCGCGGGCCTGCGCTTCAACGAGATGGTCGCCTCCGGCGAACTGTCGGCCCCGGTGGTCATCGGCCGCGACCACCTCGACACCGGGTCGGTCGCCTCGCCGTACCGCGAGACCGAGGCGATGCTGGACGGCTCCGACGCCATCGCCGACTGGCCGCTGCTCAACGCCATGGTGAACGTCGCCTCCGGCGCGTCCTGGGTCTCCATCCACCACGGCGGCGGCGTCGGCATCGGCCGGTCCATCCACGCCGGCCAGGTCGCCGTGGCCGACGGCACGCCACTGGCGGCGCGGAAACTGGAACGCGTTCTCACCAACGACCCCGCCACCGGGGTCATCCGCCACGTCGACGCCGGGTACGACCGTGCCGCGCAGGTCGCCGGAGAACGCGGCGTCACCATCCCCATGGCGGACGCGTGACGGCGACGCTCCAGGCACGGTTCGAGGCGGTCTGGGCCGAGCTGGCGGCGATCGGGGACGGCGGTGCCGCCGGGTACCACCGGTTCGCCTGGACGGCGGTCGATCTGGAGCTGCGGGAATGGTTCACCCGGCAGGCCGCCGCGCGCGGCATGCGCTGTGAGCGGGACCGCAACGGCAACCTGTGGGCCTGGTGGGGGGAGCCGGGGCCCGGCGCGGTGGTCACCGGGAGCCATCTCGACAGCGTGCCGGGGGGTGGCGCGTACGACGGGCCGCTCGGGGTGGTGTCGGCGTTCCTCGCGATCGACGAGCTGAGGGAGCGCGGCGTGACGCCGGCCCGGCCGGTGGCCGTGGTGGACTTCGCCGACGAGGAAGGAGCGCGGTTCGGGGTGGCGTGCGTCGGCAGCCGGTTGCTCACCGGCCTGCTGGCCCCCGGCGACGCTCGCGCGCTGCGGGACGCCGGCGGGGTCACGCTGGCCGGTGCGATGCGCGCCGCCGGGGCCGACCCCGGCGTCATCGGCCGGGACGAGGAGGCGCTGGCACGCATCGGGGTGTTCGTCGAGCTGCACGTCGAGCAGGGCCGCGGCCTGGTGGACCTCGGTGTCCCGGTCGGGGTGGCGGCGGCGATCTGGCCGCACGGCCGGTGGCGGTTCACCTTCCACGGCTCGGCCGACCACGCGGGGACGACCCGCCTGGCCGACCGCCGCGACCCCATGCCGCCGTTCGCCGCGACCGTGCTGGCCGCGCGCGGCACCGCCGAGCGCCTCGGGGGCCTCGCGACGTTCGGCAAGGTGGCCGTCACCCCGAACGGCACCAACGCCATCGCGTCCCGTGTGGACGCCTGGCTCGACGCGCGCGCACCCGATGAGGACACCGTGCGCGGCGTCGTCGCGGAGGTGACCCGCGCGGCGGAGCACGCGTCCGCCGGACACGAGGTGCGGGTCGAGGTGGTGGCCGAGTCGTACACCCCGGTGGTCGAGTTCGACACCTCGCTGCGCGACCACCTGGCCGGGCTCCTCGGCGGGGTCCCCGCACTCCCCACCGGCGCCGGTCACGACGCCGGCATCCTGTCGGCGCACGTCCCCACGGCCATGCTGTTCGTCCGCAACCCCACCGGCACCAGCCACAGCCCCGCCGAGCACGCCACCGTCGCCGACTGCGTGGCCGGTGTGACCGCTCTGGCGGCGGTGATCGAGGATCTGGCCGCCGCTGAGGACGGCGGAGACTCCGAGCGGCGGGAAAACCCCGTTCACCGGGGATGAGGCGTGACATGCTGGTCGCTTTCGGGCCGTCGGGGGAGTAGCCCGGCGGTGAAGTGCTGCCGATTCGGGGGGCGTACGTGCCGGTGTACTACGCGGATCACGCGTGGCTGGGTGGGGACGCGGTCGTCGCGGGGGTGGTGATCGAGGTCACCGGTGAGGTGATCACGGACGTGCGGGTGGAGGCCGGGGGACCGCCGCCGGGGGCCGTGCGGCTGCGCGGGGTGACGATCCCCGGGCTCGCCAACGCGCACTCGCACGCGTTCCATCGCGCGTTGCGGGGACGCACGCAGCGCGACCGGGGGACGTTCTGGACGTGGCGTGAGCAGATGTACCAGGTGGCGGGCCGGCTGACACCGGACGGCTACCTCCGGCTGGCCACGGCGGTGTACGCCGAGATGGCGCTCGCCGGGATCACGTGCGTCGGCGAGTTCCACTACCTGCACCACGACACCGAGGGACGCCGCTACTCGTCCCGCAACGTCATGGGTGAGGCGCTGATCGCCGCCGCCGCCGAGGCCGGCATCCGGGTCACGCTGCTCGACACCTGCTACCTGACCGGCGGCTTCGACGTGCCGCTCGCCGGGCCGCAGACGAGGTTCACCGACCTCAGCGCCACCGCCTGGGCCAGCCGTGTGGACGACCTCCTGGACGACGTCACCACCCGAGGCGAGGCCGCCGGCGGCCCGTTCGGCGGCCACGCGCGGGTCGGCGCCGCGGTGCACTCCGTCCGTGCCGTCCCCGCCGACGAGATCGGCACGGTGGCCGGGTGGTCCCGCGCTCGTGGCGTGCCGCTGCACTTCCACCTGTCGGAGCAGACCGCCGAGAACGACGCCAGCCAGGCCGCGCACGGCCGTACCCCCGCCGAACTGCTCGCCGACCGCGGCGCGGTCGGCCCCGCGTCGACCGCCGTCCACGCCACCCACCTCACCAAGAACGACATCGCGCTGCTCGGCGGCGCCGGCGCCACCGTCTGCGCCTGCCCCACCACCGAACGCGACCTCGCCGACGGCGTCGGCCCCCTGCGCACGCTGGCCGACTCCGGCGCTCCGCTGTCCCTCGGCAGCGACAGCCACGCCGTCATCGACCTGTTCGAAGAGGCCCGCGCCGTCGAGCTCGGCGAACGCCTGGTCACCCTCCGGCGCGGCCACTGGCCCGCCACCGACCTGCTCAGGGCCGCCACCGAGACCGGTCACGCCTGCCTCGGCTGGCCCGAGGCCGGCCAGATCCGTCCCGGCGCCGTGGCCGACCTCGTCACCCTGTCGCTCGACTCGGTCCGCCTGGCCGGCGCCGACCCCGCGGCCCTCGCCGAGTCCGTGGTCTTCGCCGCCACGGCCGCCGACGTCCGCGAGGTCGTCGCCACCGGCCGCCACATCGTGTCCGACGGCCGCCACGTGCTCGGGGACGTCGCGGGTCTGCTGTCGGCGGCGGTGGCGGAGGTCGTCCGCGACTGACGTTGTGAGAGCGTGGGTCATGCTTCGGGGAACGGGGGATCGGGTGGCGTCTCTGCTGGTGGACGGGATCGGGGTGCTGGTCACCAACGGCCCCGGGGACGGGGTGGTGACGGACGCGGCGCTCGTGGTGGACGACGGGGTCGTGGTGTGGGCCGGGGAACGGCGCGGTGCGCCGGACGGGGCCGAGGAGAGGGTGGACGCCGGGGGGCGAGCCGTGGTTCCCGGCTTCGTGGACAGCCACGCGCATCTGGTGTTCGCCGGGGATCGGGCCGAGGAGTTCGCGGCGCGCATGCAGGGACGGCCCTACAGTGCCGGAGGCATCAGGACCACTGTGGCGGCGACGCGGGCCGCGTCCGACGACGAGCTGGCCGGGAACGTGCGGCGGCTGGCCGAGGAGGCGGCGCGGGCCGGGACGACGACGATCGAGTGCAAGTCCGGGTACGGGCTGACGGTCGAGGACGAGGTGCGGAGCCTGCGGGTGGCGCGCGGGTTCACCGAGGAGGGGACGTTCCTCGGGGCTCATGTGGTGCCGCCGGAGTATGCCGGTCGTGCGGACGAGTACGTCGATCTGGTGCGGGGGCCGATGCTGGAGGCCTGCGCGCCGTACGCCAGGTGGATCGACGTCTTCTGTGAGCGAGGCGCATTCGACGGGGAGCAGACCCGCGCCATCCTGGAGGCCGGGATCGCCAAGGGACTGGTGCCGCGGGTCCACGCCGGTCAGCTTGGTGAAGGCCCCGGCGTGCGGATCGCCGTGGAACTCGGAGCCGCGTCCGCCGACCACGTCACCCACCTGACCGACGCCGACGTGGACGCACTGGCCTCCAGCGAGACGGTCGCGACTCTTCTCCCTGGAGCCGAGTTCTCGACCCGTTCCCCCTACCCGGACGCACGGCGCCTCCTCGACGCCGGAGTGACCGTCGCACTGGCCTCCGACTGCAACCCCGGTTCCAGCTACACCACCAATATGCCGTTCTGCATGGCTCTCGGCGTCCGCGAGATGCGCATGACCCCGGACGAGGCCCTCCGCGCCGCCACCGTCGGCGGAGCCCGCGCACTGAGACGACCCGACCTCGGCCACCTCACCCCCGGCGCACGCGCCGACTTCGTCCTCCTCGACGCACCGTCCCCGATCCATCTGGCGTACCGGCCCGGCGTGCCTCTGGTGTCACGGGTATGGCAGGCGGGCCGCGAGGTCCGCTGACACCGGCCGGTCGCCGTAAGACGGCGCCGGATTCGCCGTACCACGTCCCGCCGCGTCGGCGCCGTGCGGGAGGGCCGCTGGTGCGGGGACGTCTGGCCGTGCGGAGGGGCTGCTGGTGCGGGGATGTCTGGCCGTGCGGAGGGGCTGCTGGTGCGGGGATGTCTGGCCGTGCGGAAGGGCTGCTGGTGCGGGGACGTCTGGCCGTGCGGAGGGGCGGATGGTGCGATCCGGGGGGCTGCGGGCGGGGGCCGGTCTGGGGGTCGGGGTGGGAGTTGAATGGTTCCATACCAGGGCTGAACCGAATCCGAACTTGGGGATCTTAGCCTGCGAGCGACTGTGCGGCGGCGAGAAACGGAGTCCGGGTATGGTGTCGAGTTCTGGTGAGCCCATCAATCTGAGCGGACTGCTGGACGGGCTCGCCGGGGGGATGAGCGACGAGGAGAGCGCGTTGGTGCGCTCGTGGCTGGTGCCGGAGAGCCGGCGGGAGCCGCGGGGGTTGAGGGCGGGGCGGGAGAGGGTCGCCGACGAGTTCGCGCGGCCGGCCGCGGATGATCCGCGGGGGGTGCGGCGGGTCGGGGTGATCGGCGGGGGGACGGCGGGGTATCTGACGGCGCTGGCGCTTCAGGCCAAGAGGCCGTGGCTGGATGTGACGCTGGTCGAGTCGTCCACGGTGCCGATCATCGGGGTGGGTGAGGCGACGGTGCCGTTGATGGTGACGTTCCTGCACCACTATCTCGGCATCGATCCGGTGGAGCTGTACCGCGAGGTCCGGCCGACGTGGAAGCTCGGCATCCGGTTCGACTGGGGGCCGGACCCCGAGGGGTTCATGGCGCCGTTCGACTGGGGGTCCAACTCGATCGGGGTGCTCGGGTCGCTGGCCGAGCAGGGGGACATCAACGCGTTCACGTTGCAGTCGCTGATGATGACGGCGGGCCGGACCCCGGTGTTCGCGCCGGACGGCGACCCGGTGTCGCTGATGAAGTTCCTGTCGTTCGCGTACCACCTGGACAACGAGCGGTTCGTCCGGTTCCTCACGAATCTGGCGCGGTCCCGTGGTGTCGGCCACCTCGACGCCAAGATCGCCGAGGTGGTGCCGGCCGGACCCGAGTGGATCGACCACCTGGTCACCACCGACGGACGGCGGCTGGAGTTCGACTTCTACGTGGACTGCAGCGGGTTCAGGTCTTTGATGCTCGGCCAGGCGCTGAAGACGCCGTTCCACAGCTACTCCGACAGCCTGTTCACCGACCGCGCGGTCACCGGCAACATCCCGCACAACGGGGTGATCAAGCCGTACACGACGGCCACGACCATGGACGCCGGCTGGTGCTGGAACATCCCGACCAGGGAGGACGACCACCGCGGCTACGTCTACTCCTCGGCGGCGATCAGCGACGACGAGGCCGCGGACGAGCTGGCGCGCAAGTACCCCGGCATCACGCCGCCACGGCTGGTGCGGTTCCGGGTGGGACGGCACGAGTCGGCGTGGCGCGGCAACATGATGGCCATCGGCAACTCCTACGGGTTCGTGGAGCCGCTGGAGTCCAGCGGCCTGCTCATGATCACGCAGGGCATCCTGGCGCTGGTCCGCTCGATGCCGGCGTCCTGGTCCGACCCGGTGGGCCGCGAGGTCGTCAACTCGGTGCTCGGCAAGAAGTGGGACGAGATCCGCTGGTTCCTGTCGGTGCACTACAAGTTCAACACGCGCCTGGACACGCCGTTCTGGCGGGAGGCCCGCAGCCGCACCGACGTCTCGGGTCTGCAGCCGCTGCTTGAGGTGTACGCCGCGGGTGCGCCGCTGCGGCTGCGCGACAAGCTGACGCAGCTGCACCTCGGGCTCACCGCGCCGACGTTCTACGGTCTTGAGGGCATCGACTGCGTGCTCCTCGGCCAGAAGGTGCCGACGAGGCTGCTGCGTTCGGCGGAGCCGATCGAGCGGTGGCGCACACGCAAGGCCGCGGCCGACGTGCTGGTACGCCAGGCGCTGCCGCAGGCCGAGGCGCTCGCCATGTTCGACGCCGAGCCCCGTCTGCACGACGAGGTGGTCAAGGACAGGGACGGCTGGGTCGCCAAGTCCGCCGACACTCTCTGACCAGGCGGCCGGCGATGACGCGCCAACTCGACTCGATCGCCTCCGAGCGGTTCCGCGATCTGATGAGCACGTTCCCGAGCGGCGTCGCCGTGGTGACCACCGAGGGGCGGCGCGGCGTGCCTTGTGGCATGACCGTTTCATCGTTGTGCAGTCTGTCGCTGGAGCCGGCGCTGCTGCTGGTCTCGCTGCGCCGCGGCAGCGAGACCCTGGAGGAGGTGCGGCACGCCGGCGTCTTCGCGGTGAACCTGCTGCACCAGGACGGCAGGGAGGCGGCGATCGTCTTCTCCTCGCCTCTCCCGTCGCGGTTCGGCGCCGTGATCTGGGCCACCACCCCCGTCTGGTCGCTGCCCGCGCTGCCTGAGCACGCGCACACCACGATGGAGTGCGCGGTGGACAACGTGGTCGGCGCGGGTGACCACACTCTGGTCATCGGCAAGGTGGTCGGCGCCACGGCGTGGCGGCCGGAGGCCGCGCCTCTGCTGTACGGGTTGCGGCGTTACGAGTCCTGGCCGGAATGAGGCCTCTTAAAAACGACGCGCCGTGTTCACGCCGATGCGCACCGCGCGGGATAACGGGCTGTCCGCTGTCCGGTTTGGGATTCGTTAAGGTTGCTTATTCTCTTCGTGAATTGTGCTATATTCCAGCGGTTCTCGTCCCGTTCTCTTGACACGTAAGTCGTGACAACGTTAGCTAGAAGCGTGCGAGTGATCACCGCCGCGGTTTCTGGAAAATCATCTGCGGCCCGTACGAAAAACCCGCTCGCCCGGTGCGGATTACCGGTGAGCACTTGTTGAGCGCGGTAAGGGCCCCCCTCCTTGGCCGGCTCCATGATTCCCCCGTCACCGTAGACCTGCGCACGGAGCGGCCCTCGGTGTCCTGGCCGTCGCCCTCCGGCGGCGACCCCGGCGTCCCCGAGCCGTGCGTGGTGCTCGCCGACCGCGCGGGCCGTGCCGAGTTCGCCGCGCTGCAACGCACCCTGACCACGCTCGGCGTGCCGAGTGTCCGCGTGGAGTCCGGCGCGTCGCCTTCCCTGTCGGCCGTCCCCGGGGACGGCACGCTCACTCTGGACGGCCGGCTCGTCACCCCGACCGTCGTCTGGGCCCGTGACCTGCCGCGGGCCCCCGCCGCCGACCTCGCGGGCCGGGTCCGCGCCGACTCCTGGCACACCCTGGTGGGTCAGTTGCGCGCACTGGCGCCGTCCGCGCTCCCCGGCGGCGCACCCGGCCGCCTCGAACAGCTCGCCGGTGCGGCACGCGAAGGTGTACGCACTCCCCGCACCGTCGTCACCACCGACCCCGGCGCGGCCGCCGCCGCGATGAGCGGCACGCACATCGTGGTCAAGGTGCTGGACGAGCACTTCGTCGAGACCGTCCCCGGCCTGCTCGTCGGCGTGTTCCCCGAGGTGGTGCCACGCCGCGACGCCGCGCGCTGGACACCGCTGGACTTCCCCGTCATCGTGCAGGAACACGTGCGGCATGACACCGAGCTACGGGTCTACCACCTCGGCGGCGCCGTCCACGCGTACGCCGTCACCAAGGCCGCGCCGGACGCGCTGTGGCGCGACGCCGCGTCGGTGCGGGTCGTCCCTGTGCCGCCGCCTCCGAAAGTGACCGACGCGGTGCTGCGGCTCGCCGCGCGCTTCGGCCTCACCTACGGAGCGTTCGACCTGCTGCTCGACGGCGAGGACGTGGTGTTCCTTGAGATCAACGTGGACGGCGACTGGCGGTGGTACGAGTCGAGAGCGGGTGACCGCGCCGTGTCGCTCGCCGCCGCGCGGATGGTGTGCGCGCTGCATCTGCGCGCGGTGCCGAGCGCGGGCCTGCGGCCGCCGCTCGGCGTGGTCGATCTGCTCATGCTGGGCTCAGGGAACGGCCCCCGTGGCCGGTGACCAAAGGTCACCGCGAAGTGACATCGAGGGGGAGACATGCGCGAGGGAACGTTGTTACGGTGCTCGATACTAGGGCCGCTGGAGGTCCGGGCCGACAGTGTCAAGGTGGTCATCGGTGCGCCGAAACAGCGGCTTCTCCTGGCCATATTGTTATGCCGCGCCAATATGGTCGTGCCTTCCATTCAGCTCATCGACGCGCTGTGGGGGGAAATTCCTCCGCGCACCGCGCGCAAGAATCTCCAGGTGTACGTTTCCGCGCTCCGGAAGATCGTCGGCGACCGCATCGATTTTCAGGGCTGGGGCTACAGCTTCCGCGCAGAGCGTGACGAGGTGGACCTGCTGCGGTTCCAGGAGGCCGCGCGCACCGGCAGAGGCGCCATACGCGGCGGCGCTCCCGCCGTCGCGGCCGAACTGCTCGGCGAGGCCGTCGGGTTGTGGCGGGACCAGCCGCTGGCCGAGTTCTCGCACGTGCCGCTGGTGTCGCGCGACGTCGGCCGGTTCACCGAGCTGTTCCTTTCCGTGTACGAGGACTGGGCCGAACTGGAGATCGAGCTCGGCCGGCACGTCGAGGTGCTGAGCGGCCTCGACCTCGTCGCGGCGCGGTACCCGACCCGAGAGCGTATCGCCGCGGCCCGCATGACGGCGCTGGCGCGCTGCGGCCGCACCTCAGAGGCGCTGTCGCACTTCGAGAGCCTGCGCCGCCACCTGTCCGCCGAGATGGGAATCGACCCGAGCCCGGTGCTGAGATCCCTCTACCAGGACATCCTGCGCGGGTCCGGCACACCCGCGCCGGCGCCGCGCGGCGGCGCGGCACCGGCCAAGCCGCTGCAGGCCGGCGCCAACCAGTTGCCGCGCGACATCACCGACTTCGTGGGCCGTGAGCGCGAGATGCGCCGCATCGCCGACGACCCGTCCCCGGTCACCCTGATCACCGGCGACCTCGGCATCGGCAAGACCACTCTCGCGGTGCACGTCGCGCACACGCTGGCCCCGATGTTCCCCGACGGCGCGGTGGTGCTGCCGCTGCGGCGGCGTGGCGGTGCGCCGCGGCCGACCGCGGAGATCCAGCGGGAACTGCTCGAAGCCGTCGGCGTGAGCGTACCGGGGGTGCGCGGCGAGGACGTGCTGGCCTCGGTGTGGCGGTCCTGGCTGGCCAACCGCAGGCTCCTGCTCATCCTGGACGACGCACCCGACGAGGCGGCGGTCCGCGCGCTGCTGCCGGGGGCCGGCGCGAGCAGGGTGCTGGTCACCAGCCGCAGCAGGCTCAGCGGCCTGGAGTCGGTGACCAGGATCGGCCTCGGGGAGCTGTCGCACGAGGAGGGCATCGAGTTCCTGCGCCGCGTGATCGGTGCCGACCGGGTGCGCGGCGACGTGACGGCCGTCACCGCGATGCTCGACAGGTACGGCCTGTCACCGCTGATCCTGCGCGTGCTCGGCGGCCGGTTCGCCGGGCTGCCGCACGTGCCGCTCGCGCGGCTCGCCGAGCGTCTCGGCCGCGCCGAGTGCGTGCTGGACGAGTTCGTCGCCGGGGACCTGTCCTTGCGGGAGCGTTTCGAGGACGGCTACAACCGTCCGACGTGGACGCCGTGGGAGGCGTTCCGCACGCTCGGCGCGCTCGGGCCGCCGCCGTTCAGCCACGACGAGCTGGTCGACACGCTGGACGGCACGCTGGACGGCACAGGGATGCGGGCCGAGCGGGTCATCGAGTCGCTGCTCGAGGCCAACATCCTGTCGGTGCCGGACTACGAGGTGACGGCGCACGCCATGCTGTACACCATGTCACCGCTCGCGCATCGCTTCGCGGTCGAGCTCCACCTCGGCGGCGCCTGAGCCGTCCCGCGCCGCCTCCGCCTCCGGTGCGCCGTGCGCCACGACCTCACCGGCCGCCACCAGCTCACCGGAGTCCGCGTCGTCGCGCGCCGGAGCCGCCGGCTCGGGTGCGGGGGTGTCCAGGCTGCGCAGGCCGGGCCCCATGGCGGCGACGACCACATTCACCGCCAGCAGCCCGCCGATGACCAGCAGCGCTCCCGAGCCGCCGATGTACTGCGCGAGCACACCGCCGATCAGCGGGGCGAGCGGCGTCAGGCCCATGCTGGCCGTGCCGAACAGCGACGTCAGCCGTCCCATCATGGCGTCGGGCACCATGGTGGCGACCAGCACCCGCAGCGCCACGTTGAGCGCCGGCACGGCGACCATCGCGAGGAACAGCGGCACCGCCGGCCAGTAGGCGCCGAACGGCAGGGCCGTCGCGCACACCATCAGCGCGAAGAATCCCACCACCGCGAGCATCAGCCGTCCCGGCGGCAGCATCGCGCCGATCCGCGCCGACACCAACGCGCCGAGCAGCCCGCCGAGACCCATGCCGGCCAGCACGAACCCGGTGACCGTCGAGTCGCCGCCACGCGACTCGATCATCACGATCACCGGCAGCAGCAGCGCGTTGGCCACCAGGTTGGACACCAGCGAGAACGCGAGCCCCGCGCGCAGGCCCCGCTGACGCCACAGCCAGCCACCCGCCTCGGCGATGTCGGCGCGCATCCGCGTCTTGCGCCGCTGCGCCGCGTTCTCCGGGTGGCGCGGCACCTTGGCGAGGATGACGCACACCAGCGAGATCAGATACGTCAGCGCGTCCACGGCGAACGGCACGACCCGGCCGACCGCGAACAGGAAACCGCCGATCGGCGGCCCGGCGAGGGACGCCGCGTGGCTGCGCGCCTCTTCCTGCGCGTACGCCGAGGGGAGCTGCGACGGCGGGACCACCGAGCGGATGGCGGTGGCGCGCGCGGGGCCGAAGAACGCGTCGGCCGTCCCGTTGATCACGGCGACGACGGCGATGTGCCACAGCGCCACCTGGTCGGCGAAGATCAGGAGGGTCAGCGCGGCGTAGCTCCCGAACCGCGCGGCCTCGGCGATGATCAGGATGCGGCGCCGGTCCCACCGGTCCACCCACACCCCCGCCGGCAGCGACATCAGCAGATCGACGGTGATGCGGATCGCGCTGACGAGGCCCGCCGTCGCCGGGGAGCCGGTGATGGCGAGGATCAGCAGCGGGAAGGCCAGCCAGGTCAGCGTCGAGCCGAAACCCGATGTCGCCGCGCCGATCCACAACATCTGGAAACGGAAGTTGCGGCGCAGCGGCGGTAACTCGCTCATGTGGTCCACCTTCGTCGGTAGGCGCCGTTTCACCGGAGCGGTTCTGGGTTCACGAGCAGCTTGGACAGCCCTCGGCTGAGTATGTTGCCCCGCCAGTGCGTGGGGCCCGGCACCAGTGCGACGCCGGGGAAGCGGCCCAGCACCGCGGAGATCGCCACACCGAGTTCCATCCTGGCCAGTGGAGCCCCGGGGCAGTAGTGCGGGCCGAGGCCGAACGTCACGTGCTTCGCGGCGCCGGACCGGTTCAGGTCGAACCGGTCGGGGTCGGGGTACCGCCTGGGGTCGCGGTTGGCGGCGGCGATGGACAGCAGCACACGGGAACCCGCCGGGATGACGTCGTCCCCCATGTGGATGTCCTCGGTGGCGTACCGCAGCGTGGCGAACGGCCCAGGCGGGTGGTAGCGCAGCAGTTCGTCCACGGCGTTCGGCACGGCGTGCGGGCAGGCGCGCAGTGTCGCGAGGTCCTCCGGACGGGTCAGCAGGTCCCGGATGGACATGCCGATCACCTGTGCGGTGGTCTCGTACGCGGCGAGCAGCAGCGACGCGCCGAGCGAGACGACCTCACGCTCCTCGACCCCGCTCGCGGGGTCCCAGGCGCGCAGGATCGCCGACAGCACGTCGTCACCAGGCGCCTCGAGCCTGCGCCGGGTCAGGTCCTGGAAGAACGCGTCGAGACCGTCCATGTTGGCGTCGGCCGCCTCGCGGTCCAGCATGGGGAACACCGAGGCGACCCAGGTGTACAGTTCGCCGCGCACCGCGTGGTCCAGGTCGAACAGCTCGCACATGACCTGGAAGGAGAAGGGGTGCGCGAAGTCCGTCATGAGGTCCACGACCGGCCGCGACGCGAGCGGTTCCAGCAGCCTTGCCGCGACGGCCTCGGCCACCGGCCGGTACTTCTCGACGCGCTGCGGCGTGAACCACGGTGTGGCCAGACGCTTGATCGTGGTGTGGTGCGGCGGGTCGTACATGACCAGGCTGACGTCCAGCGTGCGGCGGCGCGGCCCCGAGTGGTCGCGGTCACCCTGCGTGGACAGCCGCGTGTCGGTCAACGCGGCCCGCACGTCGGCGTCACGCGTGAAGATCCATACCGGTCTGCCGCGCGGCGTCAGCACCTGTGTCACCGGGCACTGCTCACGGTACCCGGCGAGCAGCGGGTAGGGGTCGCGGGGGAAGCTCTTGTCGAACGGCGACGGCCTGGTCTTCGGTGTGGTCATCGGCGGGTTCCCGTCCTGGTCGCCGGAGTGGATGAGACGGTCGAGACGACGAGGTCGGCGGCGGCCGCGGCCTCGCCGGCGTCCCGCAGCCGGGACCCGAGCCACCGCGCGCGCCGCCGCAGCGGCTCACCGGTGACGGCGGCGGCCAGCGCGGCGCCTTCGTCGTCGCCGGCGGGGAGACGCACGGCGACGCCGGCGCGCACGCATGCCTCCGCCAGCAGTGGTTGTTCCGAGGCGGCGGGTGCCACGACGAGCGGCCGGCCGTGGCGCAGCGCGGCGAGCACAGGAGCGCTGGTGCCGCTGGTCAGCACCGCATGCGACATCTCGACCAGGGGGTCCATCCACGGCAGGCGGACGGTGACGATGTCCGCACGCGGATCGGCCTGCGAAGCGCCGGAACGGCCGACCTCCACAACCGCCTGGTACGGGCCGCCGGTGAACATCGCGTTCAGCCGCGGCCACAGGCTGGTCCCGCCGAACACGCGGCTGAGGTGCACGTACACCACCGGTTTGCCGGTGCGGGCCAGCAGCCGACTCACCCGGCCCAACTCGGCGGGGCCCGGCCCTGGCTCCCAGTGGCAGGGCCCGACGTGCCGCACACCGTCCGGCAGGACGGCGCCGGGGTACTCCAGAGCGGGGCCGCCGCGCAGCAGCAGGCCGGCGCCGATCAGCGGACGGTCGGCGGGCCGGTTGTCGCGCCTCGGCAGCCCGGTGCGGTCCCGCAGGAGGTGGTAGTGGTGCAGCAGCTCGCGCAGCCGCCACTCCCGCCGCACGACGTGCTGGGGTTCGTCATCGCCGCCTGCCTTGTAGGGCCACAGGTGCGCGGCGAAGCCGAGCACGGTGACCGGCAGGCCGAGGGCCTCGCCGGCCAGCAGCGCGCCGTGGCAGAGCGCCGACGTCACCAGCGCGACCGCCTCCGTGTCGCGCGCCGCCGCGATCACCGCGCGGTACTGCTCGTGTCCCGACAGCATCCAGCGGTCGACGGAGAACGCGCCTTTGCCGCCGTACTCGGCGGCGTCCAGCGCCGTCAGGCCCGCCTCGGCGACGGCGCCTGCCGCGCCGCGCCGCGCCAGCACCGCCACCGTGTGGCCGCGCCGCCGCAGTTCGATGCCGGCGGCGAGCACCGGGTACAGGTATCCCGGGTCGCTGAACGGGCACAGCAGGACGTTCATGCCGGCCCGGTGGCCGCCGCCGCGACGGCGACAGGAGCGGTGTCGGGTGCGGAGGACCCCGCGGGGGACAGGCCGAGGTGGAGGGACAGGAACGTGAAGACGTCGGCGAGCAGGCCGACGAAGCGGGACGCGGCGCGCGCGCCGTGGCCGACGTCGCGTTCCACGCGCAGCAGCACAGGGCCGGGGCCGGACGACGCGTGCTGGAGCGCCGCGCACATCTTGCGCGAGTGCGACGGGTCGACGCGGGTGTCGCCGTCGGCGGCGGCCAGCAGCACCGCCGGGTACCGCACCCCGTCACGGATCCGGTGGTAGGGGGAGTAGGCGCGCAACGCCGCGAACCCCTCGGGGTCCTCCACGCTGCCGTACTCGGGACGCCAGCTCGGCCCCATGCCGTGCCGCTCGTAGCGGAGCATGTCGAGCAGCGCTGCCACGCAGACCACCGCGCCGTACCTCTCCGGGTGCTGGGTCAGCGCGGCCCCCGCCAGCAGGCCGCCGTTGGACACCCCGACGACGCCGAGCATGCCGGTTGCCGTCCAGCCGTGCTCGATGAGGTGACCGGCCGCCGCGTCCAGGTCGTCGAACACGTTCTGCTTACGCGGCCCCGTGCCGGCGCGGTGCCATGCCTCCCCCTCCTCGCCGCCGCCGCGCACGCACGCCACGACGTACACCCCGCCGGCCTCGACCCACGCCAGCGCCTGCGGGAGGTACTTCGGTGACATCGACACCCCGAACCCGCCGTACCCGGTGAGCAACGTCGGCCGCGGCCGGTCAGGCACGCCGGCCGGCGACAGGACGAACATGCGCACCGGCGTGCCGTCCTTGGAGTGGAATGTCACGTGCGAGGTCCGCGCCGAGGCGGACGAGCGCGGCTCGGCCGGCCGGGGCCAGGGCCCGGTCACGCCGGTCCGCGCGTCGTACCGCAGGACGACCGGCGAGGTGGCGTAGTCGGCATAGCTGAACCACGCCTCGTGGCCGCCTTCCGGCCTGACGGAGATCGCTCCCACGCTACCGCTCCCCGGCAGCGGCACCGTGGCGACCTCGCGGCCGTCGGCCAGGTCGTGCACAGTGATCTCCGACACGGCGTGCCTGGTCCACGACACCAGCGCCACCGGACGCGGCAGGCCGGTCAGGGGGACGAAGTCGTCGAGCACCGCGTCCGGCCGCTCGGGGATCAGGGTGCGCCAGCACTCGGCGGACGGCGCCGCGGGGGTCGCCACGACGACCCGGCCGCGCGGCGCGTCCAGCTCGGTGCGCAGCCACAGCGGGTCGCCGGGCCCGGTGCCGGTTGTCATCCGCAGCCCACTCCGCGCACCGGCGTCCACCTGCACCGGGTGGAAGCGCGGCCGTCCTAGGGGGCTTTGCGTCAGGTCGGCCAGCCACAGGTCGGTGGCGGGGCCGGTGCCGGTGGTCGCCGACACGCTGAGCCAGCGGCCGTCCGGGGTGACCGCGACGGTGTAGAACCGGGTCTTGTCCTGGCCCTCGCCGAACACCAGCTCGTCGTCACCGGGATCGGTGCCGAGACGGTGCAGGTACACTCGCCGGTGGTACCGCTCCTCACCGGGGTTCAGCTCGGGAGGCAGGCGCCGCACGTAGTAGAAGGCCTCACCGCCGGGAAGCCAGGCCACCGGTGTGCGCCGCACCCGGTCGATCGGCCCGTCCACCACGGCGCCGGTGGCGACGTCCAGCACCCGCAGCAGCGAGTCCTCCGTGCCGCCGGTCGACAACTGGTACGCGAGCAGGGTTCCCTCCAGCGAGGGATGCCACGCCTCCATCACGGTGCCGCCGTCTGGGTCGAGCGCCAGCGGGCTGACCAGCACCCGTTCGACGCCGCCGTCACGCACCGTCAGCACCGGATGCTCGGCTCCAGGTTCGCGGTGGCTGACGAACATCACGTCGCCGCGCGGCACTGGCGGCGAGGTCACCGGCACCCGGCTCAGCGCGTCGAGCCTCGCCTGCCACCCCGGCAGGCCGTCCCACCCGGCGCGTTCGCGCGCGAACAGCTCCTCCTGCGCGGCCGTCCAGGTACGGGTACGTGGATCGGCGGTGTGCTCAAGCCAGCGGTAGGGGTCGGCGACGACCTCGCCGTGGAACTCGTCGGCGCTGTCGAGGCGCGGTGCGTCCGGGTACCGCACGGTACTCCTCATCTGTCTTGGCGCGTGCGCCGGCCGAGCCGTCCGGTGGCGCTGAGGTAGTCGAGCAGCGCCGCGTCCACGGTGTCCTGGAACCGCGTCAGCGCCGACAGCTCGTCGTCGTACTGGTAGAACTCCTCGCAGGAGATCCACTTGCCTTCGGTGCGCTCACGCGGCAGGTAGCCGTCGCGTACCGTCCCCACCTGCCAGCCGGGCTTGCCGGCCGTCTCCCAGCAGCTCGACAGGGTGCCGTCGGCGTTCACCACGGCGCCGTATCTGCCGTCGGTGTACGAGCACGCCTGGCACGGGTTGACCGTACGGGGCCGCGACACGTGGAACCCGAGTTCCAGCGCGCGGCGCTGCCACCTGATGAAGCTCGCGGCGATCGTGCCGGAGAACTCCAGGTCGTTGCCGTACCCGATGCCGACGTCGCCGACGCGCGCGAAGTACAGCGAGCAGCGGGAGGGGTCGAGACCGCCGGCGAGCCGCTCCACCAGCTCGTCGATGCCCCGGTGGTTGTGGTGCGAGACGTTCACCCGCAGGCCCCACGTCAGCGGGGTGGCCTCGGTCACCGCGGCCATGTTGCGCACGATGTCGTCGAAGGTGCCGCCGCCGGTCCTGCGGACCCTGATCGCGTCGTGGTCGGCCAGGTCGCCGTCGAACGTCACCTGGACGTCGCGCAGCCCGAGGTCGCTGAGCTGCCTGGCGAGCTTCGGGGTGAGCAGCGTGCCGTTGGACGTCATGCTGGCCCGGCGCAGACCGTAGTCGGCGGCCCGTGCGAGCAGCTCGCGGCAGCCTTGGGGATTGAGCAGCGGTTCCCCGCCGAACAGCATCACGTCGAGGTGGCTCAGCTCCGCGTCGGCCATGCGGCGCGCGGCGAACTCAAGGACCGAGGTGATGGTGGCCGAGGTCAGGCGCGCGTACCGGATACGCGTCGGCCGGTTCGCGCCGCTGGTGTCCTGCTCGGTGTTCTGGAAACAGTAGGCGCACCCGAGGTTGCAGTGGGTGCTCGTCAGTACGGTGAGGGAGTAGCCGCTGTACGCGGGGACGTCGAAGAGGCCGCGCTGACGCAGACTGCGCTCGGCGGCCGGACGCAGCTCGCGGCTCGCGGTGAGGTGATCGTCCTTGAGGCGGGCTACGCCGCCGGGCCCGAGGAACCACCAGCCGTGCTCCCCGCGGAGCACGCGGGGCAGGATCTCCGCGCCACGGTGCTGACCTTTGTACATCGGATTCCTCCGCGTCGTTCCGGTGTCCCGGCCGGCTTCAGGAACGAGCCCGGCCCCCGCGAGGGCCGGGAATCGTAGGTACCGCGTCACTGCTCGGACTGGTATATGCCGCACCAGTCCGCGCTCGGGAGCTCTTCGCTCTCGTCCTCGTGGGCGACCACGTCGGGCTCGATCCCGGGGTGCACGGCTTCGTTGGGCTCGGTCATGGCAGGCTCCTCGACGTGGTCCGGAGGCGGTGCCGTTCATCGGCGGTCAACGCCGATAGGGGGAACCCTGTTCGTACCGCGTCAGCTGCCCTTTTTCTCTTGGTGAACGCCGCACCAGTCGTCGGCCGGGAACTCTTCGTTCTCGTCCGCGGAGTGGGCGACCACGTCGGGCTCGTCCTCGGGCTCGATCTCGGGGTTCACGGCTTCGTTGGGCTCGGTCATGGCAGGCTCCTCGAAGTTGACCGAAGGGGGTGCCGTTCATCGGCGATCAACGCCGACAGGGGGTGTTCGTACCGCGTCGGGCCTAGTTCTTCTGGTGGATGCCGCACCAGCTATCGCCCGGGAGGCCTTCGCTCTCGTCCTCGGAGTGGGCGACCACGTCGGGCTCGTCCTCGGGCTCGATCTCGGGGTTCACGGCTTCGTTGGGCTCGGTCATGGCTGGCTCCTTAGAGTGGTCCGGAGGCGGTGCCGTTCATCGGCGGTCAACACCGGCAGGGCGAACCCTGTTCGTGCCGCGTCAGGCGTCTTTCTTCTGGTGTACGCCGCACCAGTCGTCGGCCGGGAACTCTTCGCTCCCGTCGAGGGAGTGGGCGACCACGTCGGGCTCGTCCTCGGGCTCGATCTCGGGGTTCACGGCCTCGTTGGGCTCGGTCATGGCAGGCTCCTTGAAATGGTCCGGTGGTGGGTGTCGTTCATCGGCGATCAACGCCGGCAGGGGAACCTCGTCCGTGCCGCGTCGGGCCTAGTTCTTCTGGTGTACGCCGCACCAGTCGTCGGCCGGGAGATCTTCGTTCTCGTCCTCGGAGTGGGCGACCACGTCGGGCTCGTCCTCGGGCTCGATCTCGGGGTTCACGGCTTCGTTGGGCTCGGTCATGGCAGGCTCCTCGGATTTGTCCGGATGCGATGGTGTTCGTCGGCGGGTGACACCGACAGGGGAGAAGCTCGCTCGTACCGCGTCAGGCCTACTTCGTCTTCTCCTGGTGGACGCCGCACCAGTCGGCGCCGGGGAGTTCTTCGCTCTCGTCCTCGTGGGCGACCACGTCGGGCTCGTCCTCGGGCTCGATCTCGGGGTTCACGGCTTCGTTGGGCTCGGTCATGGCTGGCTCCTCGAAGTGGTCCGGTGGTGGGTGTCGTTCATCGGCGATCAACGCCGGCAGGGGAATCTCGTCCGTGCCGCGTCAGGCTCAGTTCTGCTGGAGCAGGCCGCACCAGCCGTCGGCCGGAAGCTCCTCGCTCTCGTCCTCGGAGTGGGCGATCACGTCGGGCTCGTCCTCGGGCTCGATCTCGAGGTTCACGGCTTCGCTGGGCTCGGTCATGGCAGGCTCCTCGAAGTGGTCCGCAGGCGGTGCCGCTCATCGGCGATCAACGCCGGCAGGGGAAACCTGTTCGTGCCGCGCCGGACCTAGTTCTGCGACTGGTGGACGCCGCACCAGCCGTCTTTCGGGAATTCTTCGCCCTCTCCGCTCTCGTCCTCATGGGCGATCACGTCGGGCTCGTCCTCGGGCTCGATCTCGGGGTTCACGGCTTCGTTGGGCTCGGTCATGGCAGGCTCCTCGAAGTGGTCCGCAGGCCGTGCTGTTCATCGGCGAGCAACACGCTAGGGAGACCCAGTTTCGGCCCAGTATGGCGACGGCATGGCGACGCCATACTGGCTCGAAACCTGAGGTCACTAGCTTCTGAGTCATTCAGCCGGCCGAGCACAGGAACGGCGGCCGTGGACCCCGGAGGTAGCCGATGAACCCCAGCCAGGCTCGACCGCGGACCGAGCCGTTCGACGCGTTGACACTGTTACGTGAGGCGGGACACCCCATCGAGCTGCTCAGCGAACGGCAGCGGCAGGTGTTCGCCGAGCTCAGCCCGCCGGAGGTCGAACTCCTCAACTCGATCAAGACGCGCCTGGACGCGGCAGCGGGGGAGGTGGAGGGCCAGGAGCTCAAGCTCGTATGAACGCCGGCCCGGCTCGCCGCCACGTGGTCGTGGTCTTCATCGACCTCGTCGGCTCCACCGAGATGGCCGAACGCCTCGACCCCGAACTGCTCCGGCACATCCTGGACCGTTATTACCGGGTCTGTACGACCGCAATCGCCGAGCACGGCGGCGTCGTCGAGAAGTTCATCGGCGACGCCATCATGGCGACCTTCGGCATCCCGGTCAGCAGTGAGGACGACGCGCTGCGCGCCGCGCGCGCCGCGCACGCCGCCATGGCCGGGGTGCACCTGCTCAGCGACGAGCTGGCCCCCACCCACGGCATCCGCCTCGACGTGCACTGCGGCATCTCCGCCGGTGAGGCCATCGTCATCGTCAGCCCGGGATCGGACCTGCGGGTGATCGGCGACACCGTCAACACCGCCGCGCGGCTCCAGTCCGCGGCCGGGGACGGAGAGATCCTCCTCGGCGACGAGGTGGCCCGCATGGTCCGCGCCGAGGCGACCGTGGAACCCGTGCCGCCGCTCACGCTGAAAGGCAAGAGCGCGCCGGTGCGGGCCTGGCGGCTGCTGTCGCTGGAGCCGTACGGCAGGCGGCCCGACGACGACCAGATCCCGCTGGTGGGCCGCGAGGACGAGATGGAGCAGCTTCTCCAGGCGTACCGCCGCGCCACCCAGGGCCGCAGGTGCTGCGTGGTGACGCTGCTCGGCGTGCCGGGGATCGGCAAGTCCCGCCTGGTGCGCGACTTCACCGGCGCGCTCCCCGGTGAGGTCACCGTCGTCACCGGCCGGTGCCTGTCCTACGGCGCCGGCATCACCTACCGGCCGGTCGCCGAGATGCTGGAAAGCCTGCACTGGCCGTCCGCCGTCCCCGCGCCGGAATCCGCCGGGTCGAATGCCCTGCGCGGGCTCACCGGCGCGTCCGGCGGCGGCGGGGAAGGCGCGGGTGTCGAGGAGATCTCCAGCGCGGTGCGGTCGCTGTTCGAGACCCTGGCCGCGGAACGTCCCCTCGTGGCGGTGTGGGAGGACCTGCACTGGGCCGAGCCCACGCTGCTGGAACTGATCGAGGACCTCGCCACGTGGCTGCTGGACGTGCCGGTGCTGCTGGTGTGCGTGGCGCGGCCCGACCTGCTCGACGCCAGGCCGACGTGGGGTGGCGGCATGGCGTGCGCCGCGTCACTGGAACTCGGGCCGCTCGGCGTCATGGAGATGGGCCGCCTCGTGGCCGAGCTGACCGCCGCGCAGGCCGGCGACGTCGAGGTGATGGCGCACGGCGCCGACCCGCCGTGGCAGCGCATCGCCGACAGCGCCGACGGCAACCCGCTGTTCGCCGAGCTCATGCTGGAGATGCTGCTGGAGGAGGGGGAGGACGCGCCGCTGCCCCCCACCATCCAGGCGCTGCTCGGCGCGCGCCTCGACCGGCTCGGCGACGGGGAACGCGACGTGCTGGAACGCGCCGCGACCATCGGTCACGCCTTCACCGTCGAGGAGATGCGCCTGCTGTTCCAGGACGCCGCCGCGGACCGTCCCCGGCTGGACGATCTGCTGCGGCGGCTGCTGCGCAACCGCATGATCAGGCGCGGCGAGACGCCGGGTGCGTACCAGTTCACCCAGACGCTTACCCGGGATACCGTCTACGCCATGACCCGCAAGGAGTTGCGTGCCACCTGGCACCTGGCTCTCGCCGACCGGCTGGCGGAGCGGACCGAGCGGACCAGGGCCCAGAGAGCGGGAGAGTTCTCCTTCGAGGACTCCGCGCAGGGCGACCTCGCGCACCACCTGGAGACCGCCTGCCTGCTCAGACGCGAGGTCCGGCCCGACGACCCCGGCCTGCCGGTCCTCACCGGACGCGCCGCGCACGCGCTCATCGGTGCCGGCACCCAGGCGCTGCACCGCAAGGACCTCCCCGCGGCCCTCGCGCTGCTGGAACGCGGCCGCACCCTGCTGCCGGCCGGGGACCCCGGCCACCGCGAGCTCGCCGTGCGCATCTGCGACGCCGGACTGGCGTACGGCGACGGCGACCGCGCGTCCGCCGCGCTGCACGCCGCGCAGGACATGCTCCCCGACGACCCCCGTAACCTGCTCACCTGCGCCATCGGTCACGAGACCCTGGCCGTGCGTTTCGGCGCACGCACCCCCGATCTCGGCCCGCTGAGCGAACTGTTGCTCGCCGACCCCGGCGACGACCTGAGCTGGTGCCGCTTCCACCAGCTCGAAGCACTGGTCCACCTCGGCGAGGGATGTTTCGCCGGCGCCGAGGACGCGCTGCGTGAGGGCCTCACCCGTGCGCGGGCCCTCGGCGACAGGTACGAGGAGAGCCGGCTGCTCAGCGGGCTGTGCGAGCTCGCGCAGTGGTCCTCCACCCCGGTCGCCGACGGCCTCGCGCTGTGCGAGGACCTCACCGAGCGTTTCGCCGGGGACCGCGCGCTGCTCGTGCCGGTCCTCGTCACCAAGGGACGCCTGCTGGCCCTGTCCGGCGAGGTGGACGCCGCGCGCGAGGTCCTGCGCACCGCGGGCAGGCACGCGGAGGACCTGCACCTGGAGCTCGCGGGTACCGCCGTCGTCCAGGTCGGCGGCCTGGTGGAGTCCCTGGCCGGATGGCACGCGGAGGCCGAACGGCTGTTCAGGCAGGGGGCGGCCTCTCTGCGCGCCACCGGCCAGACCGGGCCCGCCACCACATTGGAGACCTACGCCGCGCGCGAGCTGCTGCGCCAGGGACGCGTCGAGGAGGCCGCGGCGGAGCTCGACGCGCTGGAGGCCGACGCCGCGCGGCTCCAGTCACGCGGTGAGCTGACCCGGCTCGTGCTGCGCGCCAGGGTGCTGTCCCACCGCGGCGACCACCGCGCCGCCGTCGCGCTCACCGCGCAGGCCGAGCGGTTGCTGGAACGCACCGACGACCCCTGCCTGCGCGGCGACGTGCTCGTGGAGATCTCCGACATCTGCCGCGAGGCCGGACTCCTCGCCGAGTCCGTCACCGCGGCCCGCCGCGCGCTGCGCCACTACACCGACAAAGGCGCCACACTCCCCGCCGCGCGCGCACGCGAGCGGCTCACCGCATTCGGATCACCCACGGAGGAGGGGACACGTGACCGAGCTTCCTTGGCGCCGTGAGCGGCGGGAACACTTCCCCGGCATGCCGGCGTGGAGCCTCAGCACCTCGCAGGCGGCGCTGGAGGAGTTCCACGTCAGCCGTCAGGAGGAGATCACCAAGGAGTGGGCCTACGGCGGGGCCGACGGCTCCGGCGTACGGGTCTGCGTCCTCGACACCGGCGTCGAGGGCTCCCATCCCAGGGTCGGCGGGCTGGAACGCTCTCTTGTGGTGGCACGCGGCGAGGACGGCCGCCTCGCCGTCACCGACTGCGAACCGGTCGACCCGGCGGGACACGGCACCGCGTGCGCCGGCGTCATCAGGTCGATCGCCCCCGGGGTCGCGCTGTCGTCGGTGCGCGTCCTCACCGACGGCAAGGCCGGCACCGGCGCCGCGCTCATCGAGGGCCTGCGCTGGGCCGTCGACGAGGGGTACGACCTGATCAACCTCAGCCTGTCCACCACCCGCACCGAGTTCCAGCCGGCGCTGCACGAGCTGGCCGACCGCGCGTACTTCCGCCGCTGCCTGCTGGTGGCCTCCGCGCACAACATGCCGGTGCTGAGCTTCCCCTGGACGTTCTCCTCGGTCATCTCGGTCGCCAGCCACGACCGGCCCGACCCGCTGGCCTACTACTACAACCCGAACCCCCCGGCGGAGTTCTACGCGCGAGGCGTCCGCGTCCCCGTCGCCTGGCCCGGCGGCCGCGAGATCAGCAGCACCGGCAACAGCTTCGCGGCCCCCCACATCACCGGCATCTGCGCGCTCATCCTCAGCAAGCACCGGTGGATGACCCCGTTCCAGCTCAAATCGGTCCTCTACCTAGCGGCCGACAACGTCACGGCCGTCAACGGAGGCACACATGTCCGCGTATGACCCCATGCTTTCCGGCACGGCGCTCATCGAACGCCGGCTCCTGCTGTCCATCGTGGACGTCGCACGCGCCGTCTTCGGCGCCGCCGCCTCCTCGATCTTCCTGGTCGAGGAGACCACCGGCGACCTCGTCTTCGAGGCCGTCGCCGGCGAAGGCGAGGAACACCTCATCGGCATGCGCTTCCCCCAGGGCACCGGCATCGCCGGCTGGGTCGCCGCCAGCGGCCAGCCCATGATCGCCGACGACCTCCTCGACGCGCCGTTCGCCAGAGACGCCGCCGAATCCACCGGCTACGTCCCGAGCAGCATCATGGCCGCACCCCTGTTCCGCGGGGAAGAGGTCATCGGCGTCCTGGAAGTCCTCGACCGCTCCACCTCCTACCGAGGCGAACTCGCCGACGTCGACCTGCTCTCCCTGATAGCCGCGCAAGCCGCCTGCGGCCTCGAACTCCTCCTGCGCCTCCGCCACACCGACACCGCACTGTCCGGCGCCGACGACGTCCACATCCTCCTCCAACGCATAGCCACCCGCGTCCCGCGAGGAGCCCCCCACCCCACGGCCCTCAAACTCCTCGCCGCCGCCGACGAACTCCTCGCCTGACCACTCGCCGGCCGCTCACCGGACCGGGTCCGCCTGACCGGCGAGACGGTCCTGCATATCCCGATGCCGGAACCGCGCCGGTCATCCCGCGCCGGGAGGCGGCTGCGCGTCATGGTCTCCTCGTCCGATCGTCGTTTTCCGATGCCTGGAAAGTCCGCCTCGCGCCGACCGGCGAATGATGGGACGACAATGGTCGGCGGGTCGGCTTCGGCCCCAGGTGAAGGGGCGATTTCCGTGCGCCGCGCGACGTTCCGTCCCTGATCGGGTACCGGTCGTCCGGGAGCCGGTCGAAGCTCCTGTTCCGTCTGCTCCGACGATGTTCTGTGCCACCGTGTCACGGCGTTCTGAGCCTGATCCGCAGGTGTGCCGGGTCGTCGGTCGAATGGCGGTCCTGCCGGTGTCATCGTCCCGGTGGTCAACCCGTCATTCTGCTTATACCGGATAATTGTCATAATTCTATGAGTTTATGGATTCATGACAACGAGATCCTGTAGTGCCTCGTCACAATCACGTGCGGATGGTTCTTGGACTTCCGTGGTTGTCCGTGGGAGATGCGAAGGTTGCTATGGATGAAACGCTCATGGAGCTGGGTCGTGCAACAAGTCTGGCTCTTCATGAAATAGGTTACAAGAAGGTCGATTTATCGGAAATCGGACGCAGGATCGATCTGCCTCGCCGAGCGGGCCGGCCGGCGGACGGGACGAGGCGCACCAAGAACTGGGTCCGTGACCGGGTGGGTCACAAGTCCTGCGCCGCGCTGCTTTCCGGGTGGGTCGCCTGGACGCGGTTCGCCGGCGCGGATGACGACTGGACGGCCCCTCGGCCCGCGTCGTCCATCATGGAGGCACGGCTGCTGGTGATCGATGCCGTCGGCCGGTTGCTGGCCTTCCTCGACGGGGAGACCATCCTGTTCCGTGAACTGCTCCACGCGATGACCGACGTGACGGACGCGCAGGTGGGGAGGTTGCATCGGGACGCCGTGATGCAGCCGATCATCAGAGCGGCCAGGCAGGGCAGGTGCGCGGTGCTCGCCGAGGCGTTGGTGCCCGTCCTGACGGGGGCCCAGTATCCCGTGCAGGCGCTCACGGCCCGCGAGGTGCGGCAGGACGCCGAGATGCTGTCCGATCTGATCATCCGTACCTGTCTCGACACCGTGGGATGTCCGGTTCGTCCGGACGCGGTGTGGGGGTTCTGGTTCCAGCAGTGCGTGGTCGGCCGGGCCGGTCCCGCCGCAGAAGAACGGGAACGTGCGGAGCACGAACTCAGGGCCGGTGAGCGCCAGGGTCCGCCGCTGACGCGCCTGGCGCGCAGCCTGCTCGCCGGAGCACAGGACCTTCCGGCGGCGACCGCCACGTTCGCGAAGGCCGCGAAGCGCTCGGCGTCCCTCGGCCACTGGGGCGAGGCGTGCGACTCCCTGAGCAGGGCGGGCCTGGCGGCACTGCGCTACGGCGACTGGGCTCAGGCGGGCTCGCGGTTGAGGGAGGCGGAGGACCTGGGCCGTGCTCATCTCGGACAGGACGACCCGAGGGTCGCGCGAGCCCTGTCCGGCCAGGCCGAACTGCTGGCGAGGAGCGGCCGGCCCGACCATGCGCTGAGCATGATCACTCGTGTGCTCGACACGCGGACGCGGGACACGGGTCCCGCCGGGCCGGGCCGCGTGCGGACCATCGAGCGGGTGCGGGCCGCCGCCTACGCCGAGTACGGCCGCGTGACCAGGGCCGTGGAACTGGCCGGGCTCCTCGCCGACGGCTCCCCGGAGCCGGCGGACCTGGTGCTCCACGCCGCGGTGCTGCGCCAGGCCGGCCACCCGTCGGCGGCGCTGCGATGCCTCGACCGTGCCGCGCGCATGGACGAGGTGGCCTTCGGCCTGGAATGCCACACCGAGCGAGCGCGTTGTGAGCTCGACCTGGACCGGCCCGCGGCGGCACTGCGGGTCCTCCTCCCGTTGACGGACAACTGGCGGCGGTACGCCACTCACGTCTCCGTGCGCGCGACGTTCCACATGCTCATCCTCACGGCTCTGGCGTCGGGTTCCGCCGACGCGCTGGCCGCACATCGGGACGAGGCACGCGGCCGGCCGGTGTTCGAGCACGATGATCCGCTGTTCGACGACTTCGGCTGGGCCATGGCACGGCTGCTGCGCAACCGCGGGGACGTCGCGGCGGCGGTGGAGGAGTTGATCCAGGTCGCGGAGTCCCAGGAACGGCGCGTGGCGGACGGACGCCTGTTCCCCATGCACCCCTGTGTCGCCACCACCCACCTGGAACTGGGGGAGTGCGCGGAGGCCGCCGGCGACCCCGCCGGCGAGGCCGCGCGGCGGTACGACCGGGTCATCGGCGACGCGGCGCTGGACGCCGCGCATCCGCTGCGGATCGCCGCCGTCCTCGGCAGGGCTCGCGTCGCTCGTCACGCCGGGGATCACGCCACCGCGACAAGGCTGGTCGCGACGCTGCCTCCGGTGGAACTGCTCGACCCCGACCTCGAACTCGCCGAGGAGGCCACCCGCCTCCTGCGCATCTACGGCGACCCGGACGGCGGACGTTCAGGGACGCCATGACACGTCGCGCAGGTGGACGCTCTGCTCCGCCAGGGCCCGTTCCATCCGGCCGAGGGCCCCCGGCGGCGGCACGCCGATGAACAGCAGGTCGTCCTGCTCCCCGAGGACGACCTGTACGGGTGCGCGGTCCACCTCCGCCGTCTCGTACGGACCGAAGCGTGCCCTGCCGAGCCCGGTGTTGACGATCAGCCGCTGGTTCGCCGATCCGCGCCACAGCAGCCGGGTCGGCCGGCCCACGTCGTACCTGCCGGTGATCAAGGCGTCTGCCTGGTCCGCGGCGGCCCGCATGGCCTCGTCGAACTCGGCCGGCTCGTAGCCGGTGTAGAGCAGGATGTCGGCCGCGCCGTCTCCCGCGTCCCTGGCACCGGAGAGCAGTTCCACGAGCGCGTCCGGCTGGGTCAGCGGCTCCCCTCCCGAGACGGTCAGTCCCGTCGCGCCGGCGGCCAGCGCGCGCCGCCACAGGGAGAGCAGGCGTGTCACGGGGACACGTTCGCCGTCCCCGGGGTCCCACGTGTGGCGCGACATGCAGCCGCGGCAGGCGAGGGGACAGCCCTGGGTCCAGACGCCGAGCCGGCGTCCCGGCCCGAGGGCCGTGACGGGATAGTACGTCCGGCTCACCCTGAGCCAGGCCATCAGACCTTCACCTTCGGGTCGTCGCCGGGGAGAGGGCCGGTGGCGCGGCCGGCGGCCTCGGTGACGCTCGGGTCGCGCAGGACGTGCGCCGCCTCGTCCAGGTACGCCGAGCCGGCGGCCTGATAGTGGGCCCGTGTCCGCTCCTCCTTGTGCGCGAACCCCTCCTTGATGGCGGTGACCCGTCCCTCCAGCTCCGTCGCCGTCCGCTTCGCCTCGTCGGCGGCGGCCCGGCCCTGGCGCAGCGACCTCTCCAGCGCGTTCTGCCGTTCCGCCGCGCCTCGGTAGGCCGACACCGCCGGATGGTCCTCGGAGATCCCGAGCAGGAACGCCACGGCGCCGGAGAGGAGAAGAAGGGCCGCGAACATCACGCTGACCGTGAACCAGTCAAGGCCGAGCCGATCGATCAGCAGGGGGGCCACCCCCTGGTCGTCGGGGAGGGTCCAGCCGTCGTCCCCGTCCGTTCCCTCCGCGTCCGCGGAGGGGAACAGCACCCTGCGCCGCAGGTCGCCGAAGAGGCAGGCGAGGACGGCCCAGGGCACGAGCAGGACCAGGGCCACCGGGCCGGAGCCACGTTCCGCGCCGGTCTGGTGACGCGCGCGGTAGATCCTCCCCGACAGGTGCGGCAGGACGGCCATGATCACCGACACCGACGCGGCGAACGGCATGGTGAGCCGTACGTCGTCGTCGAAGTGCAGGAAGATCTGCAACTGCACCGGCACCTCGATCCCGATGAGCATGGCGATCAGGCCGTACCTCAGCCAGGCCGGGAGGCCCTTGCCCATGGGGCCCTCCCACCGGGCCGGGTCCTGTCCCCGCGCGGACTCCCCGGTGAGTTCCGTGTGCGCCGGCGTGGCGAGGTCGTCGAGTTCCATGTCCGGCGGCATGTCCGGGGGACGGCCGGTGTCGTCCCGCGTACGCGTGCGGTCCCTGACCTTGGCCTCGTGCACGGCGAGGCGGTCCATGCGCGCGAGGGAGGAGTCCATGAACCGCTGCACCCCGGCGATGTCCCTCTCGGTGGCCGCGACGCCGTGCGCGGCCACGTCGGCCGCGCCGCGCCGCTCGGCCGCGCCGCGCCGCAGCTTCTCGACGGCCTGGACCCGTCCCGCGCGCAGTTCGGCCAGCCGGCCGTTCATCTCCGCCGTCAGCCGGTTCAGGTACGGAACCCGGTCGCGGTCGGCGATCAGCCACTGGTCGATCTTGCCGGACCTGCCGGCCCGGCGTCCCTCGCGCCGTGCGCGGAAGAGAAGCCGGCCAGGGCCGCGGTCCCGCATCGACTCCATCCGCCTCCGGAGGAAGCGGCCGGGGCCGCGATCGTTCGTCGTCTCCATGCGACCCCCTCGGTCAGGGCAGTTTGTCCGGTACGGTGCCCTTGCCTGGCCCGGTGATCAGCTCCACCCAGAACGCCTTGAGCAGCCCCACCTCAGGCAACCCCGCACCGAAGCCACGCGTGGTGATGTGGGCCTGCGACAGGTCCGGGATGCGGGCTTTTGCGGCAAGCTTGGCGATTAGCACGGTTCTGTGTTGTTTCGACCCGAGTTGCCGGTCGTGGTACAGGTCGATCCCGCCGGCCGACTGGCCGAAGTCGCTGATCACCAGGATCTCGTAGTAGCCGGTGCCGTCCGGACGCTTCTCCACGGCCCGCCGCAGGCCTCCGACGATGTCCGACCCGGGTGCGACGGTGTCCTCCTCCTGCTTGGCGCACTTCAGCATGGCCGTCGCGTTCGTCTTGACGTTCTGCAGAGCGGCGGCGCGGATCCGGTCGCGGTCGGTGTTCGCCTTCTTCGGCGGGTCGAGGTCGACGTCGGGCACATAGCAGCGGGAGGACGCCGAGTTGCCGGTGATGGGAACGAAGCTCACGACTCCGCACTTCTTCTCACTGATGAAGGCGAGCAGGTGCTGTCTCATCAGTTGCTCGACCTTGAGCGCCTCACCGGATCCGGACCCGTCCAGCACGACCGCGCAGGGAGTGGCCAGGGGCTCGGGGTCCTCGCCGCACGACGACAGAGGCAGCGCGGCGGCGGCGATCGCGGCGGCGGCGAGACCGCGCCGGAGGTTGGTCATCTGTGCTCCCGGTTGCTCAGAGGTCGGTGAGGAGTTCGAGCGCCTTGGTGATGACGCGGATCTGCCGCGCCGACTCCGGATCGTCGGTGGCGTCGGTCCTGAGGAAGAGCAGCACGTCGGATTTATCCCAAATAGGATCAGGAGTGAGCGGGACCGGCACGGCGCCGTCTTTTGCCGCCGCCTCCCGCACCCTCGTCAGATGCATCCAGTAGTAGTTCCGGAGTTCGTTGAGATAATCCGTGATCGCCTCGGCGCGACGCCGGTACTCCTCGACCTGGAACACCCATGCGGCGTACGCCTGACCGAACCGGCCGCGCTCACCCTCGGTGAGCGCTCCTCTGTTCAGGTGCGCGTGCACGACGACCTGAGCGAGGCCGTGAATGATGACGACCTCCCGCCTGCCACGCCGCCGCAAGCCGGCCTGGAGTTGCTTGGACGCACGGTGAGCGCGTCCCTCCAGGTACTTCAGGTACCCGGTGACCGGCGGATCTCCGTACGGCACGGTGAGGCGGCCGTCCCGCCTGCCGTTCCACGCGGCCTTCGCGCGGTCGAGGAGCGGTAGCTCGGCCATCCGGGCTTCCCGCTTGATCGTGTCACTCTTCGCCATCGTCATGCCTTCCACCCTGACGAATGTGATCAGGACTAAAGAATGCCTCTCGCGCGGCATCTAACGCGTATCCGCATTTATGCCGCCGAGGTCAAATTCGCGGCAGTGCCAAACGCGATATCCATCCCGACAATCAGGAACCGTGAGCCGATCCCCTGCCCCGACGATCCCGGACGAGCCACCGCCGCCGACCCTGATCGACACCTCTCAGGTACCGCCGGCCACCGGCGACGAAGGAGATCCCCGGCCCGCGCCGCCACCCGCCGAGCTGACCGGCCGCTTCGGCGAGCTCCACCTGCTGTCGGACACGCACGAAGCGCGGGTGTACCGGACGACGCTGGACGGCGAGCCGGTGGTGCTGAAGATCTACCACCGGCCGTCCCGGGACCGTGCCGAGGTGTACGCGGCACTGCGCGAGGTCACCAGCCCGTACGTCGTGCGGCCCACGGAGGCGGCGCCGGACGCCTCGCCGCCGTACGAGGTGAGTGAGTTCGTCCCCGGTGGCGACCTGCGGCGGCTCACGGCCCGGCACGGGGGCCGCCTCCCCGCTCCCGTCGTGCTCGCGATCGCGCGGCAGTGCGCGGAGGCCCTGAACGACCTGCACCGCAACCTGGTCAAACACCGGGACATCAAACCGGACAACATCCTGGTCAGACAGGCCGACCCGGTGGTGATCGCGCTGGCCGACTTCGGCGTGGCACGCGGAGGGGATCGCCTCCCCGGCACCGGCGTGGCCAGTGTCCGCCTCGCCTCGCACCGGTCGGGGACCGTGCCCTACATGTCACCCCAGGCCGTGGCGGGCCTGGTGTCCACGGACGACGACTGGTGGTCGCTCGGGATCACGCTCGCGGAACTGGCACTCGGCCGGCATCCCGTCGGAAGTGACGCCGCCGATCCGGCCCACCCGGACCGGCGTCCCCCGCGGATCGGCGACTCGGCCTACGTGGACCACCTCGTCCGGCACGCACCCATCAGGCTCACCGCGATCACCGACCCTCTGCTGCGCGTGCTCTGCCAAGGCCTCCTGCGGTACGACTCGGAACGGCGGTGGAAGTACCGCGAGGTCACGGCGTGCCTGGACGGCGACCCGCCGCCGCTCGAACCCGATCCGGCCGGCGAAGCCGGCGTGCGGCCGCTGATGTTCCACGGTCATCCCTGCCGCACACCGCGCGAACTGGCCATCGTCCTGTCCCTGTCGTGGGACGCCGCGGTGGCCTGGGTGGGGCAGCACGACGAGGAACTCACCGAGTGGCTCGGCCTGTTCCCCGGTGCGGGCCGTCCGGCGCCGGAGCACCGCCATCCCGACCCCGACGTCGCTCTCCTGCACCTCCTCGTCGCACTCAACCCCTCCGGCCAGCTGCGGTACCGCGGGTTCGAGATGACCGCGGACCACCTGCCGGTCATCTGCCGGCGTGCCGTCAAAGGGTTCGGCGACTACGAGCGCGTCGTCGCCGACCTGTGGCGGCACCGGCTGCTTCCCGTGCTCGCGCGAGGACACGGCGGCGGCGGACTCGACGTGGCCGACGAGACATGGCGGCACCTCGACGCGCGCTGGCGGAGCCTGCGGTCGCGGCTGCGTGGCAGCGGCGCGCCGGTGGAACGACTCGGCCCGGAGGTGATGCGCGCGGAGACGCTCCGCCTGGCCTGCGAACGTGACCGGCACGCTGAGCTGCGGCGCCTGCTCGCTCCGGACCTGCGCGACCTGGCGCGCACACGGGTCCCGGTGCCTTGGTTCACGTCTCTGCGCGCCGACACCGATCCCGTGGAGGCACTGGCGGCGCACCTGCTCGCCGAGGCGGCCCTGGAGTACGCGTACAAACGGCTCGAACAGTGGCGCGCCTATCTCGCCGATCGGCGCACGGACGCGCTGAACGACTGGCTGGACCGCACACAGCGTTCCACAGCACTCGGCTGGGCCGCCGTCGCGGTCGGGGTCCCCGCCGTGGCGTGGGTCGTCGCACTGACCGTGAGCGACCTGATCGGCATGGCCTCCACGGCCGCGCTGGCCCAGTCGTGGCTGTGGGCCGCACTGTGCGTCCTGGTCATCGCGGCCACCGAGATCCCCTTCGCCACGTGGGTGGGCCGCGACTACCACCCCGCGCACTCACTCGCCGCCGACATCATCGGCGTACTCGGAAGGCTCGCGCGGCCGGTCCGGGGGCGGCGGCTGGCGTCACTGGCCGTGGTGGTCGCGGCGGCTCTCGTCCTCGGCGCCGCTCTGTCACTGCTGCCGGTCGTGCTGCCGGCCGCCGCGATCGCGGCCCACCTCGTGTGGTTCGTCATCCGGGTGCGGCGCCGGCCTGATCGTTCCCGGAGTGCCGGTCACACCGGAGAAAGGAGCACCGCATGAGTATCGGCAAGGGAGCATACGCGTCGGTGAACAGTGTCGTCACCGCGGCACAGGCCTACGCGGCGAAGGTGGCGGCGGCCAAGGCCGCGGAGGCGGCGTACCTCGCCAAGCTGGCCACCGTGGCCAAGCTCAACGCGGCCGGTGTGGCGGGTGCCGGAAGCGCGGCGAGCACGGGGAGCGTCGTCGGGGCCGGGAGCGCCGCAGGGGTCCACTCGGGGCTGAGCGTGGCGGCGGCGGTCGCGACGCCGATCGCGGTCACCGCGGCCGCCGTCCTCGTCACGTACGCCGCGGCGCGCCTGGCCGGCGGGGCGACCGAGCGGCTGGCGGACCTCGCCGAGGAGATCGAGCGCGACCGGAGCAGGAACCTGCGGGACGAGGAGGCGCAGAGACTCTGGGAGAGGGCCGTCGCCGGGGTGCTGAGCCGCAACGCGCGGATCGCCGCGCTGCGGGACTCGCTCGGCCCCGGCGACCCCGACCTCCCCCTTCCCGCCGCGCGCGCGATCGGCGGCTCCACGGTCGAGGCGCTCCTGGACTGGTGCCGCACGGCCGACCAGATACTCGGGGAGGCTGTCGCGACCCTGTTCCGTGCGCGCCGCGCCGCCGCCAGGGCGAAGCTGCGCGAGCACGAGGACGACGAGGCGATGGCGGAGGTGAACAGGTTCGAGGAGCAGATCTGGCCCGGCCCCGACGCCTCGGCGGACGAGACGCGTCAGGCCGCACGTAACGGCGGGACCAAGGGGACCGAGGAGATCGAGGACAAGGTCGCGCGGGAGTTGCGTGAGCTGCGCCAGGACGTCGGCGCGAGGAACCTCGCCGAGGTCCTGCGGATCGCCGGCGTGGCCCGCGGCGCCGACGCGTCCATGGCGCGGACCTGGCTGCTGGAGCTGCAGGACCAGGTGCGCCAGGCCAACGGAGCGGCGGCGGAGGCCGAGCGCGCGGCCGTCTACCTGGAGGTCCTCGACGGCCCCGACGGCGGCCCCCGGCGGCTGGCCGAGCGTCTGCGTGCGGTGCGCGCCGGCCGCGCACCGCTCGACCAGGCGCTGCTGGAGGAGGCGGAACAGCACCTCGCCGAGGTTCGCCGGTCACGGGAGCGGCGGCACCTGATGGAGATCGTCTCCGGCACTCTGGACGGCCTCGGCATGGACGTGGACGTCACCGTGACCGGTGGGCTCCGCGTGCAGGGGCCCCGCTGGGGCGGCCATTTCGTGGATCTGGAGGTCGACGCGCGGAACCACGTGGCGGCGACCCTGCGCACGGTGACCGGCGAGGCGCCGGCCCCGGCGCAGGTCGAGCGGTGGCGGGCTCAGGCCGCGACGCTGAGCGACCACCTGGAGGGGATAGATCTCCATCTGGTGGAGACGACGGCGGAGCCCGTGGACCCGCGGTCGGCCGGTGACGTCCAGGCGCGGCCCGGCCCCGACGACGCCGACGCCGACGCCGACGCCGACGCCGACCTCGACGACGAGGCCACCCACGAGCTCAGGGCCAGGAGGAACCCGTGAACGCGCCGGCCGCCGTGCCGCACTTCGTGCGGGAACTGTGCGCGACGCTGCCGGTCCACTCGCAGTTCGTGCTGTACGGCAACATCCGCGACAGCTTCCTGGTGCGGCGGACTCCCGATTCCGTTCCGCTGCTGCTGCCGATGATCCCCACCTTGTGGGAGGCGCTGCGGGTCCACGGCTACGAGTGCCTGGTGGTGTACGACCCCGTCGACCGGTTGCTCGGCGTTCAGGCGTTCGGCGTGGACCCCGAGACGGTGAGCAAGATCGAGAATGATCTGCTGCCGGACGTCAAGCCGTCCGACCGGTTGTCGCTCGCCGACCTGGAGCCGGTGCTGAGGAATGTGACCCGGCCGCAGGCGCCGCGGCGCGCGGCCGTGGTGATCGACTACGCCTCCCGCATCGCCGCGAGCCCCGACCGCATGCGTCAGGAGGAACGCGCGTTCTTCCGCTTCGCCGAGAAGCTCTCCCAGGTCACCGGCGCGAGACCCGGCCCGCCGTCCCGGCCGGAGCTGCTGTTCAACCCGATCATCTGGCTGGTGGAGGGGGAACGGGACCTCCCCGCCGCGCTGGTCGTCGGCAACGACAGGATCCGGCCGATCAGCGTGCCGCTTCCCGGCCTGGAACAGCGCACCGAGGTCGCGGTGCTGGAGGCGGCCCGGCTCGGCTTGTCCGGTCCGGACGTGGAGGAGTCACCGGAGATCAGGTACTTCGCCGACCAGACCGACGGCATGACCCTGCGCGCCGTGCGGGAGGTCGCCGTGCTCGCGAGGGACGGCGGTCACGATCACTCCGGCCTGCCGGACGCCATCCGGGTCTACAAGTTCGGCATCGAGAGCAATCCGTGGCGCAGCGACCACGTCAGGCGATTGATCATCGCGGGGGAGCAGGGGATACCGGAGAAGGTGCTCGGCCAGCCCGAGGCCGTCACCAAGACCATGGACATCCTGAAGCGCGCCGCGCTCGGCCTGTCGGGGGCCCAGGCCGCCTCCGCCGCGACCCGGCCGCGCGGGATCCTGTTCTTCGCCGGGCCGACCGGCGTCGGCAAGACCGAGCTCGCCAAGGCGATCAGCAAGGTCCTGTTCGGCGCCGCGTCGGAACCGCTGAGGTTCGACATGAGCGAGTTCGCCGCCGAGCACTCCGCCGACCGCCTGATCGGCGCGCCTCCCGGCTACGTGGGGTACGAGGCCGGCGGGGAACTGACCGGCGCGGTCCGGCGCGATCCCTTCCGCGTCGTGTTGTTCGACGAGATCGAGAAGGCCGACCCGAGGATCCTCGACAAGTTCCTGCAGATCCTGGAGGACGGCAGGCTCACCGACGGCCAGGGGAGGACCACGTACTTCTCCGAGTGCGTGCTCGTGTTCACCTCCAACCTCGGGGTTCTCGTCCCCGACCCCGACAACCCCGGCCGCCTGATCGAGAACGGGGACCGCGAGGACTACCGGGTGCACGAGCGCAAGCTGCGGGAGGCGATCGAGGAGCACTTCGAAAAGGTGCTGAAGCGGCCGGAGCTCCTCAACCGCTTCGGCGACAACATCATCGTGTTCCGGTACATCAGCGAGGAGGTCGCGGGGCAGATCTTCGATCTGATGCTCACCACGATCGTCTCGCGGGTGCGGGAGGTCCTCGGCGTCGAGATCCTCGTCCCGGACGACGTGCGGGCCCTGCTCCTGAAGTGGTGCACCAGGCCGGAGCGCCTGCTCAAGGGCGGACGCGGCATCGGGACCGCACTGGAGTCCTGCTTCGTCAACCCGCTGGCCCGCGCGCTCTTCCCCCGCGGGGACGCGGGGCCTGGAGCACGCTTCACCGTGACGGACGTCAGGGACGACGGATCGGGAACCGTCTCACTGGAGCTGAGATGACCAGACGATGCGAGTACTGCCCCTATGTGACCGAGGACGACGCCGAGACCGCGTGCCCGCACGACTACGCACCACTCGTCCCGTCGGTCGTCACCGCGGAGGCAGGCGGCGCCGTCCCCATCGGGACGGGGCCGCCGGGACCAGGGACGCGAACCGGCCGGACGCTGCTGCGCCTGACGTTCGGCGACGGCGACGTGGTGGAGGTGGAACCCGGTACCGACGTGCGGCTCGGCCGTGACCCCGCCTGGTCCCCGCACGCGGACCTGCTCGCCCCCTACGGCCATATGTCGCGCAGGCACGCGACCGTCGGCCTGCGCGAGAGCGGCACCGCCTGGATCCTGGTCGAGCCCGGCACCAGGAACGACACCTACGCAGGTGACGACCTCGTCGAACCCGGCCGCAGAGTAGCCCTCGCCGACGGTTGTGTACTGCGTCTGTCCCGCCGCGTGCCTGTCCGCGTGACCATCGAGCTTCCCAGGTGACCCGATGAACGACGAAGAGTTCAGAGAACAACTGTCCGGCGCCGTGCGCCACCTCGCCGAGGGCGGGCCCCCGCAGGACCGCGACGCCGCCATCGGCCGGATCGAGGCCCTGCTGCGGGACGAGGCGCCGTCGGCGGAGTCCGCCGTCATGGCCGAGGCCCTGCTCGGGATCCTGTTGTACCAACGGGTGATCGGCCTGCCGGCCGGTGCCGGGCACTCCCTGGCGTCGGTCTTCGCCTCGCCTCCCGTGCCGCGCGACCTGTCCGATCCGGCCGTGCGCGCCGAACTGGACCGCGCGGCGGCCCTGCTGCGCGGGACACAAGGGAACCCGTCGGTGCCGGCCGAGCTACAGGCCTTCGCCGGGCTGATCACGGCATCCGCCGCCGCGTTGAAGGCCGAGACCCTGCCGGAGCTCGACCAGGAGATCGTCTCCATGGGCGGGCTGCTGGAGCAGGTGCTCGCCGGGATGCCACCCGGCCCCGGGCACGCCGAGTTGCAGGGCATCGCCCTCTGGTGCCGCGCGTCCGCCGCGATCGCCGCCGGTGAGCCCGCGGGCCCCGTCGTGTCCGCCGCCGAAGCCCTGGCCGACAGCCTCGGCGAGACCCACCTGCTCGGGCCGATGCTCCTGGCCGAACTCGGCGCCGACCTCGCCAGGCGGGCGGAGGAGTCCGGTGACGGCGAGGACCTCGAACTGGCGGGACGGCTGTTGTCGCGCGGGTGGCACGGCATCGCGCCGCACCGGGACCATCCGCTCTGGTCGCTGGCCCTGCGCAGAAACGCCGGCGCCAGTGTCGTGGAGGCCGTTCTCAGCGGGGAGAGCGGTGCGCGCGACGAAGCGCAGCGGCTCGCGGGGCTGGTCGCGCGAGAAGGCGGCGACGAGCCGGGTTCACAGTTCTTCGCCGGTCTGTCCTCGCTGCTCCTGTCTTATCTTCATGGTGAGGAGGACAGGTTCGGCGACGCCGTGAGGGACATCGCGACTGCCGCGGGCCACATGCACCCCGAACACGAGATGTGGCCTGTCACCATGGCCATGCTCGGCGCGACCCTCAGCGAGGAATGGATGCGCAACGACGGACTGGAGGGTGCCGCCGCTGGTGAGGCGTACCTGCGGATGGCCCGTCGGCGCCTGGAGGACGTGGCACGGATGACCCCCTCGGCCTCGCGCGACCTGCTCACGGTCCGCGGCATGTCCGCTCTGCTGGGTATCAAGCAGAAGTGGGATGACGGGGAGTTCGACGGGGTCGACCAGCACATCGACGCCTTGAAGGAGGCGGTCGCCGGATTGCCTCGGGGTCACGTGATGCGCCGGTCGCTGGTGGCCGGTCTCGCCGCGACCAAGATCGGAAGAGGAGCGCGTCGCGCTGACGTCACGGAGATCGCGGAAGGCGCTCGGATGATGATGACCTTGGCGGACGGTCCGCCGCCGCGCGCGGTCGCCGAGGCGGGCATGAAGGGTCTGGCCGGGATGGGGACGATCCTGCTCGCGATGATCGAGGCGGAGGGAGGACGTCCCACGGACGAGCGGATCACCGGCGGCCTGCACCTGCTGGAGCAGGCGCAGGACCTGGCCGGTGCGGCCCCGGGTGAGGCAGTGATCACGCGTTCCAGCCGCGCCGGCGTGCTCCTGGCACTGCATCGGCAGACCGGTGACGACGACCACCTCGATGAGGCGATACGGGTTCTCAAGGAAGGCTGCGCGCTCCTGGCGAAGGACCGGTTCAACCCGGTTGCCGGAAGAATGTTGCGCGATCTGGCCACGGCCCTTGAGCGGCGCGCTGGACCGGGTGAGCGCGAGGAGGCCGTAGCCGCAGGTCTCGCCGCACTGGAACGCATGGAGGAGGACGTGCTCCTGCAGACCGACGTCGCCTACGGGCTGACGGCCGTGCGGGACGCCGCGGCGTACTCGGCGACGGTGGCGTCGTCGGCGCTGGACCTCGGCGACTGCGAGGCGGCACTGGCGGCCCTGGAGCGCGGGAGAGGCCTGGTGCTCAGCGCCGCGACCGCTTCTCTGAGCGTTCCCGACCTGCTGCGCTCCGGCGGTGAGGAGAGGCTGGCCGAGCAATGGGAGCTCACCGGCGGCGGGAGACGGACCGTGCGGTGGGACACGCTGCCGGACCAGTGGAACGCGCTGCGCGACCGGTCCTACGGCGACCTGGTGAGCACGGTCGTCGGCACGCAGATGGCCGCGCCGCTGCCGAGCGATCTGCGGCATCGTGTACTGAGCGCGCTCGCCGAGGCCGGACGGAGCGTGCTGCCCCCGCCGTCCTCCGGTGTGCTCGCCGAGGCCCTGCGGCGGGTCGGCATGGACGCGCTCGTCTATCTGCTGCCCGGCCGCGTCCGTGCCGTCGGCCGCGTGCTCGTCCTGCGCGCCGACGGCACGTTCACCCAGGTCGAACCGCTGGACATGAGGTTCCCCGTCTCCGCCGGGCTCGAGGAGGTCTGCGACTGGGCCGGGATCGCGGTGATGGAACCCCTCGTCCGCGCGGCCAGGGAGTGGGCCCCTGGCAGGGAACCACGGCTCACGCTCGTGCCGATGATGGCCCTCAGGCGCGTCCACTGGCACGCCGCCAGGTACGGAGGCCGCCACGCCTGCGAGGACGCCGTCATCTCTTACATCGCCTCCGGACGGCAACTCGCCGATCTCGCGGGCCGGCCGTCCCGGCCGTTGACGGCGAACGTGGCGATGGTCGCCGACCCCACGCGGGACCTGCCGTACGCCGGCCTCGAAGTGGACGCGCTGCGCGCCGCCTTCTACCCGTTCGGCAGGGTCTACGGGCCGCAGGGGGAGAGCGGGACCGGCCGGCCGGCCGAAGTGCTCGGCTGCCTGCCGACGGGTGACAGGCTCGGCGCGTCCTTGCTCCATCTGGCCTGTCACGCGAGTTCCGCCGCGACTCCCGAGGCCTCTTACCTCAAGCTGGCCGCCGATCCGGACCCGGACACCTCGCGATCGCTCACGGCCGCCCGGATCCTGCGCCAGGCGAGCGGCCGTCCCGCCGGCGCGCCGGGTGGGCTGGTGGTCCTGTCGGCGTGCCGCACCGACCTCACGCCGTCCGCGCACGACGAGGCGCTGACGCTCGCCACCGCCTTCCTCGTGGCCGGCGCGGCGACCGTCGTCGGCAGCCGGTGGGCCGTGCCGGACGACCGCACCGCCGGCCTGATGTTCATGTTCCACCACTACCTGGCCGACGCGTCACCCGCCGACGCGCTGCGCCGCGCGCAGATGTGGATGCTCGATCCGGCCCGGGTGTGTCCGCCGGCCATGCCGGAACGTCTGCGCACGGCACTCACCGCGCCGGGGGTCGATCTCACCGACATGCGGTGCTGGGCGGCGTTCACGCATCAGGGACGCTGACGCCGGTTCTACACGCGGCCGGCGCCGATGCGGATGAGCCACTGGTCGCAGTTCTTGCAGGCCTTGCGGGCCTGCCAGGTGCCCTTCTCCCAGGCGTAGGTCTCGGCGTGGAAGAAGAGTTTGCCTCGGGGGATGTCGGACAGGCGGCGGACGGCGGGGGTGGCGAGCAGGTACTTGTTCATGGCGTCGACCTCGGCGCAGGCGTTCACGTCCCAGTCCTCGCGCTGGGCCGTCCGGGAGAGGAGTTCCGCCATGAGAGCGTGCTGCTGCGCGGCGCGGACGTAGCCGCCGCTGTTGCCGGTGAACGTGCGGCCGGCGGCGGTCTCGGACAGGCCGGCGACCACGGTGCCGATCTTGTTTCCTACGCCGCTGTAGCCGTTGCGCAAGTCGACGGCGACGCTGGTGGCACTCTGGATGATCCTGTTGACGGCGGCCTGGGCCGCCGCCTCCTGCGCCTTCCTGACCTCCTCGGTGTTGGTGTCGATGAAGAACCGGAAGCCGCCACCCCAGTCGTTCTTCTCCAGCCAGCCCACGAAGGCGGCCCGCGCGTCCGCCTCCGCGACGTTCTTGACGCCGATGGCGGTCTCCAGGGTGATGAGCCGGCCGTGCACCGCCTCGGCGTACGGCTTGACGTCGTCCTGGATCGTGAGCGGCTTCAGGTACCGCGCGAGGTCGGTGCGCGCCTTGAAGGCCCAGTCCTTGAGACCGGTGAGAGGTACCAGCTCGTCGAATTCGCTGTAGGGGGTGGTCGCCTGCTCGGCCATCGTGTCCTCGTCCATTTGTCGTTTTCCGGTGCTGGCAAGCCTGCCTCGCGCCGATTGACGGCCGATTGGAGAACAATGGCCATCCGATCGGCTTCCCACCCCAGGTGGAGACGGCTTTTCCGATACCGCGCGGCGGCCGGTCCGTAACCGGTTATCGGTCAGGTGACAGCGGCGGAACGACCCATTTTCGGTTGTTTAGGATTTAGCGATAGATTGCGGCGTCATGACCATTCCGCGGGAGCCTGATCGGCTCGTGCTGTTCACCGACGCCGTAGTGGCGATCGCGCTCACGCTTCTGGTGCTGCCTCTGGTCGAGGTGGTGCCGGAAGGGGTGGGACGGCCGGCGTACGACGTGGTGGCCGAGCACTGGCCGCAGGTGTTCAGTTTCGTGCTGAGTTTCGTGGTGATCGCGCAGCTCTGGCTGAACCACCACCACCTGTTCCGCCATGTGCGGGCCTACACGCGCGGGCTGATGCGGTGGAACCTCGGGTGGCTGTTCGCGATCGTGGTGCTGCCGTTCCCCACCGCGATGACCTCGGTGTACCGAGGGGACCGCTTCACCGCCGGCTTCTACATCGCGACGATCCTCGCCGCGAGCCTCTGCCAGACGGCCATGATCCTGATCCTGCACCGCACGCCGGACGCGGTGGTCGCCGAGGACCCGGTGCCGGTGAGGATCGTCAGGGCCGCGTTCCTCGCGACGTCGCTGCTGGTCGTGGCGTTCGTGCTGGCGGTGACGATCCCCGGTCTCGGCTACTACGCCTTGCTCGTGCTGCCGCTGACCGGGCCGCTGAACCGGCTGTGGTCGCGGCTGCGCCGGTGAATGAGGACGCGTCGAGCCCCGGGTCGTGTCACGGGGAGGGGACGGGGGTGGTGGGCGATACTGGGATTGAACCAGTGGCCTCTACCGTGTCAAGGTAGCGCTCTCCCACTGAGCTAATCGCCCCGGTGTGTCGGGATCAGAGCGGACGACGGGATTCGAACCCGCGACCCTCACCTTGGCAAGGTGATGCTCTACCAGCTGAGCCACGTCCGCGTGCGCATCGATGACGAGCGCGATGCCCTTCGATGCGAGTCCTACTTTACCGGATCGGACGAGGTGTGGCCCGCCGTCCGGCGATGGATCGAACTCTAGCGGGTTCTCGGGGTCGGTGTGGCGATGGTTGCCCGGCGGAATCTTGGGTAGCGCGGGCAGGAAGCTTGGTGTGGGGTCGACGTTTGAGATCATGAGCGAGGTGAGGGTGAGTTCGGACGTTATCCTGCCCGGATTCGGGCAGGAATCTTGGCGTGGTCGTGTGTTCCTGCGTAGAGTCCTGGCCTGTGTCCACGACACGGCAGTCCTATGACGACCTGATCGCGCATCTCACCCGGACGACTTCGCTCGGGCCGGGGGAGGCGGCGCGAGTCGTGGCGGAGGTCGTGGCGTACTTCTCGGAGTCGACCGAGGAGTACGTGCGGCGCCGTCACGGCGAGATGAAGGCCCGAGGGCTCACCAACGAGCGGATCTTTCCCGGCATCGCCGCGGAACTGTCCACCCGCCGGGTCGCGGCACCGGAGCTGTCGCTGCGGCAACTGCGCCGCATCGTCTACGGGTAGCGCCAAGGAGTCGGAAACATGTGTGGAATCGTGGCGTACGTCGGTCCGAAGGACGCGGCGCCGATCCTGCTGGAGGGGTTGCAGCGCCTGGAGTACCGCGGTTACGACTCCGCAGGTCTCGTGGTGAGCAACAAGGGGCTCAAGGTCCGCAAGGTCAAGGGCCGCGTCGCCGACCTCGCGGCGGCCGTACCCGCCAGGTTCAAGGGCGGGACCGGCATCGGTCACACCCGCTGGGCCACCCACGGCGTGCCGAACGACGTGAACGCGCACCCCCATCTGGACAACGCCGAGCGCATCGCGGTCGTGCACAACGGGATCATCGAGAACGCCGACGAGCTGCGCGCCAAGCTGGTGGCCGACGGCGCGGTCTTCGTCTCCGAGACCGACACCGAGGTGCTGGCCCACCTGTTCGCGCGCACCGTGCAGGACGCCGACTCGCTGGAGGAGGCGGTGCGCCGCGCGCTGAAGAGCATCGTCGGCACGTACGGCATCGCGGTGCTCGACGCGCAGCGGCCCGGTGAGATCGTGGTGGCGCGCAACGGCAGCCCCATCGTGCTCGGCATCGGCGAGAAGGAGATGTTCTGCGCCTCCGACGTCGCCGCGCTGGTCCGCTACACCCGCCAGGTGGTGCACCTGGAGGACGGCGAGCTGGCCGTGCTCAAGGCCGACGGGTTCCACACGTTCACCATGGACGCGCGCGCCACGTCCAAGGAGCCGCTGACCGTCGACTGGGACGCCGGCCACTACGACACCGGCGGTTTCGAGCACTACCTGCTCAAGGAGATCTCCGACCAGCCCGAGTCGGTGGCGCGCACGCTGCGCGGCCGGCTGGACGACCGCTTCAACATCGCGCACCTCGGCGGCCTCAACCTCGACGCCAGGGAGACCCGCGCGTTCCGCCGCGTGAAGATCATCGGCTGTGGGTCGGCGTACTACGCCGGTCAGATCGGCGCGCAGCTCATCGAGGAGCTGGCCCGCATCCCCGCCGACGCCGAGCCCGCGTCGGAGTTCCGCTACCGCAGCCCGGTCGTCGAGCACGACACGCTGTACGTCGCGGTCAGCCAGTCCGGCGAGACCTACGACACCCTCGCCGCGGTGCAGGAGCTGAAGCGCAAGGGAGGCCGGGTGCTCGGCGTCGTCAACGCGGTCGGCAGCGCCATCGCGCGCGAGGTCGACGGCGGCGTCTACCTGCACGCCGGTCCCGAGGTGTCGGTGGCCTCCACCAAGGCGTTCACCTCGACGGCCGTGGCGTTCGCGCTGATGGCGCTGCACTTCGGCCGCATCCACGACCTGTCCCCGGCCGACGGCCGCCGCATCGTGCAGGGCCTGCGCAAGCTGCCGGACCAGATCCAGGAGATCGTCAAACAGGGGGACGCCATCGAGGCGCTGGCCCGCAAGTACGCCACCAGCCCCGGCATGATGTTCGTCGGCCGCGTGCGCGGCTACCCCGTGGCGAGGGAAGGCGCGCAGAAGCTCAAGGAGATCTCCTACGTGCACGCCGAGGCGTACCCGGCGAGCGAGCTGAAGCACGGCCCGCTGGCGCTGATCGGCCCGGAGATGCCGACGGTCGCGGTGGTCCCCGACGACGAGCTGCTGGACAAGAACCTCACCACGCTCGGCGAGATCCGCGCCAGAGGCGGCAAGGTGCTCATGGTCGGCCACCGCGTGCCGGACGGCGGCCTCGCCGAGGACGTCATCGTCGTGCCGAAGAACGAGGTCGAGCTGGACCCGATCCTGCTCGGCATCCCGCTGCAACTGCTGGCCTACCACGCCGCGGTGGCCCTGGAGCGCGACGTGGACAAGCCGCGCAACCTGGCCAAGAGCGTCACCGTGGAGTGATCCGCGCGGGCCACCGGAGGCGTCTGACGTCACAAATCGGACGTACCTCTGGTGGCCCCCCGGTGCGGGGACCGTACAGTCGTCAGGTGAGCAACCTGGAACAGCAGCCACGTGAGACCACGTGGAGCGGCGGGACCGAGGCCCTTGAGGGTCCCGTGCGCGAGCCGCTGACCGGCAGGGACGTCGTGCTCGGCGGCCCGAGAGGCATGAGGGTCACCCGCACGCTGCCGGACCGCGACCGCAGGATGGTCGGCGCGTGGTGCTTCGTCGACCACTACGGCCCCGAGCGGGCCCTCATGCGGGTGCCGCCGCACCCGCACACCGGCCTGCAGACGGTGAGCTGGCTGCTGCGCGGCGAGGTGCTGCACCGCGACAGCCTCGGCAGCGAGCAGGTCATCACCCCCGGCCGGCTGAACCTGATGACCGCCGGCCGCGCGATCTCCCACTCGGAGGAGTCCACCGGCGACGGCGTGCTGCACGGGGTGCAGCTGTGGGTGGCGCTGCCGGACGCGCACCGGCACACCGCGCCGGCGTTCGACCACCACCCCGATCTGCCGGTGGCGACCCGGCCGGGGGTCGAGGCGACCGTCGTCATGGGGGAGTTCGACGGCCTGGTCTCACCGGCGCGCACCTACACGCCGCTGGTGGCGGCCGAGCTGACGTTCGAGGACGGCGCGCAGGTGGTCTTCCCGGTGCGGCCGGACTTCGAGTACGCCGTGCTGGCCCTGTCCGGCGGCGTCGAGGCCGACGGGGTGACGCTCGACCCCGGCCCGTTGCTGTACCTCGGCACCGGCCGTACCGAGCTGGCCTTCCACGCGCCGACGCCGGCGCGGGTCCTGCTCATCGGCGGCGAGCCGTTCGAGGAGGAGCTGGTCATGTGGTGGAACTTCGTGGGCCGCAGCCACGAGGAGATCGAGCGGTTCCGCAAGGAGTGGTCGCAGGGCCAGGAGTTCGGCACCGTCGAGGGCTTCGACGGCGACCCCCTCCCGGCCCCCGTCCTCCCCGCCACCCGCCTGCGGCCCCGGGGCCGCAGGCGCTGACACCACCCCGTTCTTCCGTCACGCGCCTGCGGCCTCCGGGGCCGCCGCCGCTCACACCACCTCCCGTCCTCTCCGCCGCTGACACCACCTCCCGTCCTCTCCGCCATGCCTGGGGCCCTCGCCGCCGTCCCAGCTCCGTCACTCCGCGCGGCCGGGTGGTCGCCGTGTGGGGTGGGGTCATATTGGGCATTTAGCCTGATATCGGGGGAAAGGACGTGATCTATGCGTCGGCGGCAGTTCCTCGCGCTCGGCGCCGGTCTCGTCCCACTGGTCGCCGGCTGCGGAACCGTCCCCGGTCCCCGGGAACGCGCGCTCGCCGCCTCCACCATCGCGCTCGTGGTCCCCGGCCCGCAGGGGTGCGGCGCGGACCGTGCGGCCCGGTGCCTCGGTGGTCTGGCACGGCGTGAGGGCCTGGTGCGCGGTGTCCAGGTGGCCGACCGGCCGGGGAGCGCGGCGCTGACCGAGTTCACCGGGACACGTACCGGGACGCGGCGCCTGCTGGTGGTGGAACTGGAGACCGTGGCGCTGGCGCGTGCGGGACGGCAGGCGCAGGCGTTCGCCGGGACCACCCCGCTGGCCCGGCTGTGCGGCGAGTGGGAGCTGATCGCGGTGCCGGCGGCGTCCGGCCTCGGGTCGTTCGGCGCGTTCGCCGACGCCATGCGGCGCGACCCGTCCTCGATGTCGGTCGCCGGCCGCGCCGAGGGAGGCGTGGACCACATCATGTTCGGCATGCTCGCGCAGAGCCTCGGCGTCGATCCGCGCCTGCCGCGCTACGTGGCCTGCCGGAGCTGCGACGACGCGGCAGGCGCGACGTCAGGCGGACTGGCGGACGCCGTGCTCGGCAGTCCGGCCGGACTGCGTCACCGGGTACGCGCGGGGGAGTTGCGCGTGCTCGCCGTGTCGGCCCCCGACCGGGTTCCGGGCCTGGACGCGCCGACCCTGCTGGAGTGCGACACCCACCTGTACTGCGCCGACTGGCGGGCCCTGCTCGGCCCCGGCGACCTGCCGCCGGACGACAGGGACGCGCTCGTCGCCATGTGCAGGTCGGTCACCGCGACGGCGTCCTGGCGCGAGCACTGCCGCCGCAACGGCTGGACCTCGCTCTACCTGGACGGCGACGACTTCGGCCAGTGGCTGCGCGTCGAGTCGGCACGTCTCGGCCGGACCCTGGGGGATCTCGGGCTGCGCGCCTGACTGTGTCAGGTGTTGTGCGCCTTCGTGGTAGTTGTGATGCTTCTCTGGTAGTCGACCACTCCCTGAGTGCTTCTTGGCCTCGCGGAGCGGTTAGGGTCCGTCCGGACCGGTTCCCGGAACACGGGACGACGGACACGACGAAGGAGCACGGCCGATGTCCTCGGCAGTGAAATGGATGGTGCTGGTCGTCGCCGTACTGGCGGCGCTGGTGACGGTGGAGCTGCTCAGGCGGCTGCTCAGATCCCGCAGGGTGAACGGCAGGTTCTCCCTGGCGGGCCCCGTGGTCGAGCGCTGCACCTGGCCCGGGTTCGCCACCGCGGGCCTGGTGGCCTTCGAGATCGTGTACGCACCCGGCATGTCCGGCCGGGTCCTCACGGCGGCGGTCGAGCAGACCACGGCCGTGCTGCTGATCGTCAGCTCCGCCTGGCTGATCATCCAGGCCGCGTACGCGGTCACCGACGTGGTGCTCGACCGGCTGCACTCCGTCGAAGGCGACCGCAACCGCAGGGCCCGCCGCATCCGCACCCAGATCACCCTTGTCCGCCGGGTCGCCGCCGCCGTCATCATCCTCATCTCCCTCGGCGCGATCATGTTCACCTTCCCCGCCGTGCGCGCGCTCGGCGCCGGCCTCATCGCCTCGGCCGGCGTCGCCGGTGTCGTCGCCGGCATCGCGGCGCAGTCGACGCTGAGCAACCTGATCGCCGGGCTGCAACTGGTGTTCAGCGACGCCATCAGGCTGGACGACGTGGTCGTGGTGGACGACGAGTGGGGGAGGATCGAGGAACTCACCCTGACGTACGTGGTGCTGCGGCTGTGGGACGAGCGGCGGCTGATCCTGCCGGTGTCCTACTTCACCAGCACCCCGTTCGAGAACTGGACAAGGCACGGCAGCCGCGTCATCGGCCACGTGACGTTCAGCGTGGACTGGTCGGTGCCGGTGGCCGAACTGCGCGCCGAGCTGTACCGCGCGCTGCGCGAGCACCCCCTGTGGGACCAGAAGGACTGGACGCTGCAGGTCACCGGCGTGCAGCCGAGCGGCCTTGTGGAGCTGCGCGCGCTCATGAGCGCCTCGGACGCGCCGAGTGTGTGGGACCTCAAGTGCGACATGCGCGAGCACATGATCGACTACGTCCGCCGCAACCACCCCGAGGCCCTGCCACGCCTGCGGGTGGAGAACGTCCAGGAATTCCCCCGGGTCGCCGGTGTCCGCGGCGTGCGCGCCACCGTGGCCTCCCACGACGGCCGGTCCGGGCCCGACGGCGACGACGGCTGACCGCCGGGGTCACCGGGAATTACCGACGACCTCGACCGGGGGGAACGCGGGAACGCGGGAACACGGGGAACTCGGGGGAACTCGGGGAACACGGGGACACGGCCCGGTCGCGGGCCGCTCAGGAGGCCGGGGGACGCAGCACGCGGGTGGCGCCGGCGATCAGCGCGGTGGCGAGGATCCAGCCGGAGGTGATGAGCAGGTTGGCCACCCACTGCGTCCACCCCACCGGCTCCCACGCGCCGCGCAGCTCGAACACGCTCACCGGCACGAGCAGGTCCAGGGTGTAGGGGAACGCGTGGAAGATCCGCCGTTCGTCCAGCCCCACCTGCGACGGCGGGTAGGCGGTGAAGACGGCCGTCCCGGCGGCGAGCAGCAGCGCGACCCACGCGCCTGCCAGCCACGGCCGGTAGCCGTACCCGACCGCGACGTCCAGCAGGTACCCCGCGACCTTGCTCGGCAGCCCGAGAGTGGCCCGCCTGGCCCGCTGCTTGGCGAGCAGCACCCGCCGCGCGTCCTGGTCGTGACCGATCCGCCGGTACCACGAGGCGAGCTGCTCGTACGGCTGCGGCCGGTAGCCGTCGGGATCGCGGCTCACCCAGTCCATCCGGTCGCGAAGCCGCGTACCCCCGCGCAGCGACTCGAAGGCGAAACCGTTGAGGCGCACGTGACCGGGGTAGGCGCCGGGCTGGTCCAGCAGCACCCCGATCCTGGAGTACCCGAGGTTCACCTCTCCCTCGATCCTCGCCGGCCGCAGGATCAGCTCGTCCACCTGCATGTGGCTGAGGTGCAGGCACCGGCCCGGCGCCGACAGCACGGCGTCGTGGAACGACAGCACCCCCGTCACCCTGGCGCCGCGCAACCGGACCGTCCCGTCGGCGGTGAACCCCTGGCTGAACTCGACGCTGGTGGCCTCCAGGTGGTCGGCGTAGACGGCGTGGTTCCCGGTTCCCCTGATCACCGCTCGCTGCAGGTACAGGCCGCTGTTGAACCGCGCGCCGATCAGCCGCAGGCCACCCTCGGTGCGCAGGTCCCGGCAGAACGCGCCGCCTTCCACGGTGAGCCCTCCGGCCCACAGGGACCAGTGGTGCTGGTCCCAGCCCCGCTCGGCCCGCTCGGTCTCGCTGTACATGCGCCGCAGGTCGGCCTTGAAGCTCTCGCTGGAGGAGGCGTCGTTCTCCGGCGCGTACAGGTGGGAGTTGGCGAGGCGGAACTGGCCGGTGATGCGCGCGTTGTCCAGCCGCACCCCGGCGTGCACGGTGCAGGAGTCCAGCTCGAACAGGCCGTCCACGGTGCAGCGCGCCGCACGGATGCGGTGGATGTCGCAGCCGCGCAGCCGGATGCCCTTGGCGGTGGCGTCCATCAGCGCGATCGAGTCGGTGACACGGCAGTTCAGCAGGTGGAGCTTGGCGGTGAGGGTGGCGTCGGACAGGTTCAGCACCCCGGTGATCCGCGCTCCCGCCAGCCGCAGCCCCGCCACCCGGCCGCCTTCGCCGGGCCGCGCTCCGAGCAGGAGCGCGGTCAGCACCTCGGCGCGCACCGTGCGCTCGCGTCCCCACATGCCGCCGTGCACGGGATCGTCAAGCTCGGAGTCGCCGGTACGCAGGTCGACCCAGGCGCCGGTGGGGAAGGCCTCCCACACGCGGCGCTCGGCCGGGGTCAGCCGCCAGAACGGTCGTGATCTTCCCACACGGCGACTTTAACCCGTCATGCCACAGCTTTTACTCGGGATCGATCCGCATCGCGCGTTCCTCGGCCGACAGGTCGTCGTCGTCCCGGCCGATCGAGGAGGCGTACTCCTCGGAGTCGACGTCCGGGTGGGCCCCCTCGTCCGGCGCGACCAGCCGCATGTTCTCCCGCACGGCGCGCTCGGGACGGTCGGGGACCTCCTGCCGGACGCGGCGCGAGATGCTGCCGGCCTCCTCGGGGTCCTCGGTCTCGAAGTGGTGGCCGAGGCGCACGTCGCCGGTGAACTCCTCGATCTCGCTCAGCTGCTCGTCGTCGCCCATGTCGTACGGGCCGCGCTGATATTCGCTCATGTTGCTCGCCTACCCAGATATGTGGCCGGTCGTCACGCGGGTCCCCGGAATCCCGGGGACCCCGCGGCTACCGTTCGATGATCTCGTTCTTCGCGATGACCACCACTCCTTCGCGCGTCACCGCGAAGCGGGAGCGGTCGTAGTCCAGGTCCAGGCCGATCCTGGCGCCGTCCGGGACCACCACGTTCTTGTCGATGATGGCGCGACGCACGATGGCCCCCCTGCCGATCTTCACGCCACCCATGAGCACCGAGTCCTCCACCTGAGCGTGGGAGTGCACCACCACGCCGGGGGACAGGATGGACCGGCAGGCGGTGCCGCCGGAGATGATCACGCCGGGGGAGACCAGCGAGTCGTGCGCCTGCCCCACCCGGTCGCCGTCCTTGTGCACGAACTTGGCCGGCGGCAGCGGGTCGTACCCGGTGTAGATCGGCCAGTGGAAGTTGTACAGGTTGAACACCGGGTGCGCCGACACCAGGTCCATGTTGGCCTCGTAGTAGGCGTCGAGCGTGCCGACGTCACGCCAGTAGCCGCGGTCGCGCTCGGTGGAGCCCGGCACCACGTTGTCGGCGAAGTCGTACACCTCGGCGGTGCCGGACTTCACGAACATCGGGATGATGTTCCCCCCGAGGTCGTGCCGGCTGGCCGGGTCGAGCGCGTCCTCACGCAGCGCGTCGATCATGGCCTGCGTCTTGAACACGTAGTTCCCCATGGACGCGTAGATCTGGTCGGGTGCGTCCGGCAGGCCGATCGCGTCGGTCGGCTTCTCGCGGAACGCCACGATGCGCCGTCCCGCCGGGTCGGTCTCGATCACGCCGAACTGGTCGGCCATGGACAGCGGCTGCCGGATCGCGGCGACCGTGACGTCCGCGCCGGAGGCGATGTGCTGGTCGACCATCTGCCGGGGGTCCATGCGGTAGATGTGGTCGGCGCCGAACACGATGCAGTGCTCGGGAAGCTCGTCGTAGATCAGGTTGAGGTTCTGGAACAGCGCGTCCGCCGATCCGGAGAACCACCGGGGCCCGAGGCGCTGCTGGGCCGGCACCGGTGTCACGTAGTTGCCGAGCATGGCCGACAGCCGCCAGGTGCGCGAGACGTGGCGGTCCAGGCTGTGGCTCTTGTACTGCGTCAGGACGACGATCTTGAGGAAGCCGCCGTTGGCGAGGTTGGAGAGCACGAAGTCGACCAGGCGGTAGATACCGCCGAAGGGGACGGCCGGCTTGGCGCGGTCGGCGGTGAGCGGCATCAGCCGCTTGCCCTCGCCACCGGCCAGCACGATCGCGAGGATTCTGGACGTCGTCATGCACACGACGTTACCCGGCTTTTCCCCACCAAATCCGCTCAAACATCTCTCGCGGCTAAGGTCTACTCATGCGTGTCGATCTGCTGAGCCGCGAGTACCCGCCGGAGGTCTACGGCGGGGCCGGTGTCCATGTCGAATACCTCGCCCGCGAGCTCCGCCACCTGGCCGACGTACGGGTCCACTGCTTCGGCGCCCCGCGCGCCGAACCCGGCGTCCACGCCTACCGCGTGCCGGACGGACTGGCCGAGGCCAACGCCGCGCTCCAGACGCTCGGAGTGGACCTGGAGATGGCCGCCGGCTGCGCCGGAGCCGACCTGGTGCACAGCCACACCTGGTACGCCAACTTCGCCGGCCACACGGCCAAGATGCTGTACGGCGTGCCGCACGTGATCACCACGCACAGCCTGGAGCCGCTGCGTCCCTGGAAGGCCGAGCAGCTCGGCGGCGGCTACACCTTGTCGTCCTTCGCCGAACGCGAGGCGCTGCTCGCCGCCGACGCGGTGATCGCCGTCTCCGAGGGCATGCGCCGCGACGTGCTGGCCTGCTACCCCGGCGTGTCCCCCGCCAAGGTCTCGGTGATCCACAACGGCATCGACACCGCCGAGTACGCGCCGGACCCCGGCACCGCCGTCCTGACCCGGCACGGCGTCGACCCCGCGCGGCCGTACGTGCTGTTCGTCGGCCGGATCACCCGGCAGAAGGGCCTCGCGCACCTCCTGCGCGCCGCACGGGACTTCCCCGAGGACGCGCAGGTCGTGCTGTGCGCGGGTGCGCCGGACACCCCCGAGATCGCGGCCGAGATCACCGCGCTGGCCGACGAGCTCAGGTCGGGCCGCTCCGGTGTGGTCTGGATCTCCGAGATGCTGCCGAAGCCCGACGTGATCCAGCTCCTCACCCACGCCACCGTCTTCGTGTGCCCCTCGGTGTACGAGCCCATGGGGATCGTCAACCTCGAGGCCATGGCCTGCGAGACCGCTGTGGTGGCCACCGCCACCGGCGGCATCCCCGAGGTCGTCGCAGACGGCGCCACCGGCCTGCTCGTGCCGATCGACCCCCTCGCCGACGGCGAGCCCCGCGACCCCGCCGCGTTCGCCGCCGCCATCGCCGAACGCGTCGGCACGCTGCTCGCCGACCCCGGCACCGCGGCCGCCATGGGGAAGGCCGGCCGCGAGCGCGCCGTCGAGCACTTCTCCTGGACCGCCATCGCCGCGCGCACCCGCGACCTGTACGCGTCCCTGCTGCCGGCCCCGGGAGAGTAGGCCGGACCCCGGACGACCGGGTGATCGCGGCGGACCGGTCCGCGCCGGCCGCCGGCCGGTCGGTAAGCTGGCGCCGTGCTTGAGATCGACCGGGTGCGCATGGCGTTCACCGACCGGCACGGCGGGGTCAGCGGAGAGCCGTACGGCACCCGCAACCTCGGCGGGTCGGTGGGTGACGACCCGGTCGCGGTCGCGGAGAACCGCGCTCGCACCGCCAGGGGCTTCGGCCTCGACCCCGCCAAGGTCGTGTTCATGCGGCAGGTGCACAGCCCCCACGTCGGGTACGTCACCGAGCCGTTCGGCGTGGACCCGCCGGAGCTGGACGGCGTCTACACCGACCGTCCCGGCCTCGCTCTCGCCGTGCTCGCCGCCGACTGCGCGCCGGTGCTGCTCGCCGACCCGGCCGCGGGCCTCGTCGGCGGCGCGCACTCGGGCCGCGCCGGCACCGCGGCGGGAGTGGTCCCGGCACTCGTGGCGGCGATGCGCGCGCACGGCGCGCGCGACCTGGTCGCGGTGATCGGCCCGCTCGCCTGCGGCGCGTGCTACGAGGTGCCGGCCGGCCTGCGCGAGCAGGTCGCCTCGGCCGTCCCCGAGACGTGGTCGGCGACCCGCGCCGGCACCCCCGCGCTCGACCTGCGCGCCGGCATCGCCGCGCAGCTCTCCCGCGCCGGCGTCGCCGACGTGCGCCACGACGACCGCTGCACCATCGAGACCCCCGACCTGTACTCCCACCGCAGGGACCGCGTCGGCGGCCGGTTCGCCGGCTACGTCTGGCTGCTGCCCGCCTGATCGCGCTCCGGCACGATCACACTCAGCCACGACCCGGTGTGGCGGAACCCGAGCCGTTCGTACACCCGCCGCGCCGGGTTGCCGTCGGTGACGGCGAGCCCGAGGGCCGGCAGGCCGTGCATGGTCGCCAGGGCCAGCGCGCGGCGCAGCATCACCGACCCGAGCCCGGCGTACCGCGGGTCGGGGTCGCGGAACACGTCGAGCACCCACGGCCCGCCCTGCGGCGGCTCCCCGTCGAGCATCCCCACGAGCACCCCGGCCACCACGCGGTCGTGGCGCAGCAGCAGCCCGCCGCACGGCAGCAGCGCGCCGTAGGACTCGCCGGCAAGCAGCGGAGCCAGCTCGCGCTCCAGCGCCTCGGTGTCGCCGATCTCGCGCCGGTCCGGGTGGCCCGGTGTGCGGTACGCGGCGCGCCAGGCGGGGAACACCTCGGCGGCCGGCACGGCGTCACAGGCCACGACGCCGTACCCCGTCTCGGCCCACCAGGCGGGAGCGGGATCGGCGCGCAGGTCGCGCGAGTAGGAGTGCGCGTGCCGCAGCGGACTGGCGCCGGCGGCGAGCAGCCGCCGGCCGAGGCCCTCGTCACCGGCCACCACCCAGCCCGGCAGCTGCCGCAGCACCGCCTGCTCGGCACCGGGGCCGAGCGCCGTCGCGAGGTCGGCGCACGGACGGCCCGCGCGGGTGCCTTCGACGAAACCGAGCACCGGACGTCCGGTATCGTCACTGATCGTCTGCGCCCCGCGTCTGTTCACGACGTTCAACGTTAGAGCGCTCCGGCACACCCGGCCACTTCTTTTCCGGTGGTCAGGGCCCGTCCGCGTGCGTGTTGACAGGCGGGGTGGAGGAGTGGTCGGGACCACTCGTGGTGCGATTTTCAAGTGCCCGAATTTCTGTAACGTTCTGGTACCAGGGAGACGCAAGAGGCGCTAATGTGATCGGCGCGCGCAAATGTCCCGATCGATCCCGGTAGGCACCCAGCGGCACGATGTCCGGTTGCAAGACCGGCTCTGGCGGAGGACGGGATGAAGGAAACGCGACACCGGCGGGCACCGCAAAGGTCTCGGTCACGACCCCCAATCGTGATCAGGCTGGTCACCACCACGTCGCTTCTGGCTGGGACGGCTCTTCTCGGAGCTTCGGTCCTGGTGCAGGTGCAGGATTTTCTTATTTTCTACTCGGGGGTGTTCACGCTCCTTGGACTGACAGGCACGGTCGTCATCGGGTTGGCGGCCACGGACCGGCTGGTGCTGCGGGTACGGCACCGTGTTCTCATGCAGGCGGCGCACCGCGGGTTCGCTGTCGCGTCGGTGGGGTTCCTCATCACGCACGTGGTTCTGCAGATCATGCGGGGACGGGTCTCCGCGTCCGGCGCGCTCCTGCCGTTCGGTGACTCCGGTTTCGCGGTGTCCCTCGGCACGGTCGCCGCCGATCTGCTCATCCTGGCCGCCGCCACAGGGGCGTTCCGCGGCCGTTTCGTCGGCATCCGCTGGCCCTGGTTGTGGCGTGCGCTGCACGTCACCGCCTACCTGTGCTGGCCGATCGCCATCGTGCACGGCCTCACGGCGGGCCGTGCCGCCGCGGACTGGGTCACCTTGAGCTATGTGGCCGCCATCATCGCGGTTGGTTTCGTCCTGCTGGTGCGCCTGCTGGTGACGGTGGGCCCACGCGACCGTGCCCCGGCGCGGTTCGCCGGCAAGGGCAAGGGTGGCGGTGGCCGCAAGGCCGAGACCATCCGGGTGGACGACGTCTTCGACGAGGAGTTCTGGGTGACGTTGCGCAAAGAGGTGCGCAGGTGACGACGTACGGCGTCCTCGACGTCTACCGCATCGGCCCGGGCCGGCTCACCGCCGGCCTGGACGCCTCTCCGCGTCTGGACTACGACACCCACCGGCGGGTGCACGGCCACATGCCGCGCCTGCCGATCGACGATCTCATCGCGCTCGCCGAGCTCGGCGACCTGCGCGGACGCGGCGGCGCGGGTTTCCCCTTCGCCCGCAAGCTGCGTGCCGTGGTCGACTCGGCGGGCCGCCGCGGCGCACCCATCACGGTGGTGGTCAACGCCACCGAGGGTGAGCCCGCGGCGCACAAGGACAAGGTGCTGCTCACCCGGGCACCCCACCTGATACTGGACGGCGCGGACCTGGTGGCCCGCGCGCTGTCCGCCGTCGAGATCGTCGTCGGGGTCGCGCACGGCGGCCCGGGGGAGCGGTCCCTGCTCAACGCCATCCACGAACGCGGCATCACCGACGCCGTGCGCGTGGTGCGCATGCCGGACCGCTTCATCTCCGGCGAGGGCGGCGCGCTGGTGCGCGGCATCAACGGCGAGCGTCCCATCCCGCCGGGCCGCAAGGTGCGGTCCTCCGACCGCGGCGTCGGCGGCATGCCGACGCTGCTGTCCAACGCCGAGACCTACGCGCAGCTCGCGCTGCTCGCGATGCTCGGCGTGGACATGTACTCCTCCGTCGGCCTGCCCTCGGAACCCGGCACGGTCATGCTCAGCGTCACCGGCTCGGCCCGCCGTCCCGCGGTGGTGGAGACGCCGACCGGGGTGCGGCTGCGTGAGATCCTCGACCTGTGCGACGCCACCGTCGGCCAGGGTGTCCTGCTCGGCGGCTACCACGGCAAGTGGATGTCCGCCGAGGCCGTCGAACGGGCCGAGGTGTCCCGCGCGGGCTTCGAGGCGCTCGGTGGAGCGCTCGGGGCCGGCATCGTGGTCCCGCTCGGCTGGGAGTCCTGTCCGCTCGGTGAGACCGCGCGGGTCGCGAGGTACATGGCCGGCCAGAGCGCCGGTCAGTGCGGTCCGTGCTACATGGGCCTGCCGGACCTCGCTCAGGCGTTCGGCGCGCTCGCCGAGGGCCACGGCCACATCGACGCTGTGCAGCGGGCCGCGGCCACCATGCGTGGCCGCGGCGCCTGCGGCCACCCGGACGGCACCTCGCGTTTCGTGCTGTCGGCCATCGACGTCTTCGCCGAGGACGTGATGACGCACTCGGCGTACGGCACGTGCGGCCTGCCGACCAAGGGTGTGCTGCCGCTGCCGGACGAGCCGCTGTCGCGGGCCGCGGAGGCGCAGCTCATCCTGGACTGGTCACGGTGCGAGGGTCACGGCCTGTGCTCGCTCGTGGTGCCTGAGCTCATCAAGCTCGACACCCATGGCTACCCCGTGGTGAGCACCGCGTCGGTACCCGCCAGGCTCGAAGGAGAGGCGCGCAGGGCCATCGAGATGTGCCCCGCGCTCGCTCTGCGGCTGACGCCGGCCCCGAGCGAAAGCAGGCGGTGACCCCGCGCCGTCGACGGCCCTCCCGGGTTCCCTCCCCGGTGTCCCCGGGACCGGGCCGTCAGGCGACGGGGATGTCCAGCAGGCGCACGCCGTCGTCCCTGACCACCTCGAAGTGCGCGATCTCGGCGGTGGCGAGGGCCGTGCCGCCGGTGAGCCGCATGGGCTCGGGGTGGTCGGGCACGCCGAAACCGCCGCCGGAAGGCACACGCCAGCCCGACACCACGTCGCGGTCGCCGTTGCGCGAGATCGCGACGAGGCTGCACCGCTCGGGACCGGTCACACCGCTGAGCTGGAAGGCGACCTCGGTCCCCCAGGTGCGTGCCGTCATGGCCACGGTGCCGCTGACCCCGGTGTCGGGGCTGGTGCCCTCGCGCACCAGCGGCGAGCCGGTGACCGACGGCGCGGCGACGGGAGGTGTCGTCGTGTCGCGCGGCCACACCTGCGCCGTGGTGACCCCGGCGACCGCGATCACCATGGCCGCGGCCACGCCGAGCCACAGCGCGTTGCGCCGGCGGTCGCGCACCCGCGACAGCTCGTCGTCGGAGCGTCCCGGCAGGTAGTCGAAGTCCTCGTCGCGCCGCCGGTGACCGTTGCCGGGGTACCGGCCGGGAGGCCGGCCGCTCGGCGTCCACAGGTCGCCGGCCGTGTCGTCGCGGGAGCCCGGCAGGTCGCGGCCCGCGCCTGGCAGCTCACGCACCACGCCGTCGCGCGCGTCGCGCAGCCCCCGCAGGTCGCGCGGGTCGGGCGGCAGGTCGCGCACCACCCCGTCGCGGGCCTCGCGCAGCTCACGCAGCTCGCGAGGCTCGGGGATCGAGCCGTTCACGCCGTCGCGTGCCGTCCCGTTCACGCGATATCCGGCCGCAGCGCCGCCGGGAGCGCCGAGTCCCGTGCCGTTCACCGTGCGCTTCACGTCGCGCTTGATCAGGTCGAGCGCGTCGGGGAGGTCGTACATGTCCCGTAGCTCGTCCTGGCAGCTGGCGCAGTCGAGCAGATGGCGGTCGAACGTGGCCGAGTCCTCTTCGTTGAGAATGCCGAGGATGTAGGCCGCCACCTCGACGTGAGGGGGTGAATCCATCAGCCGGTCACCCCCTCTCCTTCATCGTCTTCTGCAGGGCGCGGAGCGCGTAGTACACCCGGGACTTGACCGTCCCGGGTGGCACCCCCAGCACTTCCGCCGCCTCATTGATCGTACGGTCGTGAAGGTACGTCTGCACGAGCGCTTCCCGATGCTCCTCGGAAAGGCTGTACAGGGCTTCGGACACCACCATCGCGGACAACATGGGCTCAGACCCGTCCGGGATGGCGACGGTGTCCAGCTTGTCGGGCTCCACCTCCTGAGGGCGGACCGAACGCTGGCGATGGGTGTCGATGACGATGCGGCGAGCCACCGTCATCAGCCATGCCCACAGCAGACCGGGTTCCCGGTTCAGTTTGCCCGCGTTCCGCCACGCGCGGAAGACGGTCTCCTGGACGACGTCCTCTGCCCATTGCTGGTCACCTCCCGTCAGTCTGCGCACGTTGCGCAGAAGGGGCCCGCCGAACTCGCGGTAGAGCGTCGCGACCAGTTGCTCATCGGAGTCGTCGTGTGCTTCTTCCGGCCCGGACCGGACACTGCGATGACGCTGCACAGGCACATGGTGGCAGTGGATCACCCGTCTCGGTACGTAAATTGCACAACTTCCACAAAATTAGGAAATCTCGCCCCAACCTGAACCCGTCTCGCTCCCGCCGCGTACCTCCCTGCGAACAAGCGCGCGCAAACGGGACAACGGGACATGCAAGGAAGGGAGAGGGCGTTCGGTGAACCGGCTTCAGTTCAGGCCCATGAGGCTCATCGAGGTGCTCGGCGCACTGACATTCCTGGTGGTGGCCACCATCACGGTGCTGACCATCGCCCCGAACGCCATCAGGTCGGCGAGCGGCGATTCACCGGCGGACTGGTCCACCACCGAGTCCGGACCCGTCGGGCCGGCCGACCGCGACTTCCTCACGAAGGTGCGCCAGGCCGGTCTGTGGGAGATCCCGACCGGTCAGCAGGCGCAGGAACGGGCCTCCAGCCAGCGGGTCAAGGAGGTCGGGCTCATGCTCGCCGCCGACCACACCAAGCTCGACGAGCAGGTGCGCGCGCTGGCCGCGAAGCTCAACGTGAAGATCCCGAGCACCCCGAACGCCGACCAGCAGGGATGGATGAACGAGCTGTCCCAGCTTGAGGGTGAGGCGTACGACAAGGTGTTCGCCGACCGCCTGCGCGCGGCCCACGGCAAGGTCTTCGCCGCCGTGGCGCTGGTGCGCGCCGGTACCAAGAACGACGAGATCCGCGCGTTCGCGCAGGTAGCGGTCGATGTGGTGATGAAGCACATGACGCTTCTCGAAAGCACCGGCAAGGTCGACTACGCCGCGCTGCCGACGCCGCCGCCTCCCTCTCCTGCTCCTCCCAAGTAAGGGACCACGAGGCCCGCGCGGTGCACCGCGCCACCCGACGGCCACCCGACGGCCACCCGACGGCGCGGACCACCGCCAAAAGCCGGCGGCCGGCCCGGCGAGGGGATCCACCTCCCTCTCGCCGGCCGGCCGCCTCGGGGTTTCCGCCTCACCCCGGTCCGTAGACGTCCCACAGCTCACCGACGAAGAACTTCCCGAAGCGGGCCACGGCCGTCATGCCGCGCGGCCCCTCGGTGTCGAAGCTCTTCAACGTGGCGGCGAGGTCCATCGGCCTGATGTGCAGCGTGCCCGCGCCGAGCACGGTGGCCTTGTCCTCCTCGCCCTCAGGGACGTGACCCTCCAGCAGACGCGTGAAAAGGGTCGAGGTGTCGAGCCACAGCCTGGTGGCGGGCCCGTGGTGCACGTCCTTCCTCCCCGACAGCGTGCGCTTCTCTCCGTCGTCGTCGAGGAACCACAACCGGTACCGCATCTCACGCCGGTCGGGGCTCATGCCGGGGGCGAACAGGTTGAACCAGCCCTGCTCCACCGCGCGGCGTCCGCCGCAGACAGGGGAGTCGACCCACCCGGCCGCGCGGGCCTGGTGGGTGGGTTCGGCCAGGAAGCCGTTGACGTCGTCGATCGTGATGGTGAGCTCGAAGGAGAACCGGTCACCGTGCGAACGGGCCGACATGTCACCCGAACGCGGGTCGTCCACGCCGAGGGACAGGAAACCCCGCATCTCCTCGGTGAACGAAAGGGACGTGCGCTCGCCAGGCGCGGGCATCGGAGCGGGCCGTGTCTCGGCCGGTGGTTCCCCCACCAGGCCGGCACCCATGGTCATGTGGAACTCAACCTCTCTCGTCGCCTTCGCGGACCGCGTGGACGGCGGCCCCTTCTCCAGCATCCGGGTGCACATGCGGTCGGCCAGGGCCGCGATGGTCAGCGACGGATTGGCTCCGACGGGACCAGGCAGCGCCGCGCCGTCCGCGATGTACAGGCCGGGGTGGTCGAACACCTCCCCGTAGGCGTCGCACACCCCTTCACCGGGATGACGTCCCATCGGCGCGCCGCCGAGAGGATGCACCGTGATGATCCGCTTGCTGATCCACGCGGGCATGTCGGCGTACTCGGCGCCGAGCACGTCCGCGATGCGGCCCATGGTGGCGCGCACCCGGTCGAAGTACTCCTCGCCGGTCTCGGTGTGCCACTCGACGTCCAGCCGGCCGCCACGCAGGCGCAGCACGCCGTCCGGCACGTCGCGGCCCATGCCGAGCAGCGGCAGGGACGAGGTGGACAGCTCGCCGCGGCCCACCAGGTCGGCGAACTCCGCGGACATGTTGGTGTCGCCGGTGACCATGGCGCGCAGGCGGTCGACCAGGAACCGCGCGGCCCGGCCGAGCTCGCCACGCAGGTCGGCCCCTTCGACCAGCCAGTCGACGAACGCGGGGAACCCGCCGTCCTCGATGTAGCCGCCGCGGCCCGTCTCACGGGTGCCGTCGGCGGTGTCGGCCAGCCGGATCGCGCTGGTGATGACCGGCCCCCTGCTGCCGGTGATGGTGCGGCTGCCGGTGCGGTCCTTGGCGCGCAGCAGGAACGTCAGCAGGTCTCCGTTGCCGGAGAACCGCGTGCCGAGCCGGTCGCTCAGGCCCGGCAGCTCGGCCCGGCTGCGCAGCAGCAGGAACGACGTGCCGAGCGTGCCGGCGGCCAGCACCAGCCGGTCGCAGGTGATGGTCCCCGGTCCGCCGCCGGGGGTGTGCGTGGAGTAGTCGACGGCGTACCCGCCACCCCGCCTCGGCCGGATCCCGCGCACCTCGTGCAAGGTGCGCAGGTCCGCGCCGTGATGGCGGGCCGCCGCCAGGTATGTGTGGTCGAGGCTGTTCTTGGCCCCGTCGTTGCATCCGAGGTTGCACTCGCCGCAGAGCCGGCACGTGCGGCGCTGCACCCCGTGGAGGCTGCCGTACGGCCCGTCCGCCAGCGGCAGGCCGATGCCGGGTGCGGCGTCCCGCGACGGCGCGAAGCTGACGGCCAGCGGCGGCAGCCGGAAGTCCAGGCCGAGCTCGGTGGCGGCGTCCTGCAGCGCGCGGGTCTTCGGGGTGTCGCTGTAGGCGGGGTTCTCCAGGGGGTAGGTCGTGACGCCGATCATCTTCTCGACCGCGTCGTAGTGCGGGTCGAGGTCGGCCCGGGTGACCGGCCAGTTCTCGTACCCGCCGCGCGGCAGCGGCTCCTCGTTGACGAACCACCGCTCGTCCTTGCGCAGCAGCACGTTGGCGTAGATCAGGGACCCGCCGCCGAGCCCGCTCGACACCACCGAGTCGCAGCCGTCGAAGCTCCACACGTCGAACAGGCCGTACAGCCCCGCCACCGGGTCCCAGAACGCCTTCCCCATCTCGGCGGGGCTGCGGGGGAAGCTGCCGGGGGAGTAGGCACGTCCCCGCTCCAGCACCACCACCGACAGCCCCGCCGAGGCCATGCGGTACGCCGCGACCGAGCCCCCGAACCCGGATCCCACCACCACGACGTCCGCGTGTTCCGCCCCCGAGGGCGCACCCGGGATATTAGTGATCATCTTGGTGCCTCAGCCCGCGTGGCGCTTCAGGAAGTCGAGGACGCGCGGGAACACGTCCACGTGCGCGTTCTTCCCGATCAGCGGGTCGATGTGCCCGTACCCCGGCAGCACCTGCAGCTCGTGCCGGCCCGGAGCGCGCTTGGAGAGGACACGGTGGCACACGATGTTGGAGTCGGTGAACACGTCGTTGTGGTCACCGGTGACGAACAGCACGGGGGTCTCGATCCGCCCCGCGCCGGCCAGATAGTCGTCGGGCAGGGACGCGAGCCGCGGCTCCCCGGGGTCGCACTTCACCGCGCGTCCCGCACGCACCATCTTGACGATGTGCCGGTAGTAGTTCACGTCGACCGCACCGTTCAGGTCGGCGAGCCGTTCGTGCAGATGGGTCTCCGGCGCCAGGTTGCCGTGACGGTACATCGCCGGCTTGCCGCTGCCCCACATGAAGCTCTGCATGTGGCACGCGGGTTCGCGGCACTCGGGATGGAAGAGCGACACCGCGCGGGCCAGCATGCGGCGCCGGCTGAACGCCGGAGCGCCGGCGAACCGCGGGTCGAGGTACGGCAGCCCCAGGCCGTACTCCAGCAGCGGCGGGCCGAAGCGGAGCTTGACGCGGGCCCAGGAGGGAACGCGCGGGGTCAGCCCCACGCTGTTGGCGACCATGCTCGTGACGCCGGTGACGGCCCCGCCGAACAGGCTCATCATGAACGACACCGAGCCCAGGCAGTGCGCGATGACATGGATCCGCCGTGCCCCAACGTGACGGCGGAGCTCTGCCAAGGCTGCCGGATGATCGAAGGCCGCGATGTCGTCCAGGGTGAACCGCCGGGTCTCCATGTTGTAGGGGAACCGGTTGCTCATGCGGAAGTCGAGCGTCCAGACGTCGGTGAAGCCGCTGTCCAGCAAGAAGCTCACCAGGTTGTGGTGCTCCGGCATGATGAACATGTCGCTGGACGAGGTCAGGCCGTGGACGAGCAGCACGACGTCATCGCTTTCCCCCGTTCGGAAGCGAGTGAGCGCCAGGCCGAGCTCGTCCTCGGTCGAGAACGGATGCACCGAGATCTCGGCCCCCGGCACGCCGTCAAGCGTGAAGCGCGAAATGCGGTGTTCCATCTGACCGTCCTCCTGGTCTCGACCCACCTCAAACAATGCCAACAGCCCGCCACGTACGGCATCGTGGAAACCCCGTACATACGTACGTGACGAGGGGCTTACCGACTCCTGGTCCCCCCTCAGAGCCCGCCCCGGTTCAGTTTGGTGGCGACACCCACGCGTGAGGTGACGCCGAGTTTCGCGAACACATGCGACAGATGTGTCTCCACGGTACGCACGCTGAGGAAGAGTTGCGCGGCGATGAGCTGGTTGGTGAGACCTTCGGCGACGAGTTGAGCGATCTCGGTCTCTCTGGGGGACAGCCCGAACGGCCCGGACGCCTGGCCCGCGCCGCCGCCGGCCGACACCCGCACCCCGAGCCTGCGCTGCGCGCGTGCGACCTGCGCCGCGAGTGCCTTCGCCTCCGATGCGGCGAAGATCTCGCTGGCGTCGCGCAGCCGCGCGCGTGCCTCGCCGCGTTCGCCTGCCTCCCCGTAGGCGGTTCCCGCGAGCAGCAGCGCACGTCCGGCGTCGATCCGGCGTTCCCCGGCGGCGAGCATCCCGGCGGCCCGGTCGGCGAGCCCGGCCGCGGCCATCGGGTCGGCGGCGCGCACGGCGTGGGCCTCGGCGAGGGGGACCAGGCCGGAGAACGCCGGCAGTTCCGGCTGGACGAGGGTGGCGGCGCGCTCCGCGTACGACGCGGCGGCCTCGTGGCGGCCACGCGCGGCCTCGGCATAGGCGAGGTACTCGCAGCAGATCAGCAGGTTGCCCTTGTCCAGGCGGGGTTCGACGAAGCCGTCGCAGGCCTCCAGGAGCAGTGCGATGCCGTCGTCGTGGCGTCCGGCGCAGACCAGGGCCGCGCCGAGGGCTTGGCGGGCCAGGTTGCCGGACACCTCGCCACGGTCGACCCCTGTGCTGACCGCCTCCTCACCCGCCAGGATCGCGGCGTCGTGGTCGCCGGACCAGGTCAGCGCCAGGCAGAGTCCGGTGAGCGCGAACACCGCCTGTTGCCGCGACTCGAGCAGCCGTGCGCCTTCCACCGACTCCTCGGCGGTGTCGAGCGCCTCCGGAAGCCGGCCGAGGACGATCAGAACACGGACCCGGCCCGCGAGCAGGTGGGTCAGGATGTAGTCCTGGCCGGTGGCCCGGGCCACCGCGGCGGCGCGGCCGAAGTGGCGCAGCGCCACCGAATACCTCCCGATGTGGCTCCCGGCCCAGCAGGTCCAGGCGACCGCGTCCAGCCATTCGGCCAGGTGCTCGTCCAGCGCCTCGGTGATCAGGCGGTCGGCCGCGTCGGCGAGCCGCAGCGCCTCGGTGAGGCGTCCCGCCGCGTACGCCGGCATGGGACGCAGCGCCGCGACCGCCATGGCGAGGCCCGGCGGCCAGTCCTCCTCGTACTCCGGCATCAGGTCGAGCACGGCCTGCGCGGCGCGGAAGTCGGCGCGCATCATGCTCTCGGCGACCAGGCGCATGCGCAGCGGGATGGCGACCGGGCTGTGGGGGTCCGGCATGCGGCGCAACTCGTCCAGCAGCAGCGCTCTGGCCTCAAGGGGACGGTCGAGCTGGCGTTCCATCAACGCGCACCAGCGCGTGGCGCGCGCGCGGCGCGCGTAATCGTCCTCGGGGAGCAGGCGCAGCAGTTCACGAGCGGTGTCGCGGCTCTCGCTGAGTTTCCCGCTGATGCCGAGCGCGCGGCTGAGCTCCATGAGCAGTTCCAGCCGTTCCTCCAGGTTCCCGGGTTCCGCCGGCATGAGGTCCAGGGCCTTGCGCAGCCAGTGCGCGGCGGTCACCGGTGACTGCGCGCCGACGGTGCGGGCCGCCTCCACCAGCGCGGAGACGGCACGCCGGTCGCCGAAAACGCCGGAACGCTCGATGTGGTGGGCCCGCACGATCGCAGGAGCGCCGAGATCGGCCAGGTGCGCGGCCAGGCGCGCGTGCGCGGCCAGGCGCCAGCCCGCGGCGGCCGACTCGTAGGCGGCCTGGCGCACCAGCGAGTGGCGGAAACGGAACCTGCCGCCGGCGCCGGGACGCACGATGTCACGGAGGAACAGGTCGTCCAGCGCGTCCAGGGCCTGCGCCGCATCGACCTCGGCCGCGACCGCGGCGAGCGCGGGCTCGAACTCGTCGGCGGTGACGGCGGCGGCCTGAGCGACCAGCAGCGAGGCCGGCGCGAGGTCCCCGAGCTCCACCTGCAGCGCGGCGCGTACGGTGGGGGGAAGCTCGCCGACGCTCAGCCGGCTCATCTTGGCCAGGGCTTCCAGGTAGAACGGGTTGCCGCCGCTGGCCTCGAACAGCGCGGCGCGGCGGCTGCGGTTCACCGCCGGGCCGAGGAACTGTTCCACCTCGTCCTCGTCGAGCGGGCCGACCGTCACCTCGCCGCCACGCGCGCCGGCGCTGCGCGCGAGCGCCGCGAGCCGCGGCGTCGCCTGCGCCGGCCGGTAGGCCACCGCGACCAGCACGCGTCCGCGCGGCGGGTGCCGCACCAGGTGGTCCAGGAACTCCGCCGAGCCGTCGTCGGCCCAGTGCACGTCGTCCAGGATCAGTGCGAGGCCCGAAGGGGAGGCCAGCTCGTCGATGAGCTGGCGCAGCGCGCGGTACAGCCGGTACCGCACCATGCCGGGCTGGCCGGCCTCCTGGCCGGCGTCGGCCGCCTCGTGCGGCATCTTGGCCGCGAGCGCGGGGAACACCGTCGCCAGCAGCCGCGCCTGCCCCGCGCCGAGCCGGCCCGACAACTCGTCCCTGCGGGCCTCCAGGTGGTCGTCCAGCGCGTCCACCAGCGCGCTGAACGGCATGGCCTGCTCGAACTCCGCCGCTCTGCCCCATAGCGTGGTCAGGCCGCCTTTGCCGGCCATGTCCGCCAGCTCGGCCAGCAGACGCGTCTTGCCGGCACCCGGCTCGCCGACCATGGCACGGAACTGGAAACCGTGCGCCACGGCCGCGTCGACGCTCTGCGAGAAGGCATGTAACGCGTCTCGCCGGCCGACGAGGGGGCTGACGGAGCGGACCGGCCCATGGCGGTCCGGTAGAGCCTCACGACCGTTCATGTCTGTACCCCACAGCGTGACGGAACACCAGGAACAGCCACGCCGCAATCCATTTGTGCCAGGGACTTTCGCGCGCGGCACCCCGAGGCGCCGAGCGCGCGTTGCCAGAGAGCGCCGTGCCGGCGCCTCTGGAGCATGATTTTGTCGTAATACTGGCGGGTAGCGGGTTGATCGACCGGATCAGACCTATTAAGCCCAGGATGAAGAAGAGGTAGCCAGCTTCGCTACCCTTTTATGGCGAGTCCTCGGGGTCCAAGGTGTACAGGCCGCGTATCGCCAGTTCGGCGCCGCGGCGGGCCGCCGCGGCGATCTCCTCCGGTGAGCCGCCGCGGTCCATCACGGCGGTGGCCGCCATCTTGGCGCCGCCGACGAACGCGCCGATGGCCGTGGCCGCCTCGACGTCATCGAGCTCGCCGCGGAACACCTCGTGCAGCCCGCCGGCCAGCTCGCGCTGGAACTCGAACAGCAGATGCAGCGCGCGTGCCTGCAACGCGGGGACACTCATGACGATGCCGCCGCGGCCGGGGATCATGCGCAACAGCAGGTCGTCGTCGTCCAGGGTGAGGATCTCGTCCGCCACCCGGGTCAGCAGTGCGGCGAGCGGCTCACCCGGCCCGCGCGACGCGATCACCGTGAGCGCGCGCTCGGCACGGTCACGGGTGTCGTGGAAGACCACGTCCTCCTTGCTGGCGAAGTAGCTGAAGAACGTGCGCGGGGAGACGTCGGCCTCGGCCGCGATCTCGGCGACGGTGGTTTCGTCGTACCCCTTGACGTGGAACAGGCGCAGTGCGGCCTCGCACAGCCGGCGGCGGGTGCGCAGCTTCTTGCGTTCTCTCAGTCCGGACGGCTGGTGCTCGGCCATGCCGGAACTTTACTGCATCGCATGCTTTTTTTCATCCATTGCAATTTCAAAGCCGGTACTGTTTCGTGGGAGAGGTCAGGAACGAAGCCCGGACAGGAAAACCGTCCATGTCAAGGAGCGCGTCATGACCCACCCTGAGCCCGTCACGTACCCGATGACCCGGGAGAACCCGCTCGACCCGCCGCCGGAGTTCGGCCGCTGGCGCGAAGAGGACCCGGTGCGGCCCATGGTGTTCGGCGACGGCCACGCCGGCTGGCTCGCGGTGAGCCATTCGGCGGTACGCGCCGTCCTGGCCGACCCCCGGTTCAGCACACGAGCGGATCTGCTGCACCTGCCGGTGGGGCGGCGGCTGATCCAGGAGGCACGCCGGATACTGCCTGGGTTCTTCCTCCGCCTCGACCCGCCGGAGCACACCCGCTTCCGCAAGCTGCTCACCGGGCAGTTCACCGTGCGCCGCATGAAGCAGCTCGAACCCCGCATCGAGAAGATCACTGTCGACCGCCTGGACGCCATGGAGAGCGGCGGCGCACCCGCCGACCTGGTGAAGGACTTCGCGCTCCCCATCCCGTCGCTGGTCATCTGCGAGCTGCTCGGCGTCCCGTACGCCGACCACGACCGGTTCCAGCGTGACTCACGCACGCTGCTCAGCTTCGACTCCACCCCCGAGCAGGTCCGCGCGGCCCTGGACGACCTGACCGACTACCTCACCGACCTGGTGGTCCGCAAGCACGACGACTCAGGCGACCCCGGCGACGGCCTGATCAGCGGACTGATCGCCGGCGGCGGGCTGACGGCCGAGGAGATCACCGGCGTCTCCGTCCTCCTGCTGATCGCCGGCCACGAGACCACCGCCAACATGCTGGCGCTCGGCACCTACACCCTGCTGCGCCACCCCGACCAGCTCGCCGCGCTCCGCGAGAACCCCGGCCTGATCGACACCGCCGTCGAGGAACTGCTGCGCTTCCTCACCATCGTGCACGTCGGCCCGGTCCGCGCCGCTCTGGAGGACCTGGAGCTGGAGGGCCGTCCCATCAAGGCCGGCCAGAACGTCGCCCTGTCCCTGGCCTCGGCCAACCGTGACCCCGCGCGCTTCGGCGACCCCGGCACCCTCGACATCACCCGCGACGCGCTCGGCCACGTCACCTTCGGCCACGGCATCCATCAGTGCCTCGGCCAGCAACTGGCCCGCATAGAGATGCGCATCGCCTACCCGGCCCTGTTCCGCCGCTTCCCCGGCCTGCGCCTGGCGGTCCCCCCCGACCAGGTCTCCTTCCGCTCCAAGATGGCCGTCTACGGCGTCCACGCGCTCCCCGTCACCTGGTAACGAAAGGAGCACCGGCCCTCATGCGAATCACGGCCGACACGTCGCGCTGCGTCGGCGCCGGCATGTGCGTGCTCACCGCTCCGGCGCTGTTCGACCAGGACGAGGACGACGGCACCGTCGTCGTCCTCGATCCGGCCCCGCCTCCCGCCGTACAGCCCGCCGCGCGCCGCGCCGTCCGGTCCTGTCCGTCAGGCGCGCTGTCGATCGAGGAGCACTGAGAGCGTCACTCACCCCGCGTGGCCGGACATGGCCGGGTCGCCGCCGGGGCCCTGGTGGCCGCCGAGGCGGATGGTGCCGCCGAGCTGGGCCCTGAAGTGCTCCAGCATCTGCTGGGTGTTGCCGACGAGGATCCAGCGGGTGCCGACCAGGTAGGCGCCGCCGTAGTCCACGGCGTCGGCGAGCCACTGGTCCCGGCCCTGGTCGGTGGCGAAGGTCGTGATGGAGTACCGGCCCTGCGGGGTCGCGCACATGCCCTGACGCAGTTCGGCGGCGTCCACCTGCAGGCTGGGCCTCGCGCAGCCGGTGCGCGCGGCGAGGTCCTCCAGCGTCGCGGGGCCACCCGCGGGGCCGCGGGAGGCGCCGAAACCGGTGAACAGCAGGGTCGCGGCGAGGGCCGCCGCGGCGGCCAGGCTCAGCAGGCCGGCCCGCACGCCTCGGCGGCGGGGGACGGCCCGCGCAGGCGGGTGGAGGACCGCCTGCGCGGGCGGCTCGGGGGCCGCCGAGGGGAGAGCGTCCTTCGGCGGCGCCGGATCGTCCGTGATGCCGGGGTCCCCGGGGGGTGCGGTCGCCGGAGCAATGGCTTTCACCTTCTCCGGGGACCCGGTGGTCACGGCACCCCGCACGGAGGCGGGCTCCACGGCCGCACGGGACGCCGCACCAGGCGGGGTCCCGTCGCTCTCCGGCCGGGAAGCGGTCCTGTGCGGGGACGTCATGGTGCGGCGGTGACCAGGTTGCCGCCGACCTTCTCACTGAAGGTCTGCAGCAGGCCGGTGTCGTTGCCCGCGATGACCCAGCGGGTGCCGACCAGGTAGGAGCCACCCCACTTCCTGGCCTCGTCCAGCCACTGCTGCTTGCCGTCGTCGGTGGAGAACGTCGTCACCGTGTACTGGCCCTTGCCGGTCTTGCAGACCCCCTGACGCAGCTCGTCGGCGTCGGTCTGCACCTCGGGCTTCTTGCAGCCGGTGCGGTTGGCGAGCTGCTTGAGCGTCGCCGGCGGCCCGGGGTTGACGGGGGCGGCCGCCTGGCCCGCGGCGGCCGGCGTGCTCGGGACGTCACCGCCGCCGCAACCGGTGAGCAGTCCGAGCGCGAGTACCGCGCCGGTCAGCGCGGCCGCTCGTCCCGCGTTCGTGGTGAGGCCGAGGCTTCCCATGGTCAGTTCTCCCATCCGTGCCTTCACGAGGTCACCGCCACCGGGTACGGCGCGCGCGTCCGCACGGTTCACCTGATTTCGCGAGAGTTCTGGGAGAGATGGGAAACCAGGGATCTGTGATGAATCCGAGAGATTTCCGCGATCTCGTCGAACCGAACCGCCGCAGGCGCCGTACCTCTCGCCGACGGGGCACCAACCACGCCGCCCTGAGAACTGACTCCGGGAGGAGTTCGAATGATCCGAATCCAGCACAGACGGCGGTTCAGGCCCGTCCTGAGCATCGCTCTGGGTGGGGCCGGCCTCAGTCTGGTCCTGGCGAGCCTTACCCCGGCCGGGCGGCCGATGAGCGCGGACCTGTCCTTGTCGGCCGCTCCCGCCGCCGCCTCGCGTGTCGTCACCGCGGGTGGAGCCAAGGCCGTCGACTGTCCCTCGGTCGCCGACCAGCTCGGCGACGTGCCGGCCGCCGTGTCCGCCGAGGTGCAGCGGAACCTGGCCCTGCTGGACACGCAGATCGCCGAGGCGAACCGCCGCCTGGCCGACAACCGCGCGCGGGACTCGTCGTTCATCCGGAACGCGATCCTCTCCCCGCTGCAGGACAAGCGCCGCGCGACCCTGGACCGCATCACGATCGCCTTCGGACGTGCCGGTCAGCAACCCGGCTCCAACCTGCGCGACCTCGCGGCCTGCTCGGTCCGCACCGGCTCGGCGAGCGGCCAGAACCCGAGCTCGCCTGCCTCACCCACCGCCTCCGCGCAGCCGACCGCCGAGCCCACGGCGTCCCCCACGTCCTCCGCCGGCGGCGGCAACGGCGGCAACGCCGGGAACGGCGACGGCGGCAACGCGGGGAACGGCGGTGCGGCCCGCACGGTCGCCTGTCCCTCGGTGGCCGACCGGCTGCCGGAGGTCCCCGCCGGAGCGCAGCGGGCCGTGCAGCGTGACCTCGACGTCCTCGACCGCCAGATCGCGCAGGCCAACCAGCGCCTCAGCAGGCTCGGCGCCAGGGCCAACTCCAACCAGGTACGCGCCGCGGTCCTGACCCCGCTGCGACTCGCGAGGGCCGTCGTCCTCAACCGCATCACCCTGAACCTGCGCCGCGCCGGCGTACGCACCGGCAACCTGCAGGGACTCGCGAACTGCTCGCTCGGCGACGCCGGCGGAGGCGGCCAGAACCCCACACCGAACCCCACCGGCACCGGCGACCCGACCGCGCCGCCGACCGGCGACCCGTCCGCGAGCCCGTCCGCGAGCCCCACCGGCTCGGCCTCGCCGTCCCCGACCGCGACCGGCGGCGCCACCGGGCCGTCCCCTGACGACTTCGTCGACATCCGCCGCGTCCAGCCGAACGTGAACCGGCCCGCCGTGCAGCAGAACGGCTCACGCGGCACGTTCGTCTCCAACTGCGGACGCAACGAGAACGGCCACCACAACAGCGACAACGTCATCGTGGCCCCCGGTGTGACCAACGGCGCGCACCACGTGCACGACTACGTCGGCAACCTCGACTCAAGCGGCTTCTCCACCAACGAGAGCCTCGCCGCCGCCGGCACGACCTGCAGCAACGGCGACAAGTCCACGCACTACTGGCCGGTGCTCCGCCTGCAGAACCGCCAGGGCCCCGACGCCGACAAGCCCGGCGGCGGCCTCGACGGCAACATCGGCCAGATCGTGCGGCCGGCGTCGGTGACACTGACCCTGCGCGGCAACCCGGTCAGCAAGGTGGTCGCCATGCCGCGCTTCCTGCGCATCATCACCGGTGACGCCAAGTCGTTCACCAACGGCACCACCAACGCCAACGCGCGCTGGACCTGCACCGGCTTCGAGAACCGCCAGTTGCGCGACAAGTACCCGATCTGCCCGCGCGGCAGCCAGATCGTGCGCCTGCTGCAGTTCCAGAGCTGCTGGGACGGCAGCAACATCGACAGCGCCAACCACCGCACGCACGTGACCTTCGCCGCGGCGGACGGCAGCTGCCCCGAGGGCTTCAAGGCGATCCCCGCGCTGGAGCAGCGCATCACCTACAACGTGCCGCCGGGCCCCGGCATCGCGCTCGACAGCTTCCCCGAGCAGCTCCACAAGCCGGTGACCGACCACGGCGACTTCATCAACGTCATGTCCGACGACCTCATGAACAAGGCGGTGAACTGCATCAACACCGGCAGGCGCTGCGGCTGACCGGCCACGCGCGCGGCGCGACCGCCTGACCACGCCTGAAGGGAGGTGACATCCCCAACGCGGCACCCCGCGAGAACCGTCTCGCGGGGTGCCGCCGTGTGCGCGCCGGGACCCGTGTGTCACGGGTCCCGGCGGCGTGTGTGCGCGCTAGTCGTAGTCGTCGTCCCAGTCGTCGTCGTCCCAGTCGTCGTCATCGTCGCCGAAGAAGAGGTTCGGCGCGGAGGCGGCGACCATGGCGGCGGTGAGAAGGATGCCGAGTGCGGTGAGTCGTCTGAGCATGGGATCACTCCGTGCTTTCGAGGACCGCCTCGGGCCGGTCGCCCGGGGCGTACGGAGCGTCGCAATGGCTTCCCGGGATGCGCCAGTACGGCGCGATACGGAACCACACTAAACACGACATCCGCCGCGGGTCACCCGGAGGAGGGCAAACCTCCGGTCTGCGTTCCGGCAAACCGGGCTCCTGGCCGGAGGCGCATTCGGCCGCCTTGACCTCAACCATTGTTAAGGTCTTAGGGTCGGCTGTGCCGGGCCGAAAATGTCGTACCCGGCGCCTACTGTGTGGAGCTGTGCCGGAGGTCCCGGCGCTGTCGATGGCCCGGGGGTTCGCGGGATGGACATGGAAGTGACCGCGTGGCATTCGCTGTACAACGCGATGCACGCACAACAGGACAAAAGGCCGTTCTCCATGGCCACGTTACGGCGGATCGCCGGGTTCGCGCGGCCCCACCGCACCATGCTGACATGGTTCGTGCTCCTCAGCGTCGCCGGCGCCGTCCTCGCGGTCGCGACACCCGTGGTGGCGGGCCGGGTGGTCGACGCCATCGTGCGCGGCGCCGAGCTGCCGGTCGTGGTGTGGCTCGCCGTGATCATCGCCGTGCTCGCGCTGGCCGACGCGGGGCTCGGCCTGGTGTCGCGGTGGCTGTCGGCGCGCATCGGCGAGGGGCTGATCCTCGACCTGCGCACCTCGGTGTTCGACCACGTGCAGCGCATGCCGGTCGCGTTCTTCACCCGCACCCGCACCGGCGCGCTCGTCAGCCGGCTCAACAACGACGTGATCGGCGCGCACCACACGTTCAGCAACATCCTGTCCGGCGTCGTCGGCAACGTCGTGACGCTCGCGCTCACGGTCTTCGTCATGGTCAGCCTGTCCTGGCAGATCACCCTGCTCGCGCTGCTGCTCCTGCCGGTGTTCGTGCTGCCGGCACGGCGCATGGGTGCGCGGCTCGCGCGCATGGAGCGTGAGGCGGCCGACCACAACGCGCGCATGGGCACACAGATGACCGAGCGGTTCTCCGCGCCTGGCGCCACCCTCATCAAGCTGTTCGGCCGTCCCGCGCGCGAGTCCGCCGAGTTCGCCGCGCGGGCCAGGCGGGTCGCCGACATCGGGGTGCGCACCGCCATGGTCCAGTCGGTGTTCGTCACCGCGCTCACCCTGGTCTCCGCGCTCGCGCTCGCGCTGGTGTACGGCCTCGGCGGCTTCTACTCCCTGCGCGGCCAGCTCGAACCCGGCAACGTCGTGGCCCTCGCGCTGCTGCTCACCCGTCTGTACGCGCCGCTGACCTCGCTCGCCGGCGCGCGCGTCGAGGTGATGAGCGCTCTGGTCAGCTTCGAGCGGGTCTTCGAGGTCCTCGACCTCAAGCCCCTCATCACCGACCGTCCCGGCGCACGCCGCGCACCCGAGGGCCCGGTGTCACTGACCTTCGAGCACGTCCGCTTCGCCTACCCCTCGGCCGACAAGGTCTCCCTCGCCTCCCTTGAGGAGGTCGCGACCCTGGACACCCGCGGCGGCGCCGAGGTCGTCCACGACGTCTCCTTCCACGCCGAGCCCGGCCAGATGATCGCACTGGTCGGCTCCTCCGGGGCCGGCAAGTCCACCCTCGCGCAACTCGCCGTCCGCCTCTACGACGTCGACAGCGGCGCGGTGCGCCTCGGCGGCGTCGACATCAGGGACCTCACCGCCGACAGCGTCCGCGAGACCGTCGGCATGGTCACCCAGGACGGCCACCTGTTCCACGAGTCCGTCCGCGCCAACCTTCTGCTCGGCGCTCCCGAGGCCACCGAGGACGATCTGTGGGACGCGCTCACCCGCGCGCGCCTCGACGACCTCATCCGCTCACTTCCCGACGGCCTCGACACCATCGTCGGCGAACGCGGCTACCGCCTGTCCGGCGGCGAGCGCCAGCGCCTCACCATCGCACGTCTCCTGCTGGCCCGTCCCCGCGTCGTCATCCTCGACGAGGCCACCGCACACCTCGACTCCACCTCCGAGGCCGCCGTCCAGGAAGCCCTGGCCGAAGCCCTCGAAGGCCGCACCGCACTGGTCATCGCCCACCGCCTGAGCACCATCCGCTCCGCCGACCAGATCCTCGTCATCGAGGACGGCCGCGTGGTCGAACAGGGCACCCACACCGACCTCCTCGCCGCCGAAGGCCGCTACGAACAACTCCACCGCACCCAGTTCGACCACTCCCGCACCCCCGAACCCGCCGTCTGACCCGCACCTTCCCCCTGGCACCGCTCCGCCGGCTCCGGCCGTCCCGCGAAACCCCTGACCCGCCGTGCCGCGCTCCTTCCCAGCGTGGTCCGGCGGGTCAGCGCGCGTCAGGCGACCCAGTAGAACGACTCGACGTTCCTCGCGAGGTCGCTCGGGAGGTTCCAGTCGTCGGAGGCGGCGAGGATGCGGCAGATCCCGCTGTAGTTGACACCTGTGCACAGGACGACGGCGTGGGAGGAGTTGTAGTTGGAGGCGCTGCGGGTGTTGTTCCCCACCGCCTGGCCCTGGCCGGAGCCGCTCTGCGTGAAGGTGTTGTCGTTCAGGTTGGCGTCGTTGACGCCGGGAGCGAAGTAGACGTAGCTGCCCTGGTTGAAGGTACCCCAGAAGAGACACAGGTTCTGACTGAGGAAACAGTTGTACGCGGCCGCCGAGGCCGGTTGCGCCGGGGTCGCGACGACCATCGCGAGGCCCAAGGCGAGCACGGCGACGAGCTTCTTCCCTGCTCCGACTCTCATCTCTGTTCTCCGATCGAGGGGGTTCACCGGCGAGATCTGCTGTCGAGATTCGCAACCCGGGCTGAGGCGGTCAACCGGTGCCGGACCCTTGTCCGAGCGGCGTCACCTCGAGGACGGCGACGGCCAAGGGCTCAAGCCACCGGTGGACGGAGACGCCGGTGAGGTGGATCCATGGTGGGCTGCCCGGTCCTGTCACGGTCCTGCCGGTCCGGTCATCTCCGTGAGGCGGCGGGCCAGCGCGGTGACGGCCTCGCGCAGCTCCGGGGGATCCAGGATCCGTGCGTCGAAGCCCAGGCGGGCCACGTGTGCGGCCAGCCAGTTCAGGTCGTCGCCGCCTACGGTGAGCAGGCACCAGCCGTCGTCGTCCTCCTCGACGCGGCCCACCCGGGGTGGCACCAGGTCACGTACCTCGGCCGCGGTGGCGCGCAGGCGGACGCGGGCCAGGTACCGGTACGGCGTCTCGGTCACGGACCGCTGCACGTAGGCCGCCGGATCGGGGTGATGTCTCGGCGGGAAGCGCCAGGTGGTGGGTTCCACGTCGTGCATGCGGTCCAGGCGGAAGGTGCGCCAGTCGTCGCGTGCGGTGTCCCAGGCCATCAGGTACCACCGGCGGCCGGTGGAGACCATGCGCACCGGTTCGGCGGTGCGCTCGTGCGGCACGCCGTCGCGGCCGGGGTAGCGGAAGCGGATCCGCACGGTGTCACGGCAGGCACGGGCCAGTGTCACCAGCAGGTCGGGGTCGATCTCGGCGCCGGGACGGTCCAGGGTCTCGGTGGCGCCGAACACGGCACGGGTCTCGGCGCGCAGCCGGGGTGGCATGACCTGGTCGAGCTTGGCGAGCGCGCGCAGGGCCGCCTCGCCGGCGCCGGCGACCGTGCCACCGGCGGCCAGCCGCAGCGACACCGCGGTGGCGATCGCCTCCTCGTCGTCGAGAAGCAGCGGCGGCAGCCGGGTGCCGGCGCCGAGCCGGTAACCGCCGCCTACGCCGGCCGTGGCGTTCACGGGGTAGCCGAGCGCGCGCAGCCGTTCCACGTCCCGGCGCACCGAACGGCCGGTGACCTCCAGCTCGGCGGCGAGCTCGGCCGCGGTCCAGGACGCGCGGCGCTGCAACAGGCTCAGCAGCCGCAGCACCCGTTCGGTCGTGGACTCGGCGGTCACGCTTCGATCGTCCCACGCATCACGGACCGAAACTGTCCGCTATCGGGGGCAGACTGACCGCATGATCGACCAGACACGGAGCGCTTCGCTCCGCGAGCAGCACATACCGCACCGGTCCGAGTGGCCACGGAGCCGCGTCCGCCGAGGCGAGGCGTGGCACGGTGAATCCGAGCCGTGCGACAGGAAGGGGAACTGACATGGCCCGCGACGTCCAGATCACCTTCGACTGCGCCGACCCGGCCGGCCTCGCCGAGTTCTGGGCCGTGGCGCTCGGCTATCGCATTCAGGACCCGCCGCCGGGTTTCGCGTCATGGGAGCAGGCCCTGGAGGCGATGGGGGTGCCGCCGGAACGCTGGAACGCCGCTTCGGCGGTGGTGGACCCGGAGGGCTCGGGGCCGCGGCTGTTCTTCCAGCGAGTGCCGGAAGGAAAGCAGGTCAAGAACCGCGTGCACCTCGACGTGCGCGCCGCACCGGGTCTGACCGGCGACGACCGGATGGCGGCGCTGGAGGAGGAGGCCGTACGGCTCGTCTCCCACGGGGCCAAGCGGGTGGAGCGCCACGAGCCCGAACCTCCGCTCGCCGGCGGCCACATCATCATGACCGACCCGGAGGGCAACGAATTCTGCCTCGACTGACCGAGGTGCGGGGAGCCGACGGCGGGGTCACCTTTTCTCAGGGTGGCGCTGCTGTCGGCTTCGGTCACGGCCATCCGGTGACGGTGGTACCCCCTCGGGGTGAAGAGGGGAAGGGGCTGTATGAGCATGGAGAGGTGGGGGACGGACGGCGGTGGGTGTTCGCCGATCAGCTCGGGCCGCACTTCCTGGACTCGGGGGAGCAGGAGGTGCTGCTGGTCGAGGCGCGTGGGGTGCTGCGGCGCAGGCGGTTCCACCGGCAGAAGGCGCATCTGGTGCTGTCGGCACTCAGGCACCGGGCCGCGGAACTCGGGGAGCGGGTTCGGTTCGTTCAGGCGGAGGGGTACGGCGCGGCGCTGGACGAGGTGGGGGAGCGGGTCTCGGTGTGTCACCCCACCAGTCACGCGGCGCTGAGGTTCGTGCGGGGTCGGCCCGATGTGGAGGTGCTGGCGGCGCGGGGGTTCGCGTCCACGCAGGAGGAGTTCGCGGCGTGGGTCAGGAGCCGGGGGGAACCCGAGGACGGAGCGGACGTCGTACTGGGCCGGCTGGAGAGCGAGGCGGACGAGGCGAAGGACGTGCGGGGGGTGGGGCGGCGGGGGTTGGTGATGGAGGATTTCTATCGATCGGCGCGGCGCAGGCTCGACGTGCTGATGGCGGGGGACGGGCCTGCCGGGGGACGGTGGAACTTCGACAGCGAGAACCGGTGTCCGCCGCCGCGTGACGGGGTGCCGGTGCCGCCGGCGTGGCGGGCCGAGGAGGACGAGATCGACGAGCGGGTGCGGCACGATCTCGATCGGTGGGAACGCGACGGGGAGGTCGCGTTCGTGGGCCGTGACGGGCCACGGAGGTTCCCGGCCACGCGGGACGAGGCGCTCCAGGCGTTGCGTGTCTTCGTCGAGGACCGGCTGCCGGTGTTCGGGCCGTACCAGGACGCGATGCTGAGCGAGGACCCGGAGATGGCGCACAGCATGTTGTCGGCGGCCATGAACCTCGGGCTGCTCGACCCCATGGAGTGCGTGCGCGCCGCGGAGGCGGCGTACCGGGAGGGCCGGGTGCCACTGGCCGGCGCGGAGGGGTACATCCGGCAGCTCATCGGCTGGCGGGACTACATGTGGCACCTGTACTGGCACTTCGGGGACCACTACCGGGAGCTCAACCGCCTCGCGGCGCGCGCGCCGCTGCCGGAGTGGTTCGCCGCACTGGACGCCGGCGCGGTCGAGGCGCGGTGCCTGTCGTGGGCCCTGCGGCAGGTGCGGGACACCGGGTTCACCCACCACATCGTGCGGCTGATGGTGCTCGGCAACTACGCCTTGCAGCGGGGGTTCGACCCGGCGGAACTGACCGGCTGGTTCCACCGGTGCTTCGTCGACGGGTACGACTGGGTGATGCTGCCGAACGTCGTCGGGATGTCGCAGCACGCCGACGGAGGACTGCTCGCCACCAAGCCGTACGCGGCGGGTGGCGCGTACATCGACAGGATGAGCGACTTCTGCCGGCCGTGCCGGTACAAGCCGTCGCGGCGCACCGGCGCCGACGCGTGCCCCTTCACGGCGGGCTACTGGTGGTTCGTCGCGCGCAACGCCGAACGGCTCGGCCGCAACGCGCGCATGGCGCGCGCCGTGCACGGCATGCGACGGCTGGACGACCTGGACGAGGTCTGCGCGAGGGAGGCGGGCCGCGGGGGTGAGCCGCCATGAGCGCCTCGGCGACGGAGGCGGGAGGCCGGGCTTTTCATGGAGCCGGCGTGAGGGGCTCAGTGAATACGGCGGTAGGCGCGGCTTCGCGCTCAGGGAACGCGGCGGGAGACGCGGCTTCGCGCTCAGGGAATACGGCGGGAGGCGCGGCTTTCCGCGGGGCCGCCGGCCAGTGCGGCGGCCATGCTGGGGTAGATGTCGAAGACGGAGCCGAGACCGGTGACGTCCATGATGGTGCGTGGCGCCGGACGCAGGCTGCACAACGCGCAGCTGCCGCCGTGGCGGGTGGCCTGCGCGCAGGCGCGGACCAGCAGCCGCAGCCCGCTGGAGTCAAGGAAACTCAGTTGCGACAGGTCGAACAGCAACCTCGGGGACCGGTGGCCGAGCGCGGCGTCGACGCTTTCCCCCAGGTTGGCGAGGCCGTTCGCGTCGAGCTCGCCGACCATGGTGATGACGGTGAACGGCTCCAGGCGCTCGCGGCGCACGGTCAAGGGCATAGGCACCTCCAGGGGGTGGCGGAGACCCCCTCCTACCGCCAGTGTGGCCCCCCAGGTGGTGGCGGCACAACCCGGCGCGGCGTGCCGCGCCGGACACAACGTGGTTCAGCGGCGGCGGACGTGCGGATTTCGACAGGGGGAGGGCTTCATGCGGGTCATCGGCGCGGGATTCGGCCGTACAGGCACACTATCTCTCAAGACCGCACTGGAACGACTCGGCCTGACGCCGTGCTACCACATGGCCGAGGTGCTGACCCACCCGGCGGACATCTACAAGTGGCTGGACATCGCCGAGGGCCGCTCGGCCGACTTCGGCGCGGTGCTCGGCGGCTACGAGGCCACCGTCGACTGGCCGGCGTGCGCGTACTGGCGTGAGCTCGCCGCGTACTACCCCGGCGCGAAGGTCCTGCTCACGGTGCGCGACCCCGCGCAGTGGTACGAGAGCATGGCGGCCACGATCCTCAAGAGGATGGATCCGCCGCACACGCCGCTCGGCCGGCTCGCCGCGGTGGTGAGCCGGTGGCGCCACTCGGACCTGGACGCCTTCGACCGGATGACCGGCCGCGCGGTCGTCGCCAGGTCGTTCGGCGGCGGCCCGCCTGACAGGGAACGGCTCATCGAGGCCTTCACCGAGCACGTCCGCGAGGTGCGCGCGGCCATCCCCGCGGACCGCCTCCTGGTGTACGAGGTGTCGCAGGGCTGGGATCCACTGTGCCGGTTCCTCGGCACACCAGTACCCGACGAGCCGTTCCCCCGCCTGAACGACCGGGAGAACTTCGGCCACCTCGCCGAGGCCTTCCGGCGCCGGGCCGTCTGGCACCGTTCCGGAAGGCTGGCCGGCTGAGGTGGAGCGGCGTGCGTCCGTCCCGGCGGCCCGCGCCGGGACGGACGTTCCGGACGGGTCCTAGAAGACGGGGACGCCGGCGCGGGTGAGGCGCCAGTTGGGGTCGGCGAAGGTGGCCGGGTCGATGACGCCGGTCGCGGTGGCGTACTCGATGAGGGCCTGGCGGATCTCCACCTGAGCGTTGTAGACGACCGGGGCCGTCGCCACGTGGGGGAAGCCGCCGCCGCCGGACTGGCGGTAGTTGTTGATGGCCACGACGAACCGCTGGTCAGGCGTGACGGGGGAGCCCTGGTAGGACAGGGACTTGACGCGCTGACCGACGGGCTCGCTGATGTCGAGGTCGTAGGTGACGCCGGAGAGCTGGTCGTAGTTGTAGTCGGGGGTCCCCGCGGCGTTGGTGAGGCCGGCGAGGTCCACGGGTGCGCCGGGGGCGAGCTGGTTGAAGTACTTGGCGGAGTACTCCAGGTAGTCCTTGAGCTGCGCGCCGGTGAGCCGTACCGCCAGCAGCGTGTTGTCGTAGACGTACAGGCCGGCCATGTCGCGGACGCTCACCGGGCCCGCCGGGAAGACGGCGGTGCGGCTGAACGGCGCGGCGATGGACAGCACGGGGAGGTCCGCGTCGGGGGTGCCGGCGAGGGCCCTGGTGACCAGGTCGGTCTGGACCTTGTGGATGTAGTCGAGGATCGGGGTGTCCTTGTACGGCGACTCCGCGGCGGACAACTGCTCCTTGGACTGCGCGACGACCTGGTTGACGTACCCCACGGTCGCGTCGTGCTGTTCCTTCATCAGGCGCACGATCCTCGGGTCCTCGGCGGCGGTGTTGGTGTTCAGCGTGGCCGACGACTTGCCGGTCACCTTCCACTTGCCGCGTTCCTTGGCCAGGGTGAAGTCCACGACCGACAGCCGCTGCCCCCACCGGCCCGGCTCGGTGAGCAGCACCTGCTCGCCGGTGACCTTGTTGGTGACGAAGCGCTGCGGCACGTCGTTGTGCGCGTGGCCGAACAGCACCGCGTCGACGCCGGGGACCTGCTCGGCCACCATGGCGGACGCGTTCTCGACCGGCAGCTCCGAGCCGTACGACGACATGCCGTTGTCGCCGGCGTGCGCGGTGACGAGCACGACGTCCGCGCCGAGCGCGCGGATCACCGGCACCCACTTCTTGGCGGTGGCCACCAGGTCGAGGAACTTGAGTTTGCCTTCGACATTGGCCTTGTCCCAGATCGCGACGCCGGGGTTGGTGAGACCGAGCACGCCGACCTTGACCGGCTTCTCACCTTTGACGTTCATCGTCTTGATGATGAACGGCAGGTACGCGGGGAGCCCCGTCTTCGCGGACACGGCGTTGGCGCCGAGGACCGGCGCCTTCATCTGCTTGATCCACGTGGCGAGCAGCGGCAGGCCGTAGTTGAACTCGTGGTTGCCGAGGGTCACCGCGTCGTACCCGATGGCGTTCATGGCCTTGGCCATCGGGTGGGTGCGGCCGGTCTCGGTGATGGGCTCGACCTTGGCGTAGTAGTAGTCGAGCGGCGTGCCCTGGATGGTGTCGCCGGAGTCGAACAGCAGGGTGCGGCCCGCGCCGCGGTCCGCTCTGATCTGGTTGACGAGCGTGGACACCTTGGCGAGGCCGACGTCGTTGTGCGCGCTGTCGTCGTACTCGGCGTTCTTGAAGTAGTCCCAGTTGAGTGCGTTCCCGTGGATGTCGGAACTCGCCATCACGGTGATCTTGACGGAGTGGCCGGGGGGTGTGGCGGCGGTGGCGGCGTAAGGCGCGAGCGTGCCGAGGGCGACGGCGAACGCGCCGGCGATGAGTGCGCGCCGGGTTCTGGAACTCATGACCGGCGACATTACTCAGCGAAGATTACCCGTCAGTCACAGGTTTCTTATGTGGCGGCGAACCGGACACGCCGCGTGCCGAGGCGTGGCCCCGATCGGCGGCCGCACCTTCTGATCGAGGTTCGGATTTCGTACCATGTCGTCGAGCCCGTCGTCGATCATCCGCCATCCTTCCGGCCGCCGGAAAGCGCTCTCCCGCTCAGGTTCACCGTACTCGCGTCGTCAACGCTCGTACCCGAAGGAGCGCCTCGCATGAACCAGCCGGCGGCCGTCCGCCGCCTGTGTCTCGCCGTCGACGTCCAGGGGTACAGCGGCCGGGACAACCGGGGCCAACTCGCTGTGCAGTCCCGGCTGAAGCGGCTTCTGGACCGCGCACTGAGCCGTACCGGCGTGTCCCCGGCCGCGGTGCTCCGTCAGGACCGAGGCGACGGGCAGTTGGTCCTGCTTCCCGCCGGGGTGGACGAGGCCCACGTCATCAGCACCCTGCTTCGCGAGCTGGGGTCCGGCCTCGCCGACGGCAACACAGCCGACGGCAACACAGCCGGCGGCAACACGGCCGGCGGCGGCCGGTTACGCGTGCGGGTCGCGCTGGCGCAAGGCGTCGTCCACGAGGCGGCGACGGGCTATGTGGGAAAGGCCGTGGTGGACGCCTGCCGCCTGGTGGACGCTCCGCCGCTGCGTTCGGTTCTCACCGGCACCCCCGGCGCGGACCTCGTCGTCGCCGTCACCGGCGATCTGTTCCAGGACGTGGTGGTGAACGGCTACGCGGGACTGTCCCCCGAGGACTTCACCCAGGTGCCGGTGGAACTGCCCGACAAGGCGTTCTCCGCCGACATGTGGGTCGCCGTACCGGAGGTCTCCCGCCGGCCCGAGACCGGCGGACGGCCCCGCACCGTCCACCGCACCCGCCTCGCCGCCGTCGTCGCGGTCCCGCTGTGCCTCGCCGTCGCGGCCTACGCGGCGTGGCACCTCACCGGCGGCCCCCCGTCCACCGCGCCGTCCACGACGAGCCCCGTCACGACCTTCTCGACTTCGTCACCGGCCCCCGTGGACACCGGCGCGCCGTTCGTGTTCTTCGACCCCACTGGTCAGATCTCCACCTGCGGACCCGTCTCCGGCTCCGGCTGGGTCCCTCCCGGTTTCGACCTCCGCGTCTACGCCGAAGGCGGTGACCGCTACTTCCCCGCCTGGAACCCCGCGCGAGCGGACCGCGCCACGGCCCGCTGGGAGCTGGAGGAGATCTATCTGGGTGAGGTGAAGGGAAAGCCCCGGCGCGTCCGGCTGTACGCCGTCCTGTTGCCGTCGCGGGAGAGCGCGAAGCTGACCCGGGAGTTCGAGGAGAAGTGGTCCTTCGAGAACCTCCCGCCGCGGGTGGTCGCCACGCACACCTACACGGTGGTGGACGGCGTGTGCTGAGCGCCGGGACGGCCCCGGCGTCCTTGTGAGATGGGAGGCGCGACGCGGGCCGCCGCCGGGGGTGTGAGGGCGGACCGCGGCGCCTCCCGTCCGGGATGCGGGAGAGGTGAGAGAGCGCTCCCGGAGAATTGAGAGTGCGCCTTCGCGTGGCCTGCTGTCAAGCCTGCCGGGTCGCGCGGCCGAGTCCTCGGCGGTGATCGCGAAAATTTTCGAGAGCGCTCTCTGAAGATTGCAGATAAGGGTTCTCATGCCGGTTGAGCTGCGTAAATGGCTTGATCTCGAAGAGATCGCTCTCTCAACTCCCGGCTGTCCGGCTGGCCTGGGTGTCTGATCGTTACCACGGCGGCTGTTGACACGCGCGGGGCCGAGGAAGACCCTTCTCGGGGAGCGCTCTCTTCAAGATCATTGCGATTGCCCCCCATGGAGGGTTCAATGGGCAAGCTTCGTCCCCGGCTGGTCACCCCTCTGCTCGCCACCGTCATGGTTCTCGGCCTGTCCGCCTGCGGAGGCGGCACGGACGCCGGCGCCTCGCCGGACGCCGCGCGGCCGGCTGAGAAGATCAAGCTCACCGTCGCGCTGTTCAGCGACTTCCATTTCGCGCCGCTGTACGAGGAGTTCAAGAAGACGCACCCGAACGTCGAGATCGTCGAACGCCGCGCGCAGTTCAACGACCACCACACCAACCTCACCACCCAGCTCGCCACCGGGTCGGGTGCGGCCGACGTCATCGCGGTGGAGGCCGGGTACATCGCGACGTTCACCCCGCTCGCCGACAAGTTCCACGACCTCGGCCAGTACGGCCTCACCAAGCGCCAGGGGGACTACCTGGACTGGAAGTGGCGGCAGGGCCTGTCGCCGGACGGCGGTAAGCTGCTCGGCCTCGGCACCGACGTCGGCGGTCTCGCCATGTGCTACCGCACCGACCTGTTCGAGAAGGCCGGCCTGCCGACCGGCCGCGACGAGGTCTCCGCGCTGTGGCCCACCTGGGAGGCGTACATGGAGGCCGGCAAGAAGTTCACCGCCGCCAAGGTGGCAGGCGCCAAGTGGTTCGACGGCCCCGGCGAGAACTTCCGTGCCATGGTCGACCAGGCCCCCGTCGGCTTCTACGACGAACAGAACACCCTGGTCGCCGGCACCAACCCCGACGTGCGCAAGGCGTGGGACCTGTCGGTCGCGATGATCCAGGCCGGCCAGTCCGCCGAGCTCGCCGCGTTCAGCCCACCGTGGAACACCGGCCTCACCAAGGGCTCGTTCGCCACCATCATCTGCCCCTCGTGGAAGACCGGCAGCATCAAGGACGCCGCACCCGCGACGTCCGGCAAGTGGGACGTCGCGGCGGTCCCCGGCGGCGGTGGCGGCAACCAGGGAGGCACGCACCTGATGGCCCCCAAGCAAGGTAAGCATCCCAAGGAGGCCGCCGAGCTGATCGACCTGCTGACGAGCAAGGACACCCAGCTCAAGCTGTTCACCGAGGCCGGCGCGCTGCCGTCCATCCCGGCGCTGTACGACGACCCCGCCATCACGTCGTACGTCAACCCGTTCTTCAGCGACGCGCCGACCGGCAAGATCTTCACCGACGCCGCCAAGGCGCTCAAGCCGCAGCACGTCGGCCCGAAGGCCGGTGACGTGCTCACCGCCTTCGGCAACGGCCTGCAGCGCATCGAGCAGGGCAAGCAGGCACCGCAGGACGCGTGGCAGCAGGTCCTCAAGGACCTCGACCGCATCAAGTAGCCCCCGGCGCGCGGCCGGTCCGCCGTGTCCGGACCGGCCGCGCCGCACGCGTACCCGCGAAAGGAGGTCGCCATGGCGACCCGCGCCTCCACGGCGGTGACCCCGTCCCGCCGGCCCCAGCTCCCCCCGCCGCGGGACCGCGCGAGGCTGCGCGTCCTCGCGCACCGGCTCGACATGAAGGCGTCCCCGTACGCCTACGTCGCGCCGTACCTGCTGCTGTTCTGCGCGTTCGGCCTGTTCCCGCTGCTGTACACCGCCTGGGTGAGCCTGCACGACTGGACGCTGCTGTCCGACACGCACACCTTCGTCGGGCTCGGCAACTTCCAGGCCCTGCTCGGTGACGAGTACTTCTGGAACGCCGCCTTCAACACGCTGTCCATCGGCGTCCTGTCCACGGTGCCGCAGCTCGCGCTCGCCATCTGGCTGGCGCACCTGCTGAACCGGCCGCTGCGCGCGCAGACGATCTTCCGGGTGACGCTGCTGCTGCCGAACGTCACCAGTGTCGTCGCGGTGGTCGTCATCTTCAGCCAGCTCTTCGGCCGCGACTTCGGCCTCGTCAACTGGGTGCTGTCGTGGTCAGGCGCGCAGCCGGTCGACTGGAACGCCGGCACGGCGTCCTCGCACGTGGCCATCTCCGTCATGATCATGTGGCGGTGGACCGGGTACAACGCGCTCATCTTCCTCGCCGCCATGCAGGCGGTGCCGCGCGAGCTGTACGAGGCCGCCACCATCGACGGCGCGAGCGGTTTCACGCAGCTCCGGAGGATCACCATCCCGATGATCCGGCCCACCGTCGTCTTCGTGGTCATCACCTCGACCATCGGGGCCATGCAGGTGCTCGCCGAGCCGCTGCTGTTCGGCGTCTACAGCCTCACCGGCGGCCCCGACCGGCAGTACCAGACGCTCTCGCTGTTCATCTACGAGAACTTCACCAAGCTCGACTTCGGGTACGCCTCGGCGATCTCCTGGATGATGTTCCTGTTCATCGTCGTGGCGGCCGCGGTCAACTACCTGCTCACGCGCCGAGCGAGAGGAAGCCTGACGTGATGCCGCGGACCGCGCCGGGCCCGGCCCGCACCCTCACCTACCTCACCTTGCTCGCGGTGGCGTTCTTCTCGGCGCTTCCCCTCTACTACAGCGTGGTGGTCGCCTCACGCGACAACGCGGCGCTCGCCGAGGTGCCGCCGCCGCTGATCCCCGGCGGCAACCTGTTCGCCAACGTCTCCCGCGTGTTCGACACCGTGCCGTTCGCGCTCGCGCTGCTGAACTCGGTGCTGGTCGCCGGCACGATCGCGGTGTCGGTGATGTTCTTCTCCACCATGGCGGGTTTCGCCTTCGCCAAGCTCCGCTTCCGTGGCGGCAGGTTCCTGCTGCTTCTCACCGTCGCCACCATGATGGTGCCGGCGCAGCTCGGCATCATCCCGCTGTACATGCTCATGGTGAAGCTGGAGTGGACCGGCTCCATGTACGCGCTCGTCGTCCCCGCGCTGATCAACGCGTTCGGTGTCTTCTTCATGACCCAGTACCTGTCGCGTGCCCTCCCCACCGAGTTGCTCGAAGCCGGCCGGGTGGACGGCTGCACGACCTGGGGCCTGTTCTGGCACGTCGTGTTGCCGGCCGCGCGGCCGGCAGCCGCGGTGCTCGGCATGCTGACGTTCATGTCGGCGTGGAACGACTACTTCTGGCCGCTCGTCGCGCTCACCCCGGAGAACCCGACCGTGCAGGTCGCGCTCTCGACGCTCGCGGCAGGATATGTCAGTGACTACGCGCTCAGCCTGGCGGGAACCGCGCTCGGCACCCTGCCGCTGGTGTTCGTGTTCGCCCTGCTCGGCAAGCAGGTCATCGGAGGAATCATGCAAGGAGCTGTGAAGGGATGACCATGACCGTCACCAGCCGGGGGACCCTGCCTTCCTATCTGACCGAAGGCCCGGCCGTCTTCCCCGAAGGTTTCGTCTGGGGTGCCGCCACGGCGTCCTACCAGATCGAGGGTGCGGCACAGGAGGACGGCCGCGGCGTCTCGGTCTGGGACACCTTCTCGCACACGCCGGGGAAGGTCGCCTCCGGCCACACCGGCGACGTCGCCTGCGACCACTACCACCGCTACCCCGAGGACGTGGCGCTGATCGCGGACCTCGGCCTGGAGGCGTACCGGTTCTCCGTGGCCTGGCCGAGGATCCAGGCCGACGGCGCCGGTCCGGTCAACCCTCTCGGCCTGGACTTCTACGACCGTCTGGTGGACGCGCTGCTGGCGCGCGGCGTCACGCCGTACACCACCCTGTACCACTGGGACCTGCCGCAGGCGCTGGAGGACCAAGGCGGGTGGACCGCACGCGACACCGCGTACCGCTTCGCCGAGTACGCCGCGGCCGTGCACGCGAGGCTCGGCGACCGGGTGACGCACTGGACCACCCTGAACGAGCCGTGGGTGACGGCGTTCCTCGGGTACGGCACCGGCGTGCACGCGCCGGGCCGCACCGGAGCGGCGCCGGCCCTGCGCGCCGCGCACCACTTCCTGCTCGGTCACGGCCTCGCCGCGCAGGCGCTGCGCTCGGCCGGCGCGCGCGAGGTGATGCTCGTCGTCAACTCCTCACCGGTGATCACCCCTGAGCAGGTCGCCGACCCCGCCGCCGCGATGTCCGAGGCGGACGCCGAGGCGGTGCACCGCGTGGACTGCCTGCTCAACCGGCAGTTCCTCGACCCGGTGCAACGCGGCGCCTACCCCGAGGAGGTGCTGCGCATCGCCGAGCGGCACGCCGGCCTCGGCCACATCCACGACACCGACCTGCGCGACATCCACCAGCCCGCCGACGTCATCGGCGTCAACTACTACAACCCGTGCGTCGTGCGGTCCGGCCCCGGCCGGCCGGCCAACCTGGCCTTCCCCGGCACCGAGGACATCGAGTTCGCCGACGCCGGCGTCCCCACCACCCAGATGGGCTGGCCCATCGTCCCCACCGGCCTGTCCCGCATGCTGGCCCGCCTGTCGGCCGACTACCCCGAAGCCGGTCTGATGGTCACCGAGAACGGCGCCGCGTTCCCCGACACCGTCACCGAGGACGAGACCGGCCCCCGTGTGCACGACACCGACCGGGTCGCCTACCTCGACACGCACCTGCGCGCCGTGCACGCCGCCGTGTCGGCCGGGGCCGACGTCCGCGGCTACCTGGTGTGGTCCCTGCTGGACAACTTCGAGTGGGCCGAGGGCTACCACCGCAGGTTCGGCATCGTGCACGTCGACTTCGCCACCCAGCGGCGCACCCTCAAGGACAGCGGCCTCTGGTACCGCGACGTCGTACGGGAGAACGGGGTGGTGTGAAGGGACCCGCCGTCGCCGCGGCCGGTCCGAGCCGTCAGGGGTACGGCGGCCGGCACGGGTCCCGTCCCCGACGTGCAGCCCGCCTTCCCCCCGGGATGCCGCCGGTGTCATCTCATGCCTGAGCGGTCGGCGACCTGGTGAGGTACGCCAGTTCCGTGGACCACGTCTCCGGGTCGGGGGACTCGGCGGGGTCGGTCAGCCAGAAGTCGAAACGTCCCCGCCAGACCTCCACGCCGTCCTCCACACCGGTGTCGAAGCGGACGCCGTTCTCCGCGGCCCACGCGTCCACCTCCTTGATGGTGCCGGCCAGCCGGTCGGGGTGGCCGGTGTGCACGGCCACCAGGTACCGGCCGGCGGGGATCGTGCCGGGGATGACCCGGCCGTCCCCCTCGACCGGCTCGGCGACCGGCACCCCCACCTCGAGGCGGAACTCGCGCTCCCGGTCGCCGGCCACCCAGTAGCGGTAGAACGGCGGGCCGGCGGGGGACAGGCCGCCGGCGGCGAGCCAGGTGAACATCTCGGGGACCAGAGCGTTGACCTCGCCCCAGCGGGAGAAGGACGCGGTGATGGGGATGGCGGCGTACGGACGGGCTTCGCGGTCGTCGAGCAGGGGACGCACGGTCACAGGTCACCTCGGTGTCGGAGTTCGGCCACTTCCACGGGGTATACCGCGACGGCGGCCGGAACTCATCGGTGCTACGGCAGGAAAGCCGGCAGTCCGAACCGAGGCAGGTCGTGGGCCGCGTCGAGGAACGAGTGGACGGCGGCGAAACGGCCGTCACGCGCCTCCACCACGATCAGGGCCCACGGCCGGTGGCGTCCCGGGCCCTCGGACACGCCGTCGCGGTCCGCGGGGACGTAGTGACCGAACGCGGCGCATCCGTTGGCGGCGGTGGGAAGCAGGCGGGAGCCGCGGCAGAAATCGCTGTGGAGGAGAGCCTGGCGGATGTCCGCGACGCCGCGCAGCCACCACGGGAACGGCGGCATCGACATGGTGGCGTCCTCGTGCAGCAACGCGACCAGCGCCTCGACGTCGTGGCGCTCGAACGCGGCGGCGTACCGGCGGGACAACTCGGCGCGCACGGGGTCCGGCGGCGGGGGAGGACCGGCGGGGAGGTGGTCACGCATGGTGGCGCGGGCCCGTTGCAGTGCGCTGTTCACCGAGGCCACGGTGCCGCCGAGCAGCGTCACGACCTCGGCGGACGTCCAGGCGAGCACGTCGCGCAGGATCAGCACGGCACGCTGACGTGGCGGCAGGCGCTGAAGCGCCGCCACGAACGCCAGCCGGATCGACTCGCGCGCCACCACCACGTCGGCGGGGTCGCCGCCGGTGCCGATCACCCGGTCGTCGTGCACCGGCTGGACCCACGCGTGCGCCGGCAGCGGCTCGCCGACGGGGGACCCCGGCCGCGCCGCCGGGCCGAGATCCATGGGGACCGCACGGCGGGCCCGGCCGCGCAGCATGTCCGCGCACACGTTGGCGGCGATGGCGAACAACCACGTCCGCACGCTCGCACGAGCCTCGTCGTACCTGTCCCACGCACGCCAGGCCCGCACCATGGTTTCCTGCACGGCGTCCTCGGCGTCCGCGGCGGAGCCGATCATGCGGTAGCAGAACCCGGTCAGCTCGACCCGGTGTGCCGCGAAGGCGTGCTCCGGCGCGACGGCCGTGGCGCCGGGCCGCGTCACGCCGGCGTGTCCCCGGGGGACGGCGTGTGCGGCCACTCGGAGGCGAGCAGGCCGTACAGCAGGTCGTCGGTCCACTCGCCTTTGACCCAGAAGTGCTTGCGGCGCAGGCCCTCGCGCTGGAAGCCGAGGCGTTCGAGCAGGCGTGCCGAGCGGTGGTTGCGCGCGTCGCAGCCGGCGGAGACGCGGTGGAGACGGCGGACCGTGAACAGGTGGCCGAGGAACGCGGTCAGGGCCTCGGTGGCGTAGCCCTTGCCCTGGTAGGCGGCGGCGAGGGTGTAGCCGATCTTGGCCTGCATGTGGTTCTGGTGGAGTTTGACGCCGATGTCGCCGATGAGCGAGCCGTCGAGGTCGATGGCGTACTGGAACCAGCCGGGTTCGCCGGGGTCGGCGGTGGCGAACGCGGCGGTCAGGATGACGGCGCGCTCCAGGGAGAACGGGGTCTCCCATACCTGGTAGCGGGCCACTTCGGGGTCGGAGCGGTAGGCGGCGAGCGCGGCGGCGTCGCCTGTGTGGAACCGGCGGACGGTGAGGCGGTCCGTGGAGAGAAGCACCTCGGCAGTATCGCCGATGAGACGTGGCGGGTCCCAGCCTTCGGCTGCGGGGATCCGCGGGTGACCGTGGCAGGCCAGCGCCGGAGCGGCGCGCGTGACCCGCCGGGGGTCGCTCACCGCGACCCCCGAAGGAGGGAGAACCGGGCTACGGGGACGTCCTCGGGCATGGTCTTCCTTCGATCCGGCCGCTTGGACAAGCGATTGGTATCAAGGCGAAACACCCCACGACTCTAGTAGAAACATTTCGGCACGCAAGACCTAGTTTTCGGGAAGTCCTATCGATCGCGCCGCCGCCATCGGCATCCAGCAGGTAGAGGCCGCCGATAGTTTTCGGGACATTACCGGAAGGTTTCCGGCCGATTGGCCGTGCACGTGCATATGCCGCAGGCGGAGGGCTGGTTGAGCTTTCAAAAACGCTAGCGGCAAGGACCTGCGGCCGGCTGCTGTGCCGGCCGTGCGGGTGGGTGACGGAGTGGCGGCGGCGCCGGAACCGGAGAGCCTGAGGGGAATCCTGGAGCGCGACTCCCAGGCGTCGCCGCCGGACGGCCCTCAGGCGGGTCGTCAGGCCGGCAGGGTCTCGCGTGCGGTGCCGGCGTCCGCGCGCGGGTGGACCCGGCCGCGGACGGCGAGCCCGAAGGCGGCGACCAGCAGGCCCGCGATCCCCGACAGCACGAACGGCCCCGCGGGACGCCACACGTCGTACAGGATGCCGCCGAGCCCGGAGACGATCATGATGCCGGCCGCGCCGCAGAGGGTGTGCACCCCGAACGCCGACCCGCGGACCGCGGCCGGCACCTGCTGGGCCAGCAGCGGGCCCGCCGTGGTGATGCCGGCGATCTCGCCGACACCGATCAGCACCGCGACGATCATCATGCCGGACCCGAGCGGGTCGCTCACCAGCAGCGTCGACAGGTACGCGGCGGCGGCCACCGCCTGCGCGAGGATGACGAGGTTCTGCCGCGGCATCCGGTCGCCGAGCCAGCCGAACACCGGCGCGCACAGCAGCGCGACCGTCTGCGAGATCCCCACCACCGCGCCGGCGCGTGCCACGGCCTCGGCGCTGGACATGCCGCGTTCCGCCACGGCGAAGTCGGTGATCCACAGCGTCATGAAGCCCACCACGATCGCGAGGTCGGCCCGTGCCACGAACGACGCGGCGTACGACAGGGCCACTCCGGGGTCGCGGGCCAGCACCACCCCCTCACGCACCAGGCGCGGCAGCGGCACACGTTCGCCGCCGGCGGCGGTGACGGCGGGCTTGGCCAGCGTCACCCACAGCACCGCGGCGAGCACCACGATCCCGGCCGCGATGAGCAGGAACGCCAGCCGCGTCGCCGCCACCGGCGCCAGGCCGCGCGACTCGAACATCTGCGGCAGCCGCGCGAGCAGCAGCACGGCGACCACCGCGCCGATGCCGCCGAACACGCCGATCAGGCCGTACGACTTGCCGCGTGACCGGGTGCGCACGTAGTCGATCGCGACGGTGGACAGCATCGCGTTGATCGCGGCCACGCCGAGCCCGAACACCACCCGCAGCGCGACCAGCACAGCCGTGTTCCCCGCGAACGGGAACAGCGCGACGCCGAACGCGCACAGCGCCAGCCCGGCCAGCACGACGATCCGGCGTCCGAAGCGGTCGGCGAGCGCGCCGTACCACGCCAGGCTGACGATCATCGCCAGCTCGGCGGAGAAACCGAGCAGGCCGACGACCCGGCCCTGCGCGGAGTCCGGCACGCCGAGGACGGTCGTCAGGATGTGCGGCTGGGTCGAGGGCAGGAACGAGATGACCGCGGTCCCGGCGGTCGCCATCGCCAGCAGTGCCCACATGTTGCCGCGGGTGATCCCGTCGGCGAGCTGCGCGCCGAGTACTCGGCGCGTCCGGTCTGCGGCCATGGGAGGATCATGACATTCTGCGGGGGGACTGCAACGCTTTTACCGACAAGTCGGGTTTTTTGCCTCCGGACGGTTAGGATCCAACCGCGTGACGCCGAGACCAGGAGGACACCGATGAATCCTGCCGCGATCGGAGGCGGTTTCAACCCTAATATCCCCAATGCGGCGCGGATGTATGACTATTTCCTCGGCGGCAAGGACAACCTTCCGGTGGACCGCGAGGCCGCACAGCAGGTACTGCGTTTCGTCCCCGAGGTCCCGATAGGCATCCGCGAGAACCGCGCCTTCCTGCAGCGCGCCGTACGCTACCTCGCGGGACAGGGCATTCGCCAGTTCCTCGACATCGGCGCCGGCCTGCCGACCCAGCGCAACGTGCACCAGGTGGCGGGGGAGTACGCGCCAGGCGCGCGCACGGTGTACGTCGACAACGACCCGCAGGTGCTCGCGCACGCACGCGCGCTGCTGCAGGACAGCCCGCTGGTGCTCGTCGCCGAGGGGGACCTGCGAGAGCCCGGCCACATCATGGACAACCCCGACATCCGGGCCCACCTGGACTTCAGCCAGCCGATCGCCGTCCTGATGCTGGCCATCGTCCACTTCATCCCCGACTCCGACGCGCCGAAGGACATCATCGCGCGCGTCACGCGGTCGCTGGCCCCCGGCAGCTACCTCGCGCTCTCCCACGTGGTCATCGACGAACGTCCCACGGCCGCTCCCGGCGTGGAGCGCGTCTACCAGAGCGCGTCCGCTCCGTTCGTGCCACGCCTGTCGAGCCAGGTCACCCCGTTCTTCGACGGTCTGGAGATCGCCGACCCCGGCATCGTCAACCTGCACGAGTGGCGTCCCGACTCCGACTACGTCACCCCGCCTCTGCTGCAGATCGCCTCGTACTTCCTCTGCGGCGTCGGCCGCGTACCCTAGATGTGATGGACTTGACCTCGAACAGGGAGGTCATCATGTCCGGACCGATCGTGGCCGGGGTGGACGGTTCGGGGCCGGCCACCGCGGCGCTCGAGTGGGCCGCCGAGGAGGCGGCGCGGCGCGGGGTGCCGCTGCGGGTCGTGCACGTGCGCGAGCCGTGGGCCGGCGAGGAGGAGCCGCATCTGGACCTCGCCGACGGCGAGCACCGTGAGGTCCTCGCCGAGGCGGCCGACGCGGCGCGCAAGCACACGCCGGGGGTCGAGGTCACCACGGCCCTGGTCGCCGGCACGGTGGTCGGATCGCTGCGTGCGGAGTCCGAGACGGCGGCGCTCGTCGTCATCGGCAGCCGGGGCGGGGGAGGCTTCGCCGAGCTGCTGCTCGGCTCGGTCGGCATGGGTCTCGCCGGTCACGCGCGCGGGCCGGTCGTCGTGGTCAGGCAGGTTCCCGAAGGGCCGCGCGGTGAGGTCGTGGCCGGGTACGACGGGTCGCCGCACGCCGAGACGGCCGTGGCGTTCGCCGTCGAGGAGGCCGCGCTGCGCGGCGTGCCGCTGCGCGTGCTGAGCGCCTGGCCCTCGCCGCCGGTGGCGCCGTACTCGCTGACGTTCGGCGACCTGGTCCAGGCGTCCTTCGACGCCGAGGTGGGCCGGCTGCGCGAGCGCGTGGACGCGTTGCGCGAGGAGAACCCAGCGGTCGACATCCGTGACGAGGTGGTCGTCGGCCACCCCGTTCCCGCGCTCACCGAGGCCTCGGAGCAGGCCGACCTGGTCGTCGTCGGCTCGCGAGGCAAGGGCCCCCTCGCGTCGGTGCTCGGCTCGGTGAGCCACGGGGTGCTGCATCACGCGCGCTGTCCCGTCGCCGTGGTCCGGCCTCCTGAGCAGGACTGACCTCCTCGCCGCGCGACCTCCCCCCGGGTCGTGACGGTCACCCTTCGCCTGTGACCGTCACGCCGGTGCGGGTGCCGGGGTGAGGAACCGTATGGTGTAGGACATCCTGCCTGGCAGGTCCGGCGCCGTGCAGACCAGCACCGGACACGGCGCGCCGCTCAGCACGGACGTGACCGTCGAGCCGTCCAGCGGCCGTCCGCCGTAGCCGGCGCCGATCACCAGCAGTTCGGCCTCCGCCGCGTGCCGGGTGAGCACGTCCCCCGGCCGGCCGGACGCGATCAGGCAGCGCGCCGCGACCGGATCCGCCGGGCCCAGCACCGACGCCACCAGCTCGTCCAGTGCTCTGCGCGCCGCCTCGGTGACGACCTCGTCCTCCTTGCCGACCCGCACGACGTCGAGCCGGGCCCGCCGTTCCCGTGCCTCCTCGCCGGCCCTGCGCAGCGCCGCGATGGCGTGCGGTGTGTCGTCCATCCCCACGACGACGTATTCAGGTGGAGACATACGGTCTCTCCCCTTTCGTTGGGCTCCGACCGGAATCGCACTCCGCGCCGGAGCCCCGGCACGGGACAGTGCTCACATTTGCCACCTCGACCACATTGCCGCCAGGGGCCGCGACCAGGCAGGGCCGAACGGCCGCTCGTTAAAGGCCGTTAGCCCTGCAAGCGACACCCACCGATAAAACCAAATAATTGCCACTAATACCGCGAGAATCAGCACATCTCGCGTCAGTTATTTCCGGACACTTCCCCAGGTTTCGGTCAATTGGTGGCGTTGGCGGATCTAATCCTCCGTGAAGGCCTCAGACGCGCGCGGCCAGCGGGACCATGCCGGCCACGGCCTCGGCGCAGGGCCAGGAGAACGCGACGGCCGCGCCGCTGTGGCCGTAATTGTGGATCACCCGCGACCCGCCGATGAGCTCCTCCTCCAGCCGGATCGCGGCGCGGGAGGCACGGAACCCCACCTCGACCGACAGGACCCGGGCCGTCGCGATCCGGGGCTCGACGGCGGCGCAGCGAGCGATGATCTCCTCGGTCTGCACCGGGTCAGGGGTGCGCGACCAGTCGTCGCGGCCCGCGGTGCCGCCGAGGACCAGGCGCGGGCCGTGCGGCATGAACATCGTCATCGCCTTGGCCCGGCTGAACTGGAAGAAGTACGTGTCGAGACCGGGATTCTCCACCACCACGTGCTGTCCCCGCACCGGGTGCACATCGGGATCCGGCACCAGATGAGCCGCCTGCGCACCCGCGCAGTCGACCACCACCGGCGCCAGCGCCGCCGCCTCGGCCAGTGACTCAATCCTGCCGATCTCCAGCTCACCCCCGGCGGCGGCCAGCCGGTCGGTGAGGTACCCGAGGTAACGCGGCATGTCCACGACCGGCGTCGACAGCCAGAACGCCTCGGCGAACCCCGCGTGCTCCTCCGGCGAACACGGCCGGAACCCCGGCAGGCCTCCGGCCCACGACACGTCCTGCTCGCGGTGGCTCACCCACCGGCCCGCCATGACCGACACCCCGGTCCCCGGCCGCTCCGCGAGCGCGGCGAACGCCGCCACCCCTTCACGGTGCCACCGCGTCGTGGTCTCGATCGGCGGCCAGGCGTCCGCCTCGTCCGGCGGCGCCAGCGACGGCCCCATGAGCACCGCGAGCGCCACCGCCGACGTCGTCTCCAGCGGCGGCTCCGCCGCGCGCACCACCACCCGCCGTCCCCGCTCCGCCAGGCACACCGCGGTGGTCAGGCCGATCACCCCGGCACCGATGACCAGCACATCAGGACGCCGCACCACGGCACACCCTCCTCGGCCAGGGAACGGAGGCCGGCCCTGCCCCCACGCCAGCATCACCGCCGTACCACGGCGGTTCAACCGGCAGGCGGCCACGCAGGGGTACCCCTACCGCGCCGGTCCGCTAGTACATTGGCGCGTGTGCCGAGCGGTGGGGAGACGGGACGGGTGACGGCGGGACGGCTGGCGTGGCTGGACGCGTTGCGCGGCCTCGGGGCCATGGCGGTGTTCGGCGAGCACATGATCCCGTGGGTGGTCCCCTCCGTGCGCTCCTACCAGTTCAGCCTCGGCATCTACGGCGTGCTGGTGTTCTTCCTGGTGAGCGGCTACATCATCCCGACGTCCCTGCGGCGGCACGACGACCCCGGCGCCTTCTGGATCGGCCGGCTGTCCCGGCTGTACCCGCTGTACCTCGCGGTCTGCGCACTGGTGCTCGCCGTCGCGCCGTGGGTGCCGCCACGTCCCACCGTGGTGGCCGACCCGTCCGCGGTGCCGGCGCACGCCACGATGCTGCTCGACGTCCTCGGGGTCGGCGGTCTCGCTGACACCATGTGGACGCTGTCGTACGAGATGGTGTTCTACCTGCTGGTCACCGCCTTGTACGTCGTCCCGTCCCGCGCGGGCCGGTCGTACCGCGCGCCTGCCGTGCCGCTGGCCCTCGGCGCCGTGGCCGCGGGTCTGCTGCTGGCCGGGCCGCCGCTGTCCGGCACGTGGCTGCCGTGGGTGGCAGGCGCGGTGTTCGCCGCCGGGCTGGCCTGCCTGGTCGCGGGCCGGTACACGGTCGCGGCGGCCGGCGCGCTCGGCCTGACGGCACTGGGTTTGCTCGTGCTGAGCAGCCGCGTGCCGTGGTTCGGGCTCGCCGTGGTCGCCGTGATGTTCGCCGGCACCGCGATCCGCCGCTGGGAGGACGGCGAGGGGACGCTGTGGCCGGTCGCCGCGACCGCCGCGCTCGTGGTGCTGGCCCCGGTGACGGCCGTGCAGGTGGGCTGGTGGTGGGTGCGGCCGGACGTCTGGATCCTCACGATCGCGCTCGCGGCGGCGACGTTCGCCGGTGGCATGGCGCTGCGGGGCCGCCGCCTGCCGCGTGCGCTGGTGTGGCTCGGCGCGGTCAGCTACTCGGTCTACCTGCTGCACCACCCGCTGCTGAAGTACTTCGTCGAGCTCACCGGCGACCTGCGCGCCGCACCCCTGCACATCCAGCTCACCATGGCGGCCCTGTTCACCACGGCCGTCCTGCTGGCCGCCACCGTCACCCACCGCCTCGTCGAACGTCCCGGCCAGGCCCTCGGCCGCCGCCTGATCGCCCGCCGCCGCGCCACCCGCCCCGCGCCGTCCGAGCCGGCCACCGAGACCGCCTGAACGACCCCGGCCGGCCCGCCGTCCTCGCCGGGTCGCGCCGCGCGAGTCGTCAGGTCAGCCGCCGGTCTCCTCGTCACCCGGCACCCGCAGGAAGGCCGGGGTGACCTCGGTCCACGCCGGGACGCGCAGCGTGTCGAGCGCCGCCGCGATCTGCCGCTCCTCGTACGAGAAGTGCGACTCCAGGATCGCCGCCAGCCCGTCCAGCTCGCCGAGCACCTCGCGTGCCTGCGTCTCCGGCACCGGCGGCGCGACCCCGTCGAGCAGGGCCTCCATGCGCCGCAGCAGGCCCGCCACCATCGTGTGGTCGTGTTCGAGCCGCTCGATCACCGGCCGCAGCCGCGGATGGCCGCGCGCCAGCTCGGGGAACGCGCCGTCGTCCTCACCGGTGTGATGTCGCTCGACCGCCGCGCAGAACGCCAGGCAGTGCGCGCGCAGGTCCCGTGACCGCTTCCCCCGGCCCGCCAGATGAGCCCCGGCCTCGTCCCGCAACCGGTCGAGCTCGTCCCGTAACGCGTCGTGCACCTCGACCAGCCGCGCACCGAACGCCGCCAGCCGATCCTCACCGGAAGTCCCCATCGCCCCGCCATGATCCCACCGCCGGCCGTACCCACGCCACCGTTCTGTCGGTCCCTTCCCCTAGGGTCCTCGTGAACGCCGAGGAAACGGGAGGCCGCCATGCGCGACGACGACGTCCTGGCACGCGTACGAGAGATCTGCCTGGCCCTCCCGGAGGCCGTGGAGAAGCCCTTCGGCGGCCACACCGCCCCGTCGTTCCGCGTCCGCGACAAACTGTTCGTGATGACCAGTGAGGACGGCGCCACCATGACCTTCAAGGCCGCCCCCGGCATCCAGGAGGCCCTGGTCTCCTCCGCTCCGGACCGCTACTTCGTCCCCGCGTACGTCGGCGCCAAAGGCTGGGTCGGCGCTCGCCTCGACACCGGCCAGGACTGGCCGGAGCTCGCCGAGCTCATCGAGGACAGCTACCGCCTCATCGCCCCCAAACGCCTGTCCGCGCGGCTGGACACCCCCGGCGACCGCTGACCGGCCACCCGGGCCGGCACCCGGAGCCATGCGCGCGACCTCCGGCGCCGGCCGTCACGGCGATCCCGTGCGGATCTCGCGGGCCAGCCGCCGCAGCCACGGCTGCGCGAAGGCCGGCTCGGTGGTCAGATGCCGTGCCACCGCGGCCCGCACCTGCGGGGACCGGCCCCGCTCGACGTACGCCACCGCTTCGGCCAGCGCCTCCCTGACCTCCTTGGTGTGCCTCGGCCCGGTGATCTCTTCGTCACCCCAGGACGCGCGCCGGAACGACGGCGCGATCTTCTCCTGCTGGTTCCCGAGGTACACCCACACCGGGAAAGGCAGGGACACGTTGACGACGGCGGTCCTCGGCAGGTCGCGCGTCCAATCGGCGTCCTGCCACCAGCGCCACGCCTTCGGGCTGGTCCGCTGCCTGATGGTGACCCCGAGGAACCGCAGCTTGAGCCGGATCACGTCCCACTGCTCCCCCTCCTCCTCGATCCAGTCCCGCAGCAGTTCGTACAGGTTCCCGAACGTCTCGCCGCCGTACACCAGGTCGGCGAACACCATCGGCCGGGACCGTCGCGCCAGCTTGTACGGGCTCACCCCCATCGCCTCCAGGTTGACCCGCAACTGCCGCACCTCGTAGGGCCGCAGCGGAGTCTCGTACCGGTACGCGAACGGCAGCAGCCGCACCCGCCTCGGCCGCGACGACCCGGCGAGCACCCCCGACAACAGGTCGAAGACACTGTCACCGGACCTCCCCACGAAGTACAGATCCCCGTCACCACTGCGCGCCAGCACCTTCGCCGCGCACTCGGCCATCGCCTCCAGAAAAGGCGGCTCCGCCTCGGGAACACCGTCCAGCAACCCACCGAGCTGATCCCGCCGCACCAGATCCCACCGGAACGGCTGGTAAGCGATAGTCATCCCTCCATGCTCCCGAACCCACCCCCGCCACGGCATCGCATTTTTCCCGCCACCACCCCGCCAGAGGCGCTCCCCACCGGCCCGCCGCCACCGGCCCGCCGTCCGGGACGGGCCGGTGGCGGTCCGGTCAGGTCATGAACGACTCCACGGCCGCCACGGCCCGGCCGATCCCGCCTTCCGCTCGTACGGCGGCCCGCAGGTCCGCCACACGGGCCGCGACGTCCGCCGAGCCCGCCACGTGTTCCACCGCCTCCCGCAAGGTCACCGCGTCGACCCGGTCACCGGGAAGCCGGACCCCCACGCCGAGCTCCTCCAGCCGCTCGGCGTTCCCGAACTGGTCCACGGCCTGCGGGATCGCCACGGTCGGGACCCCGTACCAGAGCGACTCCGCGCAGCTCCCCATGCCGGCGTGCGTGACGAACGCCGACGCCACCTCCAGCACGGCCGGCTGCGGCACCCTGCGGTGCACCTCGACCCCCGGAGGCGGCGTCCCGAGGACGGCGGGGTCGACCCGGTCCCCGATCGCCATCACCACATGCCAGTCCGACCCCGCGAACGCCTCGAAGCAGGCCCGGTAGACGTGCGGCTGCTCGGTGTAGGCCGTCCCGAACGAGACGAGCAGCACCCGCCGGCCGTCCCGAGGCGGCACCCACGCACTCTCCGCGACCCGCGCCGGATCCAGGCACGGCCCCGCGAACCGCACCCGTGGCGGGACCTTCTCCGCGTACGGCTGCATGACCCGCGGGATCAGCGCGATCACGTCCCCGGGTGACCCGAGCCACTCCCAGGCGTCGGTGCCGATCCCGTTCTCCCGGAGCCACCCGCCGAACGCCGCGTGATACGCCTTCCCCGGCGCCGACCCCCGGATCGCGGCCATCACCTCCGCCATGTCGGCCTCGTACCCCTCCCACGCCACATAGGTGGGGGAGAGCTGCACGGCCGTGACGCCGTACCGCACCCCGAGCACCGGCCCGGCGAGCCCGCCGATGTCGTAGAGGATCAGATCGGGCCGATCCCCGTCGAACCTCTCGGTCAGCCCCGGGAACACCGCGACCGCCTCGTCCAGGAACACCCGCATCGCGTCGGCGGGGTCCTGCGGCCACGCCTCGTCGCCGAGCGGCAGCCGCGACGGATGCGCCACCACCTCGGCTCCGGTGCCGGCCACCAGCTCGCGCAGCGGCTCCCCGACGACGTAGCTGACCCGGTGTCCCCGGTCGACGAGTTCCCTGACGACCCCCAGGGAGGGATAGATATGGCTCGGCGCGGTGCAGCCGACCATGATGATGTGCTGACCAGTACGCATACTTTTTCGTCCTGCCTGATCCCGAGTGGACACACTCAGGCGGCGCGCAGGAGACACCCCGCGACGGGGTCGTCAGAAGGGGTCCACCCGACCCACGAGTGGACCCGGCAAGTCACGCCGCCTCAGGCGCGGCGCAGACGAATCGAGTCGATCACAACCGGCAGCCTAGCCACCGGCCACCGGCACAGCCACCGGATTTCCCCTCGCCATGCGCTCACGGACCTTCCGGTAGACGGACACACCGTTCGCCGAGCTCCTGAGCTCCTCGTACGGCACCGCGTATCCTGCCGGCGGCGGTGCAGGGAGCGCTGGACGGTGGCGACCCGGAGACGGAGGCGGGACGCTGTTCACGGGTGCCGCTTCCCGGTGGGGGCCGCATGAGTGGTGGGCGATACTGGGATTGAACCAGTGGCCTCTACCGTGTCAAGGTAGCGCTCTCCCACTGAGCTAATCGCCCCGGAACTGCCCCTCGCGGGGGGTTGAGGTGGAGACGGGATTTGAACCCGTGTACGCGGCTTTGCAGGCCGCTGCCTCGCCTCTCGGCCACTCCACCGGGTTGGATCTCTCCGAGCGGACGACGGGATTCGAACCCGCGACCCTCACCTTGGCAAGGTGATGCTCTACCAGCTGAGCCACGTCCGCGTGTCATCGCCTGGGCCGGAGTCGGACTCGGCGACGGGATGGAACTCTATCGGAGTTTCGTAGTTGTGCCTAACCGGCGCGGGTCGTGGCGGTGATCTAGCCGGTTCTGGAGCCTCGGAAGGTGCGCGAGACGCTGCGCTCCAAGGCGGGGAGGGTGAGGAAGATCTCCAGGATCCTGGTCAGGCGGTGGACCTCGATGCGGTGGAACGGCGGGCCGTCGGCGCGGGCCAGCACGAAGGTCAGGGCCAGCGGGGGGAGAGGTGCGGCGATGACGTGGAGGCCGTCGTCCATGGTCATGGCCTGGGGACGCGGCGGGGTCACGGCGGGGAAGGTGATCTCCTCGGGGGCCCGCCAGCTCTTGTGCGCGACGGTGCGCGGAGGCCGTTCGGTGGCGACGGCGGCCCAGTCGGCGCTGAACAGGACCGGCAGGGAGTCGATCAGGGTGGCGAGCGCGCGGTCTCCGGCGGTGGTGATGTATTTCAGGACTTCGAGCTCGGGATAGGTGCCGGGGGCCTCGCGGGTGGCCCAGACGCCTTCGACGCTGATGCCGGGGACGGCCTCCAGCGCGTCGGCGAGGGTCTGGCGGGTGGCGGAGTCGGGCCAGTGGACGGTGAGGTCGTCGACGGCGCGGCCCTCACCGCGTTCCAGCACGGTGAGCTGGATGATGTCGGCGCCGGCGACGCCGAGCACGCGGGTGACCTGGCCGAGCGACCCCGGCCGGTCCGGGAGGGTGATTCGCAGGCGCAGGAGCATCCGCCGGCCTCCGGTCTGTCGAAGTGTCAGGTAAGGCGGCCTGTGCCTTCAGGGTAGCCACAGACGGCCGGTGGCGGTGCGGCGGGTGACGCGGGTCACGCTCACGGCAGGGGTGGTGCGGGTCGCTCCTCCCGGTTGAGGGAAGAATCACCTGGAAAACGGGGGATTTTGGAAGCATGGAGCGGTTCGCGGAGATCGATGGGGGAGCCGGCGGTGGACGGCGCGGAAGATGGTGCAGCCGTGTTTGGGCTGGGGAACAAGCCTGGTTCGGGTTCGGGTAGAAAGGACCGGGTGAAGATAGGCGCGATAGATGTGTGGCCTCCTGTGGTGCTTGCGCCGATGGCGGGGGTCACCAACGGCCCCTTCCGTGAGCTGTGCCGTGAGCAGGGCGGCGGGCTGTACGTCTCCGAGATGATCACCAGCAGAGCGCTGGTCGAGCGGAACCCGAAGACGATGGCGATGATCCGCTTCGGGAGGGACGAGACGCCGCGCAGCCTCCAGTTGTACGGCGTCGACCCCGAGACCGTCGGCCGGGCCGTGCGCGTCGTCGCCGAGGAAGGGCTGGCCGACCACGTCGACCTGAACTTCGGTTGCCCGGTGCCGAAGGTCACGCGGCGCGGCGGCGGTGCGGCGCTGCCGTACAAACGCGAACTGCTGCGGGCCGTGCTGCGGGCCGCGGTGGCCGGCGCCGGCACGCTGCCGGTGACCATGAAGATGCGCAAAGGCATCGACGACGACCACTTGACCTACCTGGCTGCCGGCCGGATCGCCGTGGAGGAGGGGCTGAGTGCGATCACGCTGCACGGCCGCACGGCGGTGCAGCACTACGGCGGCGTGGCCGACTGGGACGCCATCGCGCGGCTCAAGGACGCCGTGCCGGAGATCCCGGTGCTCGGCAACGGCGACATCTGGACCGCCGCCGACGCGCTGCGCATGATGGACCGCACCGGCTGCGACGGCGTCGTGATCGGCCGGGGCTGCCTCGGCCGTCCCTGGCTGTTCCGCGACCTGAACGAGGTGTTCGACGGCGGCGACGCCGCCGCGGCCCCCACTCTCGGTGAGGTCGCCGCCACCATGGCCCGCCACGCGCACCTGCTGGTGGAGTGCTTCGGCCGCGAGCCGCACGGCGTGCTGGACTTCCGCAAACACGTCGGCTGGTACCTCAAGGGCTTCACCGTCGGCACCGAGCTGCGCCGCTCCCTCGCCACCGCGAGCACTCTCGCCGAGCTGGAAGCCCATCTCGCGCGCCTGCCGGCTGAGCAGCCGTGGCCGGGCCACGCAGCCGACGGCCCCCGCGGCGCGTCAGGCGGCCGTACCCGCGTCCACCTCCCCGAGGGCTGGCTCGACGACCCCGAGGCCCGCACCGTGCCGGTGGACGCCGAGCTGGACGTCTCAGGCGGCTGACGTGCCGCCGCGGCGGCTCACAACCGGGACAGCCCGGTCACGTGGATCACGGCCTGGCCCTCCTCGTCGGAGGCGGCGAGGTCGACCTGGGCCGTGATGGCCCAGTCGTGATGGCCGGCCGGGTCGTCGATGATCTGGCGGACGTTCCACAGATGCTCGTCCTCCTCGATCATCAGCAGCGCCGGCCCGCGCGCGTCGGGACCGGTGCGGATCTCGTCGTGCTCCTCGAAGTAGGCCGCCAGCGGCTCCTCCCAGTCGATGTCCGCCGCGGCCTCCAGGTCGTCGTACCGCTCGCGCGCGGCCAGCTCGACCAGGCGGAACATGGCGTTGCGCACGAGGACCCTGAAGGCGCGGCGGTTGGCCGTGACCGGCCGGGTCGTCTCCTCCTCGGGACGGTCGAGCGCCTCGTCGGCCGGGTTCTGGAGTTTCTCCCACTCGTCGAGGAGGCTGGAGTCGACCTGCCGGACCAGCTCGCCGAGCCACTCGATGAGGTCGTGCAGCTCCTCGGTCTTCATGTGGTCGGGGACGGTGCGGCTCAGGGTGCGGTAGGCGTCGGCGAGGTACCGCAGCACGGCGCCTTCGGAGCGGGCCAGCTCGTAGTACTGCACGTACTCGCCGAAGGTCATGGCGCGCTCGTACATGTCGCGCACCACCGACTTGGGGCTGACGGCGTGGTCGCCGACCCAGGGGTGACCGCGGCGGTAGGTCTCGTACGCGCCGAACAGCAGCTCCTGCAGCGGCATGGGGTAGGTCACCTCGGTGAGCAGCTCCATGCGCTCCTCGTACTCGACGCCGTCGGCCTTCATCTGGGCCACGGCCTCGCCGCGCGCCTTGTTGAGCTGGGAGTGCAGGATCTGCCGGGGATCGTCCAGCGTGGACTCCACGATGGACACCACGTCCAGGGGGTAGGTCGGCGACCCGGCGTCCAGCAGCTCGAAGGACGCCAGCGCGAACGTCGACAGTGCCTGGTTGAGCGCGAAGTCCTCCTGCAGGTCCACGGTGAGCCGCGCGCGGCGGCCCTGCTCGTCCGGCTCGCGCAGCGTCTCGACGACCCCGCCGGCCAGCAGGGACCGGTAGATCGCGATGGCGTGGCTGATGTGGCGGCGCTGGGCCCTGCGGTCCTCGTGGTTGTCGGTGAGCAGCTGCTTCATCGCCGCGTAGCAGTCACCCGGCCGGTTGATCACCGCGAGCAGCATGGCGTTGCTGACCTTGAACCGGGACGTCAGCTGCTCGGGCTCGGCCTTCTGCAGCCGCTCGAACGTCTCCTCGCTCCACGCCACGAACCCCTCAGGCGCCTTCTTGCGCACCACCCGCCGCCGCTTCTTGGGATCGTCCCCGGCCTTGGCCAGCGCCTTCTCGTTCTCCACGACGTGGTCGGGGGCCTGGCACACGACGTACCCGAGGGTGTCGAACCCGGCGCGGCCGGCGCGGCCGGCGATCTGGTGGAACTCGCGGGCCCGCAGCAGCCGCACGCGGTTGCCGTCGTACTTGCTGAGCGCGGTGAACAGCACGGTGCGGATCGGGACGTTCACCCCGACGCCGAGCGTGTCGGTGCCACAGATGACCTTGAGCAGCCCGGCCTGCGCCAGCCGCTCCACCAGCCGCCGGTACTTCGGCAGCATGCCGGCGTGGTGCACCCCGATGCCGTGCCGCACCAGCCGCGACAGCGCCTTGCCGAACTTGGTGGTGAACCGGAAGTGGCCGATCAGCGCCGCGATGGCTTCCTTCTCGGCCTTGGTCGACATGTTGACGCTCATCAGTGCCTGCGCGCGCTCCATGGCCGCCGCCTGCGTGAAGTGCACGACGTACACCGGCGCGGACCCGGTGGACAGCAGCTCCTCCAGCGTCTCGTGCAGCGGCGTGACACGGTAGCTGTAGTACAGCGGCACCGGCCGGGTCGCCGAGCGGACCACCGCCGTCTCGCGGCCGGTGCGCCGCGTCAGGTCGGCCTCGAACCGCGTCACGTCCCCGAGAGTCGCCGACATCAGGACGAACTGCGCCTGCGGCAGCTCAAGGAGCGGCACCTGCCAGGCCCAGCCGCGGTCCGGCTCGGCGTAGAAGTGGAACTCGTCCATCACGACCTGACCCACGTCGGCCCGCGCGCCGTCGCGCAGCGCGATGTAGGCGAGGATCTCGGCCGTGCAGCAGATGATCGGCGCGGTCGCGTTGACCGCCGCGTCGCCGGTCATCATGCCGACGTTCTCGGTGCCGAACACCGCGCACAGATCGAAGAACTTCTCCGACACCAGCGCCTTGATCGGCGCGGTGTAGAACGTGCGCCTCCCGGCGGCGAGCGCCGCGAAGTGGGCCCCCGCCGCGACCAGGCTCTTGCCGGACCCGGTCGGCGTCGCGAGGATCACGTTGTTGCCGGAGACGACCTCGATCAGCGCCTCCTCCTGCGCCGGGTACAGCGTCAGGCCGCGTCCGGCGTTCCACTCGGTGAACGCCTCGAACAGCGCGTCGGGGTCCGGGGTCTCGGGAAGGTTCTCCAGGAGGCTCACACGTCAATAGTGCCGAAGTCCGCGCGATGGTCCAGCCACCCTGTGGACGACGGTTCCCGATCGCGGTGGCCCGAGGGGTCTCAGGACGGTCCCCGCCGGGCCGCCTCGCGGACGGCCGGCTCCATCGCCGGCCCCGGCATGCACACCACCGGGGGGACCCCGGCCTCCGTCATCTCCCGCAGCCGCCGCAGCGCGCGCATGGACGGCGAGCCGGGCTCCACGGTGTACACCACGAGGCGCTGGTCCCGGTCGGGGACGTCCAGCACCTGGCACACCACGTCCAGCGGCCCCACCAGGGGATGCTCCAGCCGTTTCGGCTGGTCGCGCCGCACCGCCACCTCGTGCGCGGCCCACAGCGCCGCGAACTCCGGGCTCACCGCGCGCATCTCGGCCACCAGGTCGCCGATCCCCTTGTCCTCGGGGTACCGCGCCGCGGCGGCCCGCAGGTCCGCCACGCACAGCCGTGCGAAACGGCTCTTCTCCTCGCTCGCCATGTGCTCACGCAGGGACGGCGAGGTGAACACCCACCGCACCACGTTGCGGCGGTCGGCCGGCACCGACTCCAGGTCTCCCATCAGCGCGGACGCCAGCGCGTTCCACGCGAGGATCTCGTACCGCGCGTCCACGACGTACGCCGGGACGTCCGTCATCTGCGCGAGCAGCCGCCGGATGCCGGGTGGCACGTCCTGCCTCGGTCCGGCGGCGGGACGCAGCGGCGTGGGACACGCCAGGTTGTACAGATGGGCCCGCTCGTCGGTGGTGAGCATCAGGGCCCGGCTGAGCGCGTTCAGCACCTGCCGGGACGGCACGGGGCCCCTGGCCTGCTCCAGCCTGATGTAGTAGTCCACCGACATCCCGGCGAGCTGCGCGACCTCCTGCCGCCGCAGCCCCGGCGTGCGCCTGCGTCCCCCGTCGGGGAGCCCCACGTCGTACGGCCGCACCTTGGCGCGGCGGTCGCGCAGGAACCCGGCCAGATCCTCACGGTTCATGTACCCAGCATGGCGTCCGCGCGGCCCCCGTGGGTGGTACCGCCGATCCCACCTCACGGCGCATGGTGGTACCGCCGGTACCAGGGCCGGGAGTTCTCTCCTCGGGCCGCGCGGCCCGCAGCAGGGTGGTCGGCATGACGAACGCACTGATCACCGGAGCGAACAAGGGAATCGGCTTCGAGATCGCCAAGGAGCTGAGCGGACGGGGTGTCACGGTGCTGATCGGGGCCCGCGACGAGGAGCGAGGCCGCGCGGCGGCGGAAAGGCTCGGCGCGAGGCACGTCCGGCTGGACGTCACCTCGGAGGACTCGGTGAAGGCCGCCGCCGCCTGGATCGAGGAGGAGTACGGCACGCTGGACATCCTGGTCAACAACGCCGGCGTCATCGTCCCCCAGGACGACATCCGGCCGAGCGCCACCCCGCTGGAGGTGCTGCGCGCGACCTACGAGACGAACGTGTTCGGCGTGGTGGCCGTCACCAACGCCATGATGCCGCTGCTGCGCCGCGCGCCGGCCGCGAGGATCGTGAACATGTCCAGCGGCCTCGGGTCCCTCACCCTGGGCTCCGACCCGTCCTCGCCGTACTTCGACCTGAACCTGATGACGTACAACTCCTCCAAGGCCGCGCTCAACATGGTCACCCTGGCCTACGCCAAGGAGCTGCGCGACACCACCATCAAGGTCAACGCCGCCGACCCCGGGTACTGCGCGACCGACCTCAACCAGCACACCGGCCACCGCACCGCGGCGCAAGGCGCGGCGATCGCCGTACGGCTGGCGCTGCTCCCCGGCGACGGCCCGAGCGGCGCCTACATGGACGACGAGGGGAACATCCCGTGGTGAGGCTCACAACCCGAGGTCGTCGAGCTCCTTGATCAGGGCCGCGCGGGAGGGGTCGGCGGACGTGGCGGGTCCGCCGGCGCTCCCCGGGGCAGGACCGGCGACGCCTCTCGCGGCGGGACCGGCGACCTGGCGGGGGCCGGCCGCCGGACGCACCCGCCGCTCACGGAACAGCCAGCCGCCGAGGATGCCGCCGGCGAACCCGAACAGGTGGCCCTGCCAGCTGAAACCGTCGGACGGCAGCAGGCCGGTGAACTGGTAGGCGAAACACAGGCCCATCACCAGGCCGACCACGATGTCGATGGTGTGCCGGTCGAAGACGCCGCGCACCAGGATGTAGCCGAAGTACCCGAAGACCACGCCGCTCGCGCCGGCCGTCACGGTGCCGGGCCCGGCGACGAACCACACGCCGAGGCCGCTCGTCACCGCGATCAGCGCGGTCACGCCGAGGAACCGCACGACCCCGCGGTAGGCGGCGAGGAAGCCGAACACGAACAACGGGCCCGAGTTGCCCTCGATATGTCCCCAGCTCCAGTGCAGGAACGGCGCGGTCACCACGCCGGCCAGCGCTCCCGGATCGCGCGCCACGATGCCGAACGCGCGGCTGAGCAGGTAGCCCGACAACGCGTTGAAGATCTGGACGACCCAGATGAAGGCCAGGAAGCCGACCATCACCCAGAAGGCCTTCCTGGCCTCCGCGATCATGATCTCGGCCGTGCGGTCGCCGCCGCCGCTCATGGAGCCTCCCTGGCCGCCGCGCCGTCCCGGCGGGTCCGGGGCGGCCGGGAGTCCCGTGTCCGGCCCTCCCGCGCCGCCATTGTGGCAAACGGCGCGGGGCCGGGCCAAGGTCAGGAGCCGGTGCGCTCCAGCACGACCACCGGGATCGGCCGGTCGGTCTTGGTCTGGTACTCGTCGTACTGGGGCCAGGTGGCGGTCATCAGCCGCCACAGCTCCGGCTTCTCGTCCGGGCCCGCGGTGCGCGCGTTGGCGGCGAACCTGTCACCGAGGACCTGCACCTCGACCTGGGGGTCGGCGACCAGGTTGTGGTACCAGTGCGGCGAGTCGGGGGCCCCTCCCTTGGAGGCCACCACCACGTAGTCGTCGCCGTGCTTCTGGTAGATCAGCGGCGTAGTGATGGACCGGCCGCTCTTGCGTCCGGTGGTGGTCAGGAGCAGCACGGTGGTGCCCTGCCAGTCGTGCCCCTCCTGCCCGTCGGTCTCCCGGTACTTGTCGACGTGCTCCTGGCCGAAGAGGAACTGCTGCGCCATGGCCCTCAACCTCCTGCTATATGAATCCGTCTCAACCTCGGTGATCTCGGCAACCGGATCTCGTCCGAGATCATTCCGGTCCCTTCCCCGCAACCGGGTAGGCATGCCGTACGAAGGGGGAGGACAGGGAGGACGCATGAGGTGTCTGGTGACCGGCGCGACCGGCTACATCGGCGGACGCCTGGTGCCCGAGCTGCTCAAGGCGGGGCACGAGGTGCGGTGCATGGCGCGCTCGGCGGGCCGGCTGCGCGACCAGATGTGGCGTGACCGGGTGGAGGTCGCCGAGGCCGACGCCGCCGACTTCGAGGCGACCCGCGCGGCCCTCGGCGGCGTGGACGCGGCCTACTACCTGATCCACACCATGGGCTCGGGCCGGGACTTCGCCGGACGCGACCGCCGCGCCGCGCGCACGTTCGCCGCCGCCGCCAAGGAGGCCGGCGTACGGCGGATCGTCTACCTCGGCGGGCTCACGCCGGTGGACCGGCACGGCGGCGAGGCGGGGGTGCGGACGTCCGCGCACATGCGGTCACGGGCCGAGGTGGAACGGATCCTGCTCGGCTCCGGGGTGCCGGTGGTCGCGCTGCGCGCCTCGGTGATCATCGGCTCGGGGTCGGTGTCGTTCGAGATGCTGCGGCACCTCACCGAACGCCTCCCCGTGATGACCACCCCCAAATGGGTCGCCACCCGCACCCAGCCCATCGCCATCCGCGACGTGCTGCGCTACCTCGTCGGCGCGCTGGACATCCCGCCGGAGGTGAGCCGCGGCTTCGACATCGGCGGCCCCGAGGTCCTCACGTACGCCGGCATGATGCGTGGCTACGCCGCCGAGGCCGGCCTGCCGCCACGCTGGATCATCCCGGTGCCGCTGCTCACCCCCGGCCTGTCCAGTCACTGGGTGGGCCTGGTCACCCCCGTGCCGGCCGGGGTGGCCCGTCCCCTGGTGGAGTCGCTGCGCGAGGAGGCGGTCTGCCACGAGCACGACATCGCACGGTACGTCCCCGACCCTCCCGGCGGCCTGGTCGGGTTCCGCGAGGCGGTACGCCTGGCGCTGCACCGCATCAAGGAGGCCGACGTCGCGACCCGCTGGTCCTCGGCCGCCACCCCCGGCGCGCCGAGCGACCCCCTGCCGACCGATCCCGGCTGGTCCGGCGGCAGCCTGTACGTGGACGAGCGCTCGGCGGACGTGGACGCTCCCCCCGAGGCGCTGTGGCGGGTCATCGAGGGGATCGGCGGCGAGCAGGGCTGGTACTCGATGCCGCTGGCATGGGAGGTGCGCGGGCTGCTCGACCGTTTCGCCGGGGGAGTGGGCCTGCGCCGCGGCCGGCGCGACCCCGGCCGGCTACGGGTGGGGGACGCGCTGGACTTCTGGCGGGTGGAGGAGATCGAACCGGGCCGTCTGCTGCGGCTGCGCGCCGAGATGCGCCTGCCGGGCCTGGCGTGGCTGGAGCTGTCGTGCCGTGACCAGGACGGCCGCACGGTGTACGGTCAGCGGGCACTCTTCCATCCGCGCGGCCTGCTCGGCCACTTGTACTGGTGGGGGGTCTACCCGTTCCACGGGTTGATCTTCGGCAGCATGGCGCGCAACGTGGCCAAGGCCGCGGTGGAGGGACGGCGCGCGGTCTCCCCGTAACGCGGCTGAAACTTTCAGCTTTTACGCAGGTCAAAGGCCAGGTCAGCGGTCTGTCTCCACCGGGAGGGCCGGGAGGGCTCTGTGCGCGGCACGCGGTGCCGTCCTACTGTCGCGAGTGATTGGGAGCGCTCCCACAGACGTCCCCCCCTCCGGAGTCCTCATGAAACGTCATGCTCTACGGGTCCTGACGGCCGTCATCGCGGCCCTCGGCTCGGTCCTGTTGTCGGTGGCGATCGCCGGGCCGTCCCGCGCGGACACGGTCATCTGCGAGAAGTACGGCTCCACCACCATCAACGGCGGCCGCTACGTCGTCATCAACAACAACTGGGGTGACGACACCCGCCAGTGCATCAACGTCACGAACACCGGCTTCACCATCACCGAGGCCAGCCACAACAAGCCGCAGAACGGCGCACCCGGGTCGTACCCCGCCGTCTACGCGGGCTGCCACTACGCCAACTGCAGCAGCGGCAGCAGCCTTCCCATGCGGGTCACCGACAGCCGCTTCTCCACCGTCAGGACCAGCGTCAGCATGTCGGTCCCCTCCTCCGCCGGGGTCTTCGACGCCGCGTACGACATCTGGTTCGACCCGACGTCCCGCACCGACGGCCAGAACACCGGCGCCGAGATCATGGTGTGGCTCGCGCACACCGGCAACGTGCAGCCGGTCGGCAACCGCGTCGGCACCGTCAACCTCGCCGGCGGCACCTGGGACGTGTGGTTCGGCAACATCGGCTGGAACGTCGTCTCCTACGTGCGCACCTCCCAGACCAGCTCGATCGACTTCAACGTGGCGACCTTCTGGAACGACACGGTGAGCCGGGGCTACGGCCAGAACTCCTGGTACCTCACCAGCGTGCAGGCGGGCTTCGAGCCGTGGGTCGGCGGCCGGGGCCTCGCGGTCAACAACTTCTCCTACAGCGTCGGCACCGGCGGTGGCGGCGACACCAGCGCGCCGACCGCGCCGTCCAACCTGCGCGCCTCCAACGTCACCTCCAGCAGCGTGACCCTGGCGTGGAACGGCTCCAGTGACAACGTCGGCGTCACCGCCTACGACATCTACCGCGGCTCCACGCCGGTCGGCAGCGTCGGCGGCACGTCGTACACCCTGTCGGGCCTGTCCGCCTCCACCACCTACTCGTTCACGGTGCGGGCCAGGGACGCGGCCGGCAACATGTCGCAACCCTCCAACGCCGTCTCGGTGACCACCTCCGGCGGCGGCAACGGCGGCGGGTCCTGCCGGGTCGGCTACTCGGTCAGCCAGTGGAGCGACGGCTTCACCGCCACGATCACCATCACCAACACCGGCAGCTCCGCGCTGAACAACTGGACGCTCGGCTGGACCTTCCCCGGCAACCAGCGGATCACCTCCGGCTGGAGCGCGACCTACAACCAGAGCGGCTCGTCGGTGACGGCCACCAACATGTCGTACAACGGCAGCATCGCCCCCGGCGCCAACACCTCCATCGGCTTCCAGGGGACCTACAGCGGCTCCAACGCGGCGCCGTCGAGCTTCACCCTCAACGGGGCGGCCTGCTCGGTGGGCTGATCCCCCCGCAGGCAGGGGCCGGGTACGCGTCGCCGTACCCGGCCCCTCTTCTTTGCGTCCGTCTTGTCGGAAACAGCGGTGATCGGACCGGCGGATGGGGGACACTGTCCTGATTCACCGGCAGATCCCGACAAGGACTGATTTATGGCCGCGACTCGGTTGACCGCGACGGACCCGGCACCGTTCCACCTGCGCCGGAACACCCGCGACCTCGCCCGCGCGGTCCAGACCCTCGCGGGAAAGCTCCCCGCGCGCGATCTCAAGGACGTGCTCGCCAAGGCCAACCGCACCGCCGTGCGCAAAGGCTCCACCGCGGCCTTCGGCACCATGAGGCCGCTTCCCGCCGACTGGTACTGCTTCAACGCCGGCGACAACGACACCGTCGACTGGTACCCCCAGGGTGTCGCCTCCAGCTCGGAGGCCGGCCTCCCCGCCGCCAAGGCGCTCGCCGTCACCTGGTACTGGAAACCGGTGGGGGCCGCCGAGGAGCGCGGCGTCAGGGTGACGTTCCTGGACACCGCGACGGCCAGGTACCGGCACGTCCTGCTGGTCGCGCCGAAGGACGACACCTACACGCCGGTCAACATCCACGCCGGCGGCATCGCGTGGTACGGCGACCTGATCTACGTCCCCGACACCGCGCGCGGGCTGCGCGTGTTCGACACCCGGCACATCTACGAGGTGGCGGGGGACGACGACAAGGTCGGGCTGCAGAAGGGCAAGTACCACTCCTACGGCTACCGCTACGTGATGCCGCAGGTCGACTCCTGGATCCTCGCCGGCCCCTCGGGGTCGGCCAGGTTCTCGTTCGCCGCCGTCGACCGCACCACCACCCCGCACACCCTGGTGAGCGGCGAGTACGTCGCCGCCGACGAGGCGCCGCAGCGGGACGGCAGGGTGGCCAGGTGGCAGCTCGCCGCCGACGGCACGCTGCGCGCCGGCGAGGACGGCGTGGCGCGCGCCGCCGAGGCCTTCACGCTGCCGGCCGCCAAGATCCAGGGCGGGCTGTCCCACAAGGGCCGCTGGTACCTCAGCCAGGCCGGCACGTCGCGGTCCAACGGCACACTTCTGACGGCCAAGCCAGGCGAGGCGCCGGTCGCCAAGAAGTGGCCCATCGGCCCTGAGGACCTCACCTGCTGGGCCGAGCGCGGCCAGCTGTGGAGCCTCACCGAGTTCGCGGGCCGCCGCGTGGTGTTCGCCGTTCCCCTGTAGACCGCGCTTGCAGGTCTCTTGCGCGCACTTGCATCCGCCTGCCGCCGCGGCACGCAAGCCGGAGTCAATGAACGTGCAGGTGGCACGCCGTATCACTGAGAGTGCAAGGCCCCCCGGCGACAGACCGGGCCGGGAAGCACTCACAGAACGGAGCGCACCATGAAGCGCACCCTGCTCGGTCTCGCCGCCGTCGCCACCCTCGCCGGCGCCGGCCTGGCCGTCACCGCACCCGCCGCCTCCGCGACCGCCGGCGGCGACTACGGCCCCGACACCTGCCTGGAAGGCTACGTGTGGCGCGAGGCCCGTCCGTCCGACCACGTCTGCGTCACCTCCGGCGTGCGCGACCGCACCCGCACCGAGAACGCCACCGCGGCCGCCAAGTGGACCTCCGGCGCCTTCGGCCCCCACACCTGCGTGCAGGGGTACGTCTGGCGCGAGGCCTTCAACGGCGACGACGTCTGCGTCACCCCGGCCGTACGGGCCCAGGTCCGCGCCGACAACGGCCTGGCCGCCGACCGCAAGGTGTCCGCGCGCCTGTGGGTCAACCGGTACACCGTGCCGCCGCGCGACAACGGCGACGGCACCTCGACCAGCACCTCGGTCGACGACATCCCGCGCATCAAGCTCAGCGGCGACCACTACAACTTCGGCCAGGTCAAGCTGTACATCCGGCTCGACACCGGCCGCACGCTGTGGCAGGGCACCGTGAACGCCACCGCGCACAGCGGCTTCGCCGGCGCGAGCTTCGGCAAGAAGACCGGCGTGTTCGACTGCGCCGCCGCCGGCCGTCCCGCCAACGGCTACGCGCAGGCCTACGACGTCACCTCCGGCCGCTGGTCCCCGAGGATCCCCCTGCGGGTCGGCTGCGCCGTCCTGTGACACCCCCGGCTCACGGTCCTGTGACCCCCCGGTTCACCGTCCTGCGGCACCCCCGGGCCCACCGTCCCGTGACACGCCGGCCCGGCGTCCTGTGACACCCCCGGGCCGGCGTCCCGTGACCCCCCGGTCCTGCCTCAGGGCCGACCCTGACTCATCCCTGAACCAGGCGGCCGGAGCCCCCACGCGGGCCTCCGGCCGCCTACCGTCATGGACATGGGACGCATACTTCTCGTCATCGCGGCCGTCGTCGTCGCGTTCTTCCTGCTCGGCTCGCTCATCGGGATCATCACCGGCCTGATCAAGTGGGCCCTCATCATCGGCGTGGTGGTCCTCGCGGTCACCATGCTCGCCAAGATCGTCCGCTCCTCCCGAACCCACTGATCCCTTCTCCTCACCAGGAGCGGATCGTCCGCTCCACCCGGGACGTACCGGCCCGCTCCCCTCACGGGGAGCGGCGGGACCGGGGGCGGGACTCGGCGACGAACTCGTTCACCGCGTCGCGGGTGGCGCGCAGGGCCTCGTTGGACGACTCGGAAGTCCGCTGCGCCACCCCCACGAACACGTAGTCCACCAGGAGCAGCTGGCTGATCCTGCTCGCCAGCGCGCCGGGACGGAACGCCGTCTCCCGGCCCGCGGAGATCAGCACATGGGTGCACAGCTCCGCCAGTGCCGACCGCGGATTGTTGGTGATCGCCACGGTCGTCGCGCCGGCCCGGTGCGCGCGGCGCATCGGCTCCAGCACGTCCGGCGTCTCGCCGGTACGGCTCACCCCCACCGCCACGTCGCCGGACCGCAGCAGCACGGCGCTGGTCAGTGCCAGATGCGCGTCGGTGAACGCGTGGGCCGGCAGCCCGATGCGCAGAAGCTTCTGCGCCATGTCGGCCGCCACGAGGCCCGACGCCGCCACCCCGTACACGTCCACCCGGCGTGCCGCCGTGATGGCGTCCACCACCTCGCCGAGCAGCTCGGGGGACAGCTGCGCCGCGGTGTCCTCGATGGCCTGCGCCTCGGCCCGGCTCACCTTGGTGATCACGTCGCACAGCGGGTCGTCGGGAGCGAGGTCCCCCGGCACCAGCCGGTCCGGACCGTTCCGGGTGGCCGCTGCCGCCGCCGCTGCCGCCGCGAGCGCCAGCCTGAGCTGCGCGTAACCGGAGAACCCGAGGACCCTGGCGGTGCGCACGATCGTCGCCTCGCTGACGGCCGACGTGGCGCTGAGCTCGGTGATGGTGCTTCCCGCGACGGTGCCGGGGTCGTCCAGGATCATCTGCGCGATGATCCGCGCGGACGGCGTCAGCGACGGAAGCACGGCCCGCACCCGGGCGACCAGGTTCTCGGGGGTCGAGCGCTGCGGGTCGATCATGGGGGTTCCTTATCTGTTACCGACACATTACTCAATCATGGGTCGTGCCGACCTCATCGCAGCGCGTGGTTCAGGAGGTCGTGAGCCAGTCCGCCGCGGCCAGCGCCGACACCCGCGAGTCCCCGTGCGTGGCCAGATACACGGCCCCCCGCGCCGGTCCCGGCAGCCCCGTCTCCACCACGACCGCACCGGGACACCGCCGCAGCGCCTCGGCGAGCACGTCCCGCATCCACGTGTGCCGATGCGCGTCATGCGTGACGATCACCACCGGCCGGTCCTCCGGCAGCACCGGGAGTTCGTCCCCCTGATGCAGATCCACGGTCCGCGTGCCGGCCAGCCGCTCACCGAGCGCCTCCCCGGGTCCGTACTGCACCACCTCGCCGATCGCCTGATGCGGCCGGACCGTCATCCGCACCACCAGCGGCGCGACCGCGAGCACGGGCCGCGCCACCCCGGCCGGCGTCACCCGCAGCGCCTGCCGCGCGGTCTCCAGCCCGAGCCGCGACACACCGAAGCCGTGGCCGTCCGTCACGTCGAAGCCGTCCGTCCCACCAGGGCTCTCGGCGTGCCGGTGGGAGAGCGCGCGTACCCGCGACGCGGCCTCCGCCAGGCGTTCCTCGGGAAGGGAACCGTCGTGGACCGCGCGCACGATGCCGGCCCGCAGGGCCGTGACGCTCTCACCTCCCGGTGAGGTGATGCCGGCGCAGATCGCGTCGGCCCCGGCGGCGAGAGCGAGGACCGCGATCCGCTCCGGCGGGTACACGGCGGCGACGGCCCGCATCTCGATGGCGTCCGTCACCACCATGCCGGTGAACCCCAGCTCCTCACGCAGCAGACCGGTCAGCACCCGGCGGCTCAGCGAGGCCGGCAGTTCCGGGTCGAGCGCCGGGACGAGCAGGTGGCCGCACATGACGGCCCGCGCACCGGCCGCGACGGCGGCGCGGAACGGCGGCAGGTCGCGCCGTTCCAGCAGCTCACGCGAGGCGTGCACCGTCGGCAGCGCCAGATGGGAATCGGTGATCGTGTCACCGTGACCGGGGAAGTGCTTGGCGCAGGCGGCGACCCCCGCGCTCTGCAGCCCCCGCACCCAGGCGGCCGTATGGCGTGCCACCAGACCGGCGAAGGCCCCGAACGAGCGGATCCCGATCACCGGATTGGCCGGGTCGGCGTTGACGTCGGCGTCCGGCGCGTAGTCCAGCGTGATTCCCGTGGCGGCGAGCATGCGGCCGATCTCGGCGGCCGTCCGCTCGGTGACGTCCTCGTCGTCCACCGCGCCGAGCGCGGCGTTGCCGGGCCAGGAACTCCCCGACACCGCCTGCAGCCGGGTCACCGACCCGCCTTCCTCGTCCACCGCGACGATCACTTCAGGCCGCTCGCTCCGCAACCTCGTGATGAGCCCCGCCGCCCCGTCCGGAGGAACGTTGCGAGCGAACAGCACGACCCCCCCGAGCCCTTCCGCGAGCTGCCGCAGCAGCCAGTCAGGTGCCGTGGTCCCGCCGAAGCCCACCTGGAGCACCTCGGCGGCGAGTCGGTCGAGATCGGGACTGTGCGGCATGCGTCGAGCTTCCTGATGAGTGTGGCCGGTGCGGATCACGTCGGTCGTGATGGTGGTTCGTACAGATCAGGGTCACGCGGTGTTTGTCGGGCTTGGCGATGCGGTGCGGTGCCGTCCTCGCCGTAGTGATCATCGCCGGGACGGGCTCCGGCGACGCACATCACATCGAGGACCGCTTCCTGCACACCCGATCCCTGCTGATGGCCCTGCGTCGGCTGGTCGTACCGGTCTTGGCTCCTCCTGGGTTTTTACGTGGCGGGTGTGATCGCCGGAGGCGGTGGTGCCTCTGGGGCCGGTGTGAGGTGAAGTCCTCTGCCGTCTTGCGTATCTTCTATGGAGATTTCCTTCTTTCACCCCCCGGGAAGGTCACGGCCTGATGACGATTCTCTTCGGGGTGTGCGATGAGCTGGAAGATTTCCGTCATGTCCGGCGGTAAGGGTTCCTGGCCGAACCGCCTGATGGGCCGCCGTGCCGTCCTCGGCGGCCTCGCCGGCGCGGCCCTGACACCCCTGGCCGCCTGGGCCTCCCTGTCGCACATACCCCCGGACGCCGAGCCGGCCACCCGGCCGGACGCCGAGCCGGCCGGTGACCGGCGGATGCGTGGCATGTGGCTCTCCTCGGTGCTGAACTCCAACTGGCCGTCCCGACCCGGACTGCCGGCCGCCGTCCAGCGCGACGAGTTCGCCTCCTGGATGGACCTCGCGGTCTCACTCAAGCTCAACTCGGTCTTCGTCCAGGTCAGACCCACCGCGGACGCCTTCTGGCCCTCGCCGTACGAGCCGTGGTCGCAGTACCTCACCGGCGTGCAGGGCCGCGACCCCGGCTACGACCCGCTGGCGTTCATGGTGGACGCCGCACACGAGCGCGGGCTCGCCTTCCACGCCTGGTTCAACCCCTACCGCGTCAGCATGCGCCGCGACACCCCGCTCGCCGCCGGTCACCCGCTGCTGCGCGAGCCGGGGTGGGGTGTCGCGTACGGCGACGGCCTGTACTACAACCCCGGCCTCCCCGAGGTCCGCGCCTTCGTCCAGGACGCCATCATGGACGCCGTCACCCGGTACGACGTGGACGGCCTCCACTTCGACGACTACTTCTACCCCTACCCCCTGGCGGGCCAGGAGTTCGACGACACCCGCGCCTACGCCGAACACGGCACCGGCTTCCCCGACCGCGCCGCCTGGCGCCGCCACAACGTCGACCTCCTCGTCCAGGAACTCTCGACCCGCGTCCGCCGCGACAAACCCGACGTCCAGTGGGGAATCAGCCCCTTCGGCATCTGGCGCAACGCCACCACCGACCCCCTGGGCTCCGACACCAAGGGCTCCCAGTCCTACGACGACCAGTACGCCGACACCCGCAAATGGATCCGCTCCGGCTGGCTCGACTACGTGGCCCCCCAGCTCTACTGGAACATCGGCCTCCCCGCCGCCGACTACGCCAAACTCGTCCCCTGGTGGTCCGACGTGGTCAAAGGCACCGGCACCGCTCTGTGGATCGGCCAGCCCGCCTACCGCTCCGGCGCCCCCGGCGAACCCTCCGTCTGGCAGAACCCCGAAGAACTCACCCGCCACCTGACCCTCAACCGCCCCCACCCCGAGATAACCGGCGACATCTTCTTCAGCGCCACCGACCTCCGCGCCGACCGCCTAGGCGCCATAACCCGCGTGATCCAGGACCACTACCAAACCCCGGCCACCGCTCCCACCCTGACCCGCCACCCGAACCTCCTCCCCTCCTGGCACTGAAAGGCTCATCCCCTCGGCGCCGAGGGGATGGGCCCACCAAGGCTGCGCCGGGAAGCCCCGATGGGGTGGCTTCGCGGCGGGGTCAGGTGCCGGCGAGGGTGAGGACGAGCCAGGCGGGGGTGGCGCCGGCGGCTACGCCTGCGAGGACCTGGGGGAGGGTGTGGTGGGTGACGCGGATTCTGGACCAGCAGACCGCGGCGGTGATGAGGGTGCCGGCTGCGAGGGTGGGGGTCGGGGGGAGGACGTGGGAGAAGACGACCACGGTGCCGGCGGTGACGGCGGCGTGGAAGGAGATCTTCCACCACAGGGTCACGGGGACGGTCACGGCGAGGCCGGCGAGCATGGCGCCTACGGTGGCGAGCAGCAGGGTGGGGGCGCCGAGGACGGACAGCAGTGCCAGGGCCGCGAGGACGGCGGCCACGGCCACCAGCAGGGGGCGGGTGCGCAGGGAGCGGTCCACGATGTGGTGGGAGTCCAGGCGGCCGGAGCGCACCCCGGCGGCGATCACCGCGGCGGGGACTCCGCCGCACAGCGCCGAGGCGACCAGACCCCACGCCGCTCCCCGCCAGCCGTCCGACAGCAGCCCGACAACCGGCGGCATGCCGATGACCAGCACCTGGGGAGCGAACACGTCGGTGATCCAACGGGCCACGCGATATCCGCCGCGCTGAGCCGTGGTGTCGGCCATGTGCGCGGGGGTCGTGCCTGTCACGTCGTGAGATGCGCCGCCGGACACGGCGGGAGGAGCGGGGTCCGGCATGTCGTGGGAGGCGATGTCTGTGACGCCGTGGAGGTCGGTATTCGAGATGTCGGGCCGGGGGGTGTCCGGTGCGCTCGTGGAGGGGGTGCCGGGGATCCGGGGTGAAGGACTCGACATGGTGCGGGGCCGGGGTTTCGGCGTGCTTGCGGGGGAGGGGCTGGGGGCGAACTCGGGTGGTGTGTCCGGCACGCCGTCGGCTTCCATGACACTTCCGTTTCTCTCGTCCCATGATCCCGGAGGCAGCCTCCCACACCTGGTCGGCGTGTGCGGTCGTGTGTCGCTACCTGGACACCGGTCTGGTGGCGAAAATCTCCAGCGGACTATACTTCCGCGAAGATGACCGTCCGAGGAGGAGCATGGGCTCGCCGGTACGGCTGGTGATCGGAGTGGACGGCGGTGGCACGAGCACCCGCTGTGTGGTCGCCACGCTCGCCGGTGATGTCCTCGGCCGTGGTCACGCCGCCGGCGCCAATCCACGTTCGGCCCGCGCACCCGGTGCGAACCTTCTCCGGGCACTGACCGGCGCGCTCGTCGCCGCCGGGGTCGTCCCGGGCACCTCCGGTGGTCTCGACGGGCCTGGTGCCGAGGCGTCCGATCCGGCTGGTCCGGACGGGGGCGGACTGAGCGCTGCCGGGGTGTTCGGGCTGGCAGGCGCCAGTGAGGCGGGGCGGCGGGTCGCTCGCGAGCTTTCCGGCTGGGCCTGGCGTGCCGCCGGTCTCCAAGGTGATCCTGTGGTCGTCCCCGACGTTCTGGTGGCCTTCACGGGGGCCACCACCGGGCCCTCCGGCGCCGTCCTCGTCGCCGGCACCGGGGCCGTGGCCGCCCGCATCGAGAACCGCGAGATCGTCCGCAGAGGCGACGGCTATGGGTGGCTCCTCGGGGACGAGGGGTCCGGGGTCTGGATCGGCCGCCGCGCCGTCCAGTCCGCCCTCGCGGCCCTGGACGGCCGCGGCGCTCCCACGGTCCTCACCAGCCGCGTCCTGCCGACCCTGTTCTCCCGACCGGATGTCCCGGAACCGCCGGCGTCCGCGGCCGCCGCTCCTGAGACACCGTTCTCCGCCGATGCTCCAACGGGCCGGTCTCCGTCCGACGTTCCTGCGCCGGCGTCCTCGGATGCTCCTGCACCGGCGTCTTCGGATGTTCCCGCACCGGTGTTCTCAGGTGTTCCTCGATCGGCGTCCTCGGGTGGTCTTGCGGCAGACGCCTCGGCAGGGGAGTGCGCACTCGAAGGCGAGGCCCTGGCGCAGGCCATCGTGGCCGCCGTATACGACGGTGAACCCGCTCGCCTGGGCCTGCTCAGCCCGGTCGTGGAGGCCGCCGCCCGCGAAGGCGACCAGGTCGCCCTTGCCATCCTCGACGACGCCGCACGGTGCCTCCTCCATACCCTGGAGGCGGTGACCCCCGACCCTTCCCTCCCGGTGGTCCTCGCCGGCTCTCTCCTCACCAACCCCACCCTTGTGGCCGGCATCGTCCGCGCGGCCCTCCCCGGCCGTCCCCTGCTCGTCTCGCGCCAGGCCGCCGCCGGCGCCGCCGCCCTGGCACTCCGCGCCACCTCCCTTTCCGAACCCGAGATCACCGCGGCCCACCGCCGCCTCATCGCTCTCTGACCACGAGCCCCGGCTGATCGCCGCACCACGGCGCCGGCTTCACCGCACCACGTCCCGCCGCGCCGGCGCCGGACAGAACAGCCCTGCACGAGGCGGGGATGCCGGTGCCCGGCCGGTATGGGAGCCGGCCGAACCGAGGTCTCGAAGCGATCCCTACCGGTCGCCTCCATCCCGGCGACGGTTCCGAAGCGATCCTTACCGATCGTCTCCATGCCGGCGACGGTCCCGAAGCGATCCTTACCGATCGTCTCCATGCCGGCGACGGTTCCGAAGCGATCCTTACCGATCGCTTCCATGCCGGCGACGGTCCCGAAGCGATCCTTACCGGTCGCCTCCATCCCGGCGACGGTACCGAAGTGATCCCTACCGATCGTCTCCGTTCCGGCGACCACCTCAGTGATTTCGGGGTCGGGAGGTGGGGTGGTGTTCGGCGTGTGGGAAAGGGGCGTGGGTTTGTGTGGAGGTGGAGGGGTTTGTGTGGGAGTGAGGGTTGACGGCGGCGAGTACGCGGGTATAAACAAAGGCGAAACCAAATGGAAACGGTGGTGAATCAACACGATGTACGCCGAGGAGCGGCAGCAGGAGATTCTGCGGCAGGCGCGGGCGATCGGGCGGGTCGATGTGATGACGCTGGCTGGGGAGTTCTCGGTGACGACGGAGACGATTCGTCGGGATCTGACGGTTCTTGAGCGTGCGGGTGTGTTGCGGCGGGTGCATGGGGGGGCGATCCCGGTGGAGCGGCTGGGGTTCGAGCCGGCGCTCGCGGCGAGGGACGAGGTGATGACGGCGGAGAAGGAGCGGATCGCGAAGGCGGCGCTGGCGGAGCTTCCGGAGGACGGGTCGATCATCATCGACGCGGGGTCCACGACGGGGCGGCTGGTGCAGATACTGCCGGCCGACCGGGAGCTGACGGTGATCGTGAACTCGCCGCCGCTGGCCACGGTGCTCGCCACGCGGGCCAACCTCAGTGTGATCATGCTCGGCGGACGGGTGCGCGGCCGCACACTCGCCACCGTGGACGACTGGGGGTTGCGGCCGCTGTCCCGGTTGAACGTGGATGTCGCCTTCATGGCGGCCAACGGCTGCTCGGCGGCCCGCGGGCTCACCACTCCCGACCCGGCGGAGGCCGCCATCAAGCGTGCCATGATCGACGCCGCCAACCGCAGCGTCCTGCTGGTCGACCACACCAAGTTCGGTGACACCTACCTGTCCCGTTTCGCCGCGTTGTCCGAGATCGACGTCGTGATCACCGACAGCGGCGTCGACCCGGCGGTGGCGTCCGAGGTCGCCTCCGCCGGCCCCGAGGTGGTGCGCGCGTGATCCTCACC